>DAIODI010000108.1:0-9887 GCA_036746875.1 Aestuariivirgaceae bacterium | reverse complement strand
ACCTCTACCTCGAGGGCTCCGACCAGCACCGCGGCTGGTTCCACTCCTCGCTGCTCGAATCCTGCGGCACACGCGGGCGCGCCCCCTACGACGCGGTGCTCACCCACGGGTTTGTGGTGGACGAGGAGGGGCGCAAGATGTCGAAGTCGCTCGGCAACACCGTCACGCCGCAGGAGGTGATCAGGCAGTCGGGCGCGGACATCCTGCGCCTGTGGGTCGTCTCGTCCGACTTCACGGAGGATCTGCGGATCGGGCCGGAGATTCTCAAGAACACGGTCGAGGCCTACCGCAAGATCAGGAACACCATCCGCTGGATGCTGGGGACGCTCGCCCATCACCGGCGCGAGGAGGACGTGGCGGCGGCCGACATTCCGGCGCGCGAACGGCTGATCCTGTCGCGGCTCGCCGCGCTCGATCCCGCCGTGCGGGAAGCCTATGACGCGTTCGACTACAAGCGCGTCCACGCGCTGCTCTCCACCTTCATGACGGTGGACCTCTCGGCCGCCTACTTCGACATCCGCAAGGACGCCCTCTACTGCGATCCGATCTCCTCGGCGCGCCGCCGGGCGGCGCTCACCGTCATCGACCGGTTGTTCGACACGCTGGCGACATGGCTCGCGCCGTTCCTGCCGTTCACCATGGACGAGGCCTGGATGCACCGCCACGGCGAGGGCCGCTGCGTCCACCTTGAACAGTTCGTAATGCCCGATCCGGCGTGGCGCGACGAGGCGCTGGAAGCGAAGTGGCAGGCGGTGTTCAAGGTGCGCTCGGCGATCACCGGCGCGCTGGAGATCGAGCGCGCCGCCAAGCGCATCGGCTCGTCGCTGGAGGCTGCGCCGCAGGTCTACATCGCCGATCCGGCGTTGCTCTCGGCGCTCGACGGCGTCGATATGGCGGAGGTGGCGATCACCTCCGGCATCGCCCTTGTCGCTGGAGAAGGTCCGGCGGACGCCTTCCGGCTCGCCGAGGTTCCAGGCGTCGCCGTGGTGGCGGCGCGCGCCGGCGGGCGCAAGTGCGCGCGCTCCTGGCGGTACACCGACGACGTCGGCTCCGACCCCGCCTTCCCCGACGTTTCCGCCCGCGACGCCGCCGCGCTGCGGGAATGGCGGGCGCAGGCCGCGGCGTGACGGGCGGTCTCTCCGGGCGGCTGTGGGGGCCGCAGTCGGCGCTGGCCGCCGGCGCCGCGGCGGCCGCCTTTCTCGCCGACCAGGCCTCGAAGTGGTGGATGCTGCTCGGCCTCGAGATCGAGAGCCGCCAGCCCGTGGCGGTGCTGCCGGTGCTCGATCTGGTGCTGGTGTGGAACCGCGGCGTCTCCTACGGCTGGTTCGCCAGCCATGCGGTTGAAACCCGGATTCTCCTGATTGCGCTGAGCCTGTTCGCGGCCGGGGCCCTCTGGCTGTGGGCCGCCTCGCCGGTCCGGCGCACCGCCGCGCTGGGTTTGGGGCTGGTGATTGGCGGCGCGCGCGGCAACGGGCGCGACCGGGTGGCGCATGGCGCGGTTGTGGACTTCATCCACCTGCACTACGGCGCGTTCAGCTGGTATGTGTTCAATCTGGCCGACGTGGCCATCGTTGCCGGTGTGGGGCTGCTGTTGTTTGATACATTTCGAGCGGATCAATCCTCGGGGCGAGCCCCGGCGCAGTGAGACGGCAGGGAATCCGCCGCCGCGGGCGGGTGAACTCTCGGAGCCATGCTTTCGCCCAAAAGAGCGATTTTACTTCGTTTTCGGGTCTGGCGGGTGGAATTGGGGTGGGAGAACGTTGACCGTGAAGTGGTGGAAGGTCGCGGGATGCGCCGCCGTTGCGGTCGGCCTTTCCGCGTGCGCCGAGACGAACCTGCAAAACACCTTCGGCGTGGGAAAGAACATTCCCGACGCATCCGAGGTGCCGACCAACCAGGCGCTCACCATGCCGCCTGATCTGCAATTGCGCCCGCCGGGTTCCCAGCCCGCGCCAAGCGCCCAGGCGGCCGTGCCCGGCGCTGTCATCCCCGAATCCCCGTCCGCGTACGACGGGCCGCAGGCCGGCCAGCCGCTGGCGCTGGAGACGGCCCAGGAGGGCGGGCTCGAACCGGAACCCGCCCCCGTTTCTGTCGCCGAACCGTCGGAAGCCTCGCAGTATCCCGAGACCGCCGCGGCCAACATTAATCCGCCGGCGGCGGAGCCGGCCCGGCCGGCGGGCGACATTTACGAGCGCTACGGCATTTCCAAGGTCAATCCGGACGGCACGCCGAAGTCTCCGGGGCAGTTGCGCGAGGAGTTGCGCCAGAAGCAGATCGCCGAAAACAGGGCGAAGAACCCCAGCTATGGCACCATCTTCAACATGGGTTCGATCTGGAGCGATCAGTAACCGCTCCGGCGTTTCGCCGCGCCTTACGGAAATTTCAGTGGTAATCCGCACTCGCCGTCGCCACGTTCCGCAATAACGCTGGTCGCCGTTCGACGCTTTGCGGCGGATGCAGTTTCCCATGAGCCCTGATCGGAGTTCGCAATGGCTTTCATCCTGCCGCGCCCGCTGAAGCTCGCTCCCCTTGTCCTTGTGGTGTCGCTGATGCTCGCTGCCGGATCCCCCTCCCCCGCCCGTGCGCTGGATGCCGACTTGACCCGCTTCACCCTCGAAAACTGGATGCAGTTGGTGGTGATCCCGGACCGGCGCGCGCCGGTCGTCACGCACATGGTCTGGTACAATGTCGGCGCGGCTGACGAACCCAAGGGCAAGTCCGGCATCGCCCACTTCCTCGAACACCTCATGTTCAAGGGCACCGACACGGTCGCCCCCGGCGACTTTTCCAGGATCGTGCGCAAGAACGGCGGCGAGGATAACGCCTTCACCAGCCAGGATTTCACCGCCTACTTCCAGCGCATCGCCCGCGACCGCCTCGATCTGGTGATGGGCCTTGAGGCCGACCGGATGCAGAACCTCAAGCTCACCGACGACTCGGTCCTGCCCGAGCGCGACGTGGTCAAGGAGGAGCGCCGCAGCCGCACCGACAACGATCCGGCGAGCCTGCTCGGCGAGCAGGTGGACGCGGCGCTCTATGTCGCTCACCCCTACGGCAAGCCGATCATCGGCTGGATGGACGAGGTGGCGAAGCTGACGCGCGAAGACGCGCTTGATTTCTACCGCACCCACTACACTCCGAAGAACGCCATCCTCATCGTCGCCGGCGACGTATCGCCGGAGGAGGTGAAGGCGCTGGCCGAGAAGCACTACGGGCCGCTTGAGAACACGGCCGACCCGCCGGCGCGGGTGCGCACCGCCGAGCCGGAGCCCATCGCCGCCCGCCGCGTCGCCATGCAGGACCCGAAGGTGGCGATGCCGTCCGTGCAGCGCGCCTACCTTGCGCCCGCCTATGGGTCCGGCGAACGGTCCATGGCGGAGGCGCTGGAGGTGCTGGCCGAACTGCTTGGCGGCTCGACCACCAGCCGGCTCTACCGCGACCTCGTGGTGGACCAGAAGGTGGCGGCGCAGGCCGGCGCCTCCTACAACGGCGACAATCGCGACTCGGGCGAGTTCGTGGTCTACGCCGCGCCGGTGCCGGGCGGCGGCGTCGAGGCCGCGGAAGCCGCCATGGATGCATCCATCGCAAGGCTGCTCAAGGATGGCGTGACGGCCGGGGAGGTCGAGCGGGCGAAGAACCGGCTCATCGCCACCAACGTCTATGCGCTCGACAGCCAGTTCCGGCTGGCCTACCTGTTCGGCTCCGCGCTGACCGCCGGCCGCACGGTGGACGACGTGCTGGCGTGGGAGCAGCGGATCGAGGCCGTCACTCCGGCCGACGTCACGCAAGCCGCCCGCGCCGTGCTCCAGCCCAACCGCTCCGTCACCGGCGTGCTGACGCGCGGCCCCGCCGCCGTCGTCGCCAACTGACGATCCGCAGAGGAACCGCCATGCCGTTATCGCTCTCCTCGTTTCGTGGCGCGCTGGGCGCGATCGCCGGCGCCGTCGCGCTGGCCGGCGTCGCCGCCACCCCCGCCTCGGCCATCGAGATCAAGGAAGTAACCTCGCCCGGCGGCGTCACGGCGTGGCTGGTCGAGGACCACACGATCCCGCTGATCGCCATGCAGTTCTCGTTCGCCGGCGGTTCGGCGGCCGAACCCGCCGAGCGGCAGGGCGTGACGAACTTCCTCGCCGGGATGCTTGACGAGGGCGCCGGCGACCTCGACAGCCAGGCCTTCCAGACCCGCGAGGAAGACCTCGCGATGCGGCTGAGCTTCGACGCCAGCCTCGACGACTTCACCGGCTCGTTCCAGGCCCTGTCACGCAACCGCGACGCTTCGTTTGAACTCCTCCGCCTTGCGCTCACCGCGCCGCGATTCGATGCGGGGCCGCTGGAGAAGGTGCGCCGCCAGATCCTTCTGTCGATCGAGAGCGCCGCCGAAGATCCCGAGTCTATCGCCGCCGACGCCTGGATGCGGGCCGCCTTCCCCGGACACCCGTACGCGCGTTCCTCCAAAGGCACGGCGGAAACCGTCGGCGCGATCTCCGCCGCCGACCTCAAGGCGTTGACGCAGCGGCTGTTCGGCCGCGACACGCTGCAGATCGCCGTCGTCGGCGACATTACCGAAGCCGACCTCAAGGTGCTGCTCGACAAAACCTTCGGCGGGCTTCCGGCGAAATCCGGCATGGCGAAGGTGGCCGACACGCAGGTGAAGCCCGGCCCCATGGTCGAGGTGATCGACCGCGACATCCCGCAGAGCGTGATGGCCTTCGGCTTCAACGGCATCAAGCGCGACGACCCGGACTTCATCCCGGCCTTCGTGATGAACTTCATCCTCGGCGAGGGTGGTTTCGGCTCCCGGCTCATGGAGGAGGTGCGCGAAAAGCGCGGGCTCACCTACGGCATCTACACGTCGCTGGCGCCGTTCGATCACGCCGGGGCGGTGAAGGGGTCGGTTTCGACCATGAACGAGCGGGCGAAGGAAACCATCGACATCATCCGCGCCGAAATCGCGCGCATGGCGGCCGACGGGCCAACCCGGAAGGAGCTGGACGAGGCGAAAACCTACATCACCGGCTCCTACCCGCTGCGGTTTGATTCGAACCGCAAGATCGCCTCACAGTTGAACGGTATCCAGCGGCAGAATCTCGGCATCGACTACGTCAACCGTCGCAACGGCCTCATCGAGGCGGTGACGGTGGAGGACGTGAAGCGGGTGGCGAAGCGGATCCTCGACGCCGACGGCCTGATCGTCACCGTGGTCGGGCGGCCCAGGGACATCGTTCCGCAGCCGCGGACCTGAGGCCGATCCCAGAAAAAAATCGTGTCGGCGTGTTGCGTTACCTCTCCGCGAATCGCATAAAGTGCGGGCGTCCGGGCGGAGGGGAGAACAACACGCCATGCTTTATCGTCAGGACGTCTCCGGCCTGATGGCGTCAACCATCGGCCGCAAGGGCGCGCTTGACAGCGGCATGGAGGCCGCTCTCAAGCGGGCTGACCGCGCCCTCGTGACGCTGCGCCGCTGGCACGTCGAGGGCCATCTGGCGCTGTTCCAGCTGCCGTCCCGCCGCGACGATCTGGCCGCCTGCCGGGCCGCCTCCGACCGCCTGCTCAAGGGGGCGAAGGATGTGGTGGTGCTCGGCGCCGGCGGATCGAGCCTTGGCGCGCAGGCGCTGGCCCAGTTCGCCGGGTGGCGGATTCCCGGCCTTTCGCCGTTCGGGACCGGGGCGAAGGAGGTGCGGTTCCACTTCTTCGACAACCTCGATCCGTTCACCCTGCAGGAGGCCCTCAAGGAGCTGAACCTCAAGACCAGCCGCGTGCTGGCGGTGTCGAAGTCCGGCGGGACCCCGGAAACCGTCCTGCAGCTTCTCGTCACCATCGAGGCCATGCAGAAGGCCGGGGCCGATCCCGGCAAGTGCATCGTCGTCCTCACCGAGCCCGACAAGGGCAAGAACGCCATCCGGCAGATCGCCGCCCGGCACGGCATGATGATCCTCGACCACGATCCCGGCGTGGGCGGGCGCTACTCGGTGCTCTCCAACGTCGGGATGCTGCCGGCGATCATGTTCGGGCTCGACCCGCAGGCGCTGCGGCGCGGCGCGGCGGAGGTTCTCTCGCCCGTCCTCCAGGGCGCGCCCGCCCGCGAGGTGGCGCCCGCCGTGGGCGCCGCCGCCATCCACGCGGTGAACGCGGCCAGCCCGCTCGGCGCCGTGGTGATGATGCCCTACAGCGACCGGTTGCGGCTGTTCTCGGCGTGGTTCGCGCAGCTCTGGGCGGAGAGCCTCGGCAAGCAGGGCAAGGGCGCCCAGCCGGTCGCCGCCGCCGGTCCGGTGGACCAGCACAGCCAGATGCAGCTGTTCCTCGACGGGCCCAACGACAAGCTGCTGACCGTGATCTCCGTGAGCTCGCAAGGCGAAGGCCCGCGCGTGCCGAAGCGCTACTCCAGGGACCCGCTGATCGGCTACCTCGCCGGGCGCACCGCGGGCGATCTCGTGTCGTGCCAGTCGCGGGCGACGGCGCAGACGTTCATCCGCAACGGCCGCCCGGTGCGCACCATCGCCTTCGATACGCTGGACGACCGGGCGTTCGGGGCGCTGCTCATGCACTTCATGATCGAGACCATCGTCTGCGGCCTGATGATGGACATCGACCCGTTCGACCAGCCCGCCGTCGAGCAGGGCAAGGCGCTGACGCGCGAGTACCTGGCGGCGCTGCCGTAAGGCCGCCGCCATCCCGCAGAGCCGCAAGGGGAGAGGCCGGCGTTGCGCATCCGCCGTCTGGGCGAGGGGATCGTCAACCGCATCGCCGCCGGCGAGGTGGTGGAGCGCCCCGCGAGCGTGGTGAAGGAACTGGCGGAGAACGCCATCGACGCCGGCGCGCAGGCCGTCGACGTGGTGTTCCACGGTGGCGGCCGCACCCTGATCCGGGTCAGCGACGACGGCGTCGGCATGTCGGCGGAAGAGCTTGAGCTCGCGGTGGAGCGTCACGCCACCTAGAAGCTCGCCGGCGACGACCTGGTGCGGAGCGAGACGCGGGGCTGCCGCGGCGAAGCGTTGCCGTCGATCGGAGCGGTGTCGCGGCTGCGGATCGTGTCACGCCCGAGGGATGGCGGGGCGGCGCACGAGATCCGCGTCGAGGCCGGGCGCAAGTCTCCGGTCAGGCCGGCGGGCCATGGGCGCGGCACCGAAATCGAGGTGCGCGACCTGTTCCACGCCGTGCCCGCCCGGCGCAAGTTCCTGAAGAGCGAGCGCGGCGAAACCGCCGAGGCTGCCGACGTGGTGCGGCGTCTGGCGCTGGCGTGGCCTTCGGTGGCGTTTTCGTTCGTCGGCTCCTCCGGCCAGCTCTTCTCTTGGGCCGCCGGCGACCGCCTGCAACGCGTTCGCGCCGCGATGGGCGCGCAGTTCATGGTCGACGCCGTGGCGGGGGACGCCCGGCGCGGGCCGTTCGCCCTGTCGGGGCTCGTTTCGCCGCCGACCGTGTCGCGGCCGCAGGCCACGCAGCAGTTCGCCTTCGTCAACGGACGCCCGGTGCGCGACCGCCTCATCGCGGGCGCGGTGCGCGGCGCCTACGCCGGGTTGATGGCGGCCGGCCGGCACCCTTCGCTCGTCCTGTTCCTCGACTGTCCGCCCGAGGAGGTGGACGTGAACGTGCATCCGGCCAAGACCGAGGTGCGCTTTCGCGATTCCGGTTTCGTGCGCGGGCTGATCGTCGGCGCGATCCGCGAGGCGCTTGCCGCGTCGGGTCCGCGCGCGGCGGCGCCGATGGCGGCTTCGACGCTCGCCGCCTTCCGGCCGCCCCGTTCGTCGGCCGTGCGGCGGTCGTTCGAGGCGCAAGCCCCCGTCGGCCCCTCCGGTCCTCCGGCGCCCGGTCTTGCCGAAGCGCAGGTGGCGTTCGAGGCGTTTCCCGTCGCCGCCCGCGTGGCCGAAAGCGCCCTGTCCCCGCCGGATCATCCGCTGGGCGTTGCGCGGGCGCAGCTTCACGGCGTCTACATTGTGGCCGAGACGGCGGCGGGCCTCGTCCTCGTGGACGCCCACGCCGCGCACGAACGGCTCACGCTGGAACGGCTCAAGGCGGAGCGCGCCGCCGAGGGGATCGCCCGGCAACCCCTCCTCATTCCGGAGGTGGTGGACCTCGATCCCGTTTCGGTGGAGCGCCTCCTCGCCGACGCGCCGCTGCTGGCGGAGGCGGGTCTCGTGATCGAAGGGTTCGGCCCCGGCGCGGTGCTGGTGCGGGAGGTTCCGGCGCAGCTCGCCGGAGGGGCCATCGCCTTGATGGTGAAGGACCTCGCCGCCGACAGCGCGGCGCTGGAGCCTGGCGGCTCGCTGGCGCTGAAGCTCGAGCGGGCGCTGGCGACGATGGCCTGCCACGGCGCGGTGCGGTCTGGGCGGGCGTTGCGCGCCGAGGAGATGAACGCGCTGTTGCGCGAGATGGAGCGGACGGCGAACTCCGGCCAGTGCAACCATGGCCGCCCGACCTTCGTGGAACTGAAGCTCGCCGATATCGAACGGCTGTTCGGCCGCTGACCCGCCCGCTACGTCGCCTTCAGGAACAGCACCTGCGTGTCGCCGTACACACGCCGGTCGAGCGTCGCGAGCCCCTCGGGCGCGGTGACGGCGGCGCGTTCCGCCTCCTCCAGCACGACGATGGCGCCGGGGGCGAGCCAACCGCCGCCGACCAGGCTTGCGAGCGCCCGATCGCCCAGCTCCTTGCCATACGGCGGATCGGCGAACACGAGATCGAACGGCGGCAGCGGCGTGCACGAGCCAAGCCGGGTGGCGTCGCGCCGCCAGACCTTCACGAGGCCCAGCGCGTTCAGGCTCTCCGCATTGCGGCGGATGACGCTGCGCGCCGCGGCCGCCTCCTCCACGAACAGCGCGTGCCGCGCCCCGCGCGACAGCGCCTCGAAGCCGAGCGCCCCGGTTCCGGCGAACAGGTCGCGCACGCGCTTGCCGTCGGCGCCGCCGCCCTCGATCCCGTGATCGAGGATGTTGAAGATCGCCTCGCGCACGCGGTCGGAGGTCGGCCGCGTCTCGCCTTCGGGGCCGGCCAGCGCGCGCCCCCTAAACCTTCCGCCGACGATCCGCATCGGCCTTGTGCGGGGAAACGGGCTTCGATGCGCCGGGCAGTTGTTCGCGCAGCACCCTGGGCGAAACCTCCTCGACGGCGCCGCGCGGCAGATCGCCCAGCACGAACGGCCCGAAGGAGGTGCGGATCAGCCGGTTGACCACCAGCCCCAGGTGTTCGCAGACCCGCTTCACCTCGCGGTTCTTGCCTTCCTTCAGCGCCATGACGAGCCACACGTTCTCGCCCTGGGTGCGCTCCAGCGCGGCGTCGATGGCCCCGTAGCGCTCGCCGTCCACGGTCACGCCCTGCTTCAGCCGGTCGAGCGCGCCCTGGTCGACGCGGCCCCATGCCCGCACCCGGTAGCGGCGCGTCCACCCCGTCGCCGGAAGCTCCAGCGTGCGGGCGAGATCGCCGTCGTTGGTGAGGAGCAGCAGCCCCTCGGTGTTGATGTCGAGACGCCCGACCGAGATCACCCGCGGCATCTCCTTCGGCAGCGCCTCGAACACCGTCGTCCGCCCTTGCGGATCGCGGGCCGAGACGACGAGTCCCTCCGGCTTGTGGTGGCGCCACAGCCGCACGGGGGCGCGCAGCGGCAGCGGCTTGCCGTTGACGGCGATCACGTCGCGCTCGGTGACATTGACGGCGGGCGAGGCGAGCGGCTTGCCGTTCACCGTCACCTTGCCTTCGCCGATCAGCCGTTCGGCGTCGCGGCGCGAGCAGACGCCGGCGCGGGCGATCACCTTGGCGATGCGCTCGCCGGGAAAGGACGAGGGTACGGGTTTCGACGTCTGGTTCATGGCGATCACCCCGTGGCGGAAAGGCGTCGTCCGGTCAAGGTCGTCGCCGCCGCGCGAGGCTGCTATGGTGCCCGCCATGCAGTGGCC
>DAIODI010000107.1:0-9929 GCA_036746875.1 Aestuariivirgaceae bacterium | reverse complement strand
CGCCGCCGTGCGGGGCTGCGCCGCCGTAGGTGTCGACGATGATCTTGCGCCCGGTGAGACCGCAGTCGCCGTCCGGCCCGCCGATGTAGAACTTGCCGGTGGGGTTGACATGCCAGACGGTGTTCTTGCCGATCCAGCCCTTCGGCAGCGCCTTGCGGACATAGGGCTCGACGATGGCGCGCACGTCCTCGGAGGTGAGGTCCTCATCCAGGTGCTGGTGCGACACCACGATCTGGGTGACGCCGGCGGGCCTGCCGCCCTTGTACTGCACCGTCACCTGGCTCTTGGCGTCGGGGCCGAGCTTGATGGCGTCGCCCTTGCCGGCGCGGCGGGCGTCCGAAAGCTGCTTCAGGATGCGATGCGCGTAATGGATCGGCGCCGGCATCAGGTCCGGCGTCTCGTCGCAGGCGTAGCCGAACATGATGCCCTGGTCGCCCGCGCCGACATCCTTGTCGCCGGCGGCGTCGACGCCCTTGGCGATGTCGGCGGACTGGCCGTGCAGCAGCACCTCCACTTTGGCGTTGTCCCAGTGGAAGCCCTGCTGCTCGTAGCCGATGTCCCGGATGGCGTTGCGCGCCGCCGCGATGATCTTGTCGCCGGTCACCGAACCGGGCCCGCGGTATTCACCCGCGATCACCACCCGGTTCGTGGTGGCGAGGGTTTCGCAGGCGACCCGGATCTCGCGCGGATCAATGCCGGCGGTTGCGGCTTCGCGGTAGAACAGGTCCACGATCTCGTCCGAGATTCGGTCGCACACCTTGTCGGGGTGACCTTCGGACACGGATTCGCTCGTGAACAGGTAGTTCTTCCTCGCCACGCTGATATCTCCCGGGATTCGCCGCTGGTCGGGCTGGCTGCGGACCTGCAGGAGTCGCACCGGCGCTGGCGTGGCGCCTCCCTGCCCCGGGCCGATCTTCTGGCAGGGTTGCGGATTGCCGTCAAGGCGAGGACGGACGGCCTGCCGGCGGTCCGCCCCGCAACGCGTGTCGGCTTCGCGGCGGGTCAATCCTGCCTGGCGATCGCCTTGACGAGTTCGACGACGCGGCGACGAACCGCAGGATCGATGATCTCGCTGAACGCGCGGTTGAGCTGGATCGCCTCGGAGGAGCCAAGGAAGCCCATGATCTCCGTCTGGCCGCCCTGCTCGCCGAAACCCGGGCCGGCGCCCGGCTGTCCGCCCCCGGGCAGGTCCTCGTAGAAGAACTGTATCGGCACGCCCAGCACCTGGGACATCTGGTAGAGCTTCGACGCGCTCACGCGATTGGAGCCCTTCTCGTACTTCTGCACCTGCTGGAAGGTGAGACCGAGATGCTCGCCGAGTTTCTCCTGGCTCATTCCGATGAGCATGCGCTGCATCCGCACGCGATTGCCCACATGCACATCGATTGGATTCGGATTGCGTTTGGACATCAGCTTTTGTTCCTCAGACCGTTAGCCCCCGGCCTGACAACTCCGGCGGACACCTCCCGTTCGAGGAGTCCACCCCTTCCCCGTTCGCCCGGAGCGCGTGATCCAAAGCGACGGAGTTTGTTTTATTACACTCAACGAAAAGATGCAAACAGAAAAACGCTTCAAAGCTTTGAGTTCGATGTCTTCATGATTTTTTCAAGCTCGTATAATACTTAATTCACCATGAAATTAACTCGTCTAGTAAACAAATAGACTATCAGCATTCAGTTTGACGTCCAATGGCGCGAAACGAGCGTCAAGACTGCAATCACAAGTAGGCAAAGCGCCAGAAATCCTGTTGGACCAAATCGCGCATAAGTTGTACTGGCGAGAACAATCGGAAGTGGTGAATCGACAGTGGCCCGAACGCCGGGCGCAGCTTCCGCGCGAACCCTCCCGTAGCCGTCCACAATCGCCGAAATGCCGGTGTTAGCCGCCCGAATCAGCGGCATTCCCTGCTCCACGGCGCGCATGCGCGCCTGCTGGAAGTGCTGGTGCGGGCCGGCCGAATCGCCGAACCAGGCGTCGTTGGTGACGTTCACAAGAACGTGAGGCCGATCGCCTTCCGGTTGTGAACGGTCTGGAAAGATCGCCTCATAGCAGACCAGCGGAACGAACGCCGGAGCGCCGTCGATCCGCAGCGACCGCCCGCCCGTGCCGGCGGTCAATCCGCCGGGCACGCTGACGCTCCGGCGCAGGCCCAGCGGTTCGAGGATCGAGGCGAGCGGCAGGTATTCACCAAACGGGACAAGATGCTGCTTGTCGTAGCGGGCCGTCACGACGGGGCCGGGACCAAACGCGAGGATGCTGTTGAACAGCGGGGCCCCGGCGCCCGCCGCTGGATCGCGCCGAAGCGCGCCGATCAGCAGCCGGGCGCCCGGCGGCGCGGCGTCCGCCAGTTGCGCCAGGGCTTCCGGCTGGTCTTCGAACAGGAACGGCGCCGCGCTCTCCGGCCAGACCACGATCGTCGGCTGGGGTCCGGCCGCGTCGCCCCGCGTCATCGACAGCAGCAGCGACCAGGTCCGCTGCGCCTCGCCGGCGTCCCACTTGAGCGTCTGCGGGACCGCGGGCTGGACGATCCGCACCCGCACGCCTGGAACGGTCGCGTCGTCCGCCGCGGCAAGCCGCGTCCGGCCTGCAGCGTCGACAGCGAGGGCGCTCGCCACGACGAGCGCGGGCAGGACTGCGCGCCGCCATGACCGCCGCCCGATCGCGTCGAGCGCCAGCGCCGGAGCCAGCGACCACTGCACGACGAGCAGGGTCAGCCCATAGAGGCCGACAACCGACGCCGCCTGCATCAGGCCGGGCGTGGCGAAGGTCGCGTAACCGGGCGCGTTCCAGGGAAAGCCGGTGAAGAGGTGCGCGCGCGCGAACTCGGCGACCGCCAGCGCGAGGCCGAACGCCACGGTTCGCGCCGCGCCCGCCGGAAAGCGAACCGCCACCGCCCCCGCAAGGCCCCAGTAAACCGCCAGCGCCGCCGGAAGCGCGGTAAGCGCGAACGGGATCAGCCAGGCATGGCTCTCCGCGTCCACGAGAAACGCCTGTCCGATCCACGCCAGCGACACGCCGAAATAACCGAACCCGAAGGCCCATCCGGCGGCGAAGCCGCGCCACCCTCGGGTTCGGTCCCCGCAACGGTCGAGGAGGAGCGCCAGCCCGCTGAAGGTGAACGCGAGCAGCCACCAAACGCCCCACGGCGGCATCGCCAGCGCGGACGCAGCGCCGAGCCCCAGCGCGGGAAGAAGCCCGACGCGCCCGCGCCAGCGCACAGGACCGGCGGCGGCGGCGGCGTCAGCCGCCATCGCCGGTCAGGTCGCCCTCGCCACGGCTCTCGGCGTCCGCCGGTTTCGGCGACGCGGCGTGGAGCTTGATCTTCTTCACCCGGCGCGGATCGGCCTCGACGATCTCGAACTCCAGCCCGCTGCCGTGACGCACCAGTTCGCCGCGCACCGGGACGCGCCCGAGCATGGAGAAAACGAGACCGCCCAGAGTGGCGGCCTCCTCTTCCTCCTCGTCGGGCAGCAGGTCGAGGCCGAGCAGCGCCTCCACGTCCTCGATCGGCGTGCGCGCGTCGGCGATCCACACGCCGTCGCCGGCGGGCCGGATCATCCGCTCCGCGGCCTCGTCGTGCTCGTCGGCGATGTCGCCGACGATCTCCTCCATCACATCCTCGATTGTGGCGACGCCGTCGCTGCCGCCATACTCGTCGACGACGATGGCGAGATGGATGCGCGTCGATTGCATCTTCACCAAGAGATCGGCCGCGCGCATCGACGGCGGCACGAACAAAAGCGGGCGGACCAGCCCGGTCTGGCGCACTGTCATGGCGAGGTCGCCGGCGGTGAGCGTCATCGGCTGCGGCTTGTCGTCGGCAGCGCGCGCGCCGCGCCGGCGCTTGGCCGCCTTGCCCAGGTTGGCGCGCTCGCTGATCCAGCGCATCAGATCCTTGACGTGGACCATGCCGAGCGGATCGTCGAGCGTCTCCCGGTAAACGGGGATGCGCGAGTGGCCGGCCTCGATGAAGCGCTGCAACAGCTCGCGCACGCTCGCCGATTGCTCGATCGCCACGATGTCGGCGCGCGGCACCATCACGTCGGAGACGCGCAGGTCGGCGAACTCGATGAGGTTGATCAGCATCGAGCGCGCCTCGGGGCGGATGCTGTCGGCCGTCTGGCGGTCGATCACCCCCTCGATCGATTGCTTGAACGACGCGTCGCGTCCCGGCGCGATGAGCGCCCGGAGCCTGGCCCACAGTTTCGGCGGATCGCTGCGCTGGTCGGTTTGGGCCGCGCCCGTGGCGGCGGAGGGAGGGTCGTCGTCCATTACCTTATGCCGGCGCCGCCCGGGCGCCGTCTCTCAAACGCCATGATCGGCGTAAGGGTCGCCAATGTCCAGCCGCTTGAGCGCCGCCACCTCCAGCGCCGCCAGCGCCTCGGCTTCGGCGTCCGTCTCGTGCCCGTGGCCGAGCAGGTGCAGCATCCCGTGGACGACAAGGTGGCTGACATGGTGGGCGAGCGGCAGACGCCGTGCGGCGGCTTCGCGCGCCACCACGCCCGCCGCGAGCACGATGTCGCCCAGCGGTTGCGGCTCATCCGGCGGCAGCCCGCGCACCGGCGCGGCCGGGAACGACAGGACATTGGTGGCGTAGGGCTTGCGCCGGAACCGGCCGTTGAGCTCGGCCACGGCGGGATCGCCGGCGAGCGCGATCTCGACGGACAGCGGGGTCGCGCCGGAGACCGCCGCCGCCGCCAGCGCCGCGTCCGCCGCCCGGCGCACCACCCCCATCCAGTCCACGGACGCGTCCCACGCGTCCCCGTCCACATCGAGGCCGATGTCGAGCGCCATGGTGGAGCGATCAACGCCTGCGGGGCTTCTTGCCGCCCGCCTCGTACGCCTCGACGATGCGGGCGACGAGGGGGTGGCGCACGATGTCCTGCCCGGTGAAGCCGACATGGGCGATGCCCTCGACGCCCTTGAGGAGCGCCACGGCCTCCTCAAGGCCCGACGAGGCGCCGTTCGGCAGGTCGATCTGCGTCGGGTCGCCGTTGACCACCATGCGGCTGCCCTCGCCGAGACGGGTGAGGAACATCTTCATCTGCTGCGGCGTGGTGTTCTGCGCCTCGTCGAGGATGACGAACGAAGCCTTGAGCGTGCGCCCGCGCATGAAGGCGAGCGGCGCCACCTCGATGGCGCCGGCGGTCATGCCCTTCTGCACGAGGTTGCCCGGCATCACGTCGTAAAGCGCGTCGTAAAGGGGCCGGAGATAGGGATCGATCTTTTCCTTCATGTCGCCCGGCAGAAAGCCCAGCCGCTCGCCCGCCTCCACGGCCGGGCGGGAGAGCACGATGCGGTCGACCTTGCCGGCGGCGAGCTCGGCGGCGGCGCAGGCGACAGCGAGGTAGGTCTTGCCGGTGCCGGCCGGGCCGGTGCCGAAGGTCAGCGCGTGCTTGCGGATCGCGTCGAGGTAGGCGCGCTGGCCGGGCGAGCGCGGGGTGACGATCTTGCGCTTGGTGCGCACCTGCACGTCCGGCGCATCGCCGGTGGCCGGACTCGAGGCCATGCGGATGGCGCCCTCGACGTCGCCCGGAGTGACCTCAAGGCCAAGCCGGGCGCGCTCGTAGAGCTCCATCAGCACGCTGCGGGCATGGTCGCGCGCCGGCCCCGCCCCGCGCAGGGCCAGCCGGTTGCCGCGCGGCGTGATGTCCACGCCGAGCCGGTCCTCGATCAGCGCGAGGTGTTCGTCGTGCTCGCCGAAGATCAGCGGCAGCAGCCGGTTGTCGTCGAAGGCGAGGGTGAAGGTTTCGGACTCAGGGGATCGCGCCGCCGGGTCGCGGGCGAAGGCGGGGCTGGCGAGGCTGCGCGGGCTCAAGTGGCCGGGGCTCCGTCGTTCACGGGCTGGTGTCCCTCTTTCCGGACTGAAACGAGAATCACGGGCGCTGGATCACACTATGGGCCGAAAGCGAGTTCTGGCCAATTGCGGCGATGGTCGCCGTGACGATATCGCCGGGGGACAGCCCGGCGCCGTCGAGGTGGACGGCCTGCCGCCACGGCGAGCGGCCGACAAGCTGGCCGGGATGGCGGCCGGGACGCTCCAGCAGCACCTCCACCTCGCGCCCCAGCAACCCGGCGTTGAACACCTTCTGCTGGTCGCCGAGCAGCGCCTGGAGCCTGGCGAGCCGGTCAGCCTTTTCGTCCTCCGGAACCTGGTCGGCGCGCTCCGCCGCCGGCGTGCCGGGGCGGGGCGAGTACTTGAAGGAGAACGCGCTGGCGTAGCGGGCCTCGCGGACGAGATCGAGGGTTTCGGCAAAGTCGGCTTCGGTCTCGCCGGGGAAGCCGACGATGAAATCACCCGAGAGCGCGATGTCGGGGCGCGCCGCCCGGATGCGTGCAACGAGCCGCAGATAGCTTTCCGCCGTGTGCTGGCGGTTCATCGCCTTGAGCACCCGGTCCGATCCCGCCTGCACCGGCAGATGCAGGTAGGGCATGAGGCGGGGATTGTCGCCGTGGGCCGCGATCAGATCGTCCGTCATGTCGCGCGGGTGGCTGGTGGTGTAGCGCAGCCGCGCCACCCCCTCGATGGCCGAAAGCCGCGCGATCAGCCGCGCCAGCGTCCAGGGATCCCCTTCCGGCCCGAGGCCGTGGTAGGCGTTGACGTTCTGGCCGAGCAGGGTGAACTCGCGCACGCCTTGCGCCGCCAGCGCCTCGACCTCGGCGGCGATGCGCGCCACCGGGCGGGAGAACTCGGCGCCGCGCGTGTAGGGCACCACGCAGAAGGTGCAGAACTTGTCGCAGCCCTCCTGCACGGTGACGAAGGCGGTGACGCCGCGCGGCAGCGCCCGCGGACCCTTGCCGCCGTCCAGCGCGTCGAACTTCTCGCCGGCCGGAAACGCGGTCTCGACGATCGGGGCGCGGCGGCGGGCGAGCGCGGCGAGATGCTCGGGCAGGCGGTGATAGGTCTGCGGTCCCAGCACCAGGTCCACGACCGGGGCGCGCCGCACGATCTCCTCGCCCTCGGCCTGGGCCACGCAGCCCGCCACGGCAATGACGAGGCCCTCGTTGTCACGCTTCAGACGGCGCAGGCGGCCCAGCTCGGAATAGACCTTCTCCGCCGCCTTCTCGCGGATATGGCAGGTGTTGAGCACGACGAGATCGGCCGTTTCCGGCGCGTCCACGGGCGCATAGCCGGCTTTCGCCAGCACATCGCCCATGCGCTCGCTGTCGTAGACGTTCATCTGGCACCCGTAGGTCCTGATGAACACCTTTCTGGCCGGTTCCGCCGTCATTGCTCCCAGATCCGGTGTGACGCGGGGAGGTTCTAGCCGGTTTCGCGGCCATGGCAAACTCCCCACCCCGGGCCGCGCGCCCGCGGCGGCGGCGCCGTTATGGGCCGGAGGCGACGGGACGGCGCATCACGACCGCGTCCTCGCTTCGCCCCCCGCCACGGTCGTAGTACCGGGAGCGCCGGCCGCAGATGGCGAAGCCCAGGCGTTCGTAGAGCGCCCGCGCCGGCGCGTTGCCGTCCGCGACCTCGATGAACAGCGTCTGCGCGCCGCGGCCGTCGAGCAGGGCCAGGAGATGCTCGATCAGCCGCCGGGCGAGGCCGAGCCGACGGGCGGCCGGCGCTGTTCCCAGGGTGACGATCTCGGCCTCCCCGCCGCCGGCGCGGGCGAGGAGAAACGCCACCGGCGGCGACTGCGGCGATGGCCCGGCAAGGAGGGCGATGGCCCCGGGCATGGCGAGGAGGGCGGCAAACTCCGCCTCGCTCCAGCCCGTGTCGAAGCAGGCCGCGTGGAGGGTGGCGAGGAGCGCGCACGCCTCCGCCCCGGCCTCGGCGATGGCGATCGCGGCGGCGGCGCGCGGCGGCGGTTTCGCGTCGGCGGTTCTGAGATAGAGCGGCTCGGGCGCGTGCCCGGCGGGATCGAGCGTGGCGGCCAGGCGGGCGACGGTGGCGGCGTCCGGCACGGGCGATGCGGCGGAGACCGCCGCGCCCGGGATCAGCGGCGCGAGCAGCGCCGCACCGGTTCCGGCGAGGATCACCGGCGCAGGCCCCGCCAGCGCGGCGGCCTCGGCGTGGCGCAGAAGCCGCGGCGTGGACGGCGCGCCGGCGAAGCGCTGGACGTAGACCTCTCCGCGACGCGCGTCGATGGCGGCGGCGACCGGCGCGCTCGCGGCCTCCGGCGCGGCGGCGGCGATGGCGTCGAGCGTGCCCACGCCCACGCAGGGTTGGCCGGTGGCGAGCGCCAGCCCCCGCGCCATGGCGAGCCCGATGCGGACGCCGGTGAAGCTCCCCGGCCCGCGCGTGGCGGCGAAGCGGCCGATGTCGCGGGCGCGAAGTCCGGCGTCGTCGAGGATCGCCGCCACCTGAAGCGGCAGGCGCTCGGCGTGGCCGCGCTCCATGGCCTCGTAACGGTGCGCGAGGAGCCTGCCGGACCGGGTGTCGAGGATCGCCGCCGAGCAGGCGGCAAGCGCGGTGTCGACGGCGAGGATCAGCACGTGGAGCGGTGCGCCGGGGTCAGACCGGGCGCACCTCGGTCACTTCCGGGATGAAGTGGCGCAGGAGATTCTCGATGCCGTGCTTCAACGTCGCCGTGGACGAGGGGCAGCCGGAACAGGAGCCCTTCATGTTGAGGTAAACCACGCCGTCGCGGAAACCCTGGAAGGTGATGTCCCCGCCGTCCTGGGCGACGGCCGGGCGCACGCGGCTGTCGAGCAGTTCCTTGATGGTCTGCACGATCTCGCCGTCGGCCTCGGCGAAGTCCTCCACGCCGTCGCCGCTCGCCGCCGCCTGCGGGGCGAGAACCGGCGCGCCGGAGAGAAAGTGCTCCATGATGACGCCGAGAATAACGGGCTTCAGGTGCTGCCATTCGCCGTCTGCCTTGGTGACGGTGACGAAATCCGAGCCGAGGAACACGCCCGTCACCCCGTGCACCCGGAACAGCCGGTCGGCGAGCGGAGATTCGACGGCGCTGTCGAGACTGCGGTAATCGCGCGGGTTGCCCGGCGACACCGGAGCGCCGGGAATGAACTTGAGCGTGGCTGGGTTGGGTGTCGCTTCGGTCTGGATGAACATTGGAGCTCCTTGCCTGCGCCTACGCCGATGCGCCGCCATGGGATCAACTTAGAATTATTCCAGAAAAGGGTTCGAGTCCATGCCGCCTGATTTCCGGCGCGCCGCGGTCTCCGGATCAGCCCAGAAAGCCGACGATCCGCCGCACGTCCCGCCAGACCGGGCGGGCGATGGCGCGGGCGCGGTCCGCCCCGTCGGCCAGAACGCCGTCGATGTAGGCGGGGTCGGCGGCGAAGCGCTGCATCTCGCGCCCGATGGGTCCGAGTTTCGCCACCGCGAGATCGGCCAGCGCCTGCTTGAAGGTGGAGAACTGGCCGCCCCCGAACTGGCCGAGAACCTTGTCCACGCTGTCGCCCGACAAGGCGGCGTAGATGCCGACGAGGTTGCCCGCTTCCGGCCGCCCGTCCAGCCCCTCAGCTTCGCCGGGAAGCGGTTCGGGATCGGTCTTCGCCTTGCGCACCTTGCGTGCGATCTCGTCCTCGCTGTCGGTGAGGTTGAGGCGGGCGAGGTCGGAGGGGTCCGACTTCGACATCTTCTTCGTTCCGTCCTTGAGCGACATCACCCGCGTCGCCGGGCCCTGGATGAGCGGTTCGGGCTGCGGGAAGAAGGGCCCCGCGCGGCCCGTCACGGCGGCGATCGCCTCGGCGTAGTCGGCGTTGAACTTCTGCGCAATGTCGCGCGAAAGCTCCAGGTGCTGCTTCTGGTCCTCGCCCACCGGCACGTGGGTGGCCTTGTAGAGCAGGATGTCGGCGGCCATCAGGTTGGGGTAGACGTAGAGGCCCACCGAGGCGCGTTCCTTGTCCTTGCCGGCCTTTTCCTTGAACTGCGTCATGCGGTCGAGCCAGCCGAGACGGGCGCCGCAGTTGAACACCCACGCGAGTTCGGCGTGCTCGGCCACCTGGCTCTGGTTGAA
>DAIODI010000106.1:0-9992 GCA_036746875.1 Aestuariivirgaceae bacterium | reverse complement strand
TCAAGGAGCTTGAATCACCATTCGACCAAAAGGGGAATCCCCTTTATGAGTTCATGACGTAGTCAGGTTCACACAGGCTGAGGATTCGACATGACGACGAGAGCAGTCCGGCGCCTCCAGGCGTTGGCGTTTGCGGCGGCGGTTTGGTTGTCCGGGAGCGCGGCCATCGCCGGGACGGCGCTGACGGAACAGCAGGGGGCGCTGCTGGACAAGGTTGAGACCTATCTCAACGACATGCGCAACCTGAAGGGTGAGTTCACGCAGGTCGGCCCGGCGGGCACCATCTCGACGGGTGTGTTCTACATCAGCAAACCGGGAAAGATGCGGTTCGAGTATGCGCCGCCAAATCCTTTCCTGGTGGTCTCCGACGGCCGCTGGGTGACGGTGAAGAACGAGGCCAAGAACAAGGCCGACCAGTACCCGGTGTCGGCGACGCCACTCAACCTGATCCTCGCGGAGAATGTGGACTTGAACAACGCGGAGATCATGGGCGTTGAAGAAAGGGACGGCGCCATCTGGGTGACGATCGAATCGAAGGACAAGATCGTTCCGGGACAGCTCGTGCTGATCTACGACCTGGTGCAATCGGCGTTGCAGCAGTGGATTGTGATCGATGGCCAGGGGCGCAAGACCACCGTGTCGATCGCCAATGTGGAGCGCACGGAGTCGACCGACCCCAGGCTGTTCGAGGTGGAAGTGCCCGACCTGAAGGACGGCGACGACAGCGGCAACCGCTGAGGTCACAATCTCCGAAACGGTTTCGCCTGA
This sequence comes from Aestuariivirgaceae bacterium, assembly GCA_036746875.1. Taxonomy (GTDB): domain Bacteria; phylum Pseudomonadota; class Alphaproteobacteria; order Rhizobiales; family Aestuariivirgaceae; genus DAIODI01. The sequence goes on along the minus strand of DAIODI010000106.1, from coordinate 9,224 downwards.
TCGAACAGCACCTGCACTTCGCGAAACGTGCCGATCGTCGTTTCCAGTTTGCTCGCCACGGCGGCCAGTATGCGCTGCCCCGATTCGGGGAACTCCCGGCAGAGACGAACGAACACCTCGTGACCGATTTCGCGCACGGAGAGCTCGGACGTGGCGATCACGGTCACCGGATACTGGAGCTTCGCCAGCATGGCGAGTTCGCCGAGGAAGGCGCCCCGCTCCACCAACGCCACCGGATCCGATCCGGCGTCATCGAAAGCCTGGGCGGTCCCGGAAAGGACAAGGAACGCGCTGTCGCCGCGGGCGCCTTTCGCCATGAGAAGCTCCCCGGCAGGCAAGGCACGCCGGGCGGAGGAGAAGAGCAGAACCTCAAGATGGGAAGGCTCGACTTCCGAGAACAGCGGGATCTCCCGCATGAGCTCGACATCGGACCTTACGCTCATGCCAGAATCACCGCCTGGAAAAATGCGACCCCTCAGCTATAGAGGCGGCGCGGAGGGCGCTTGTCCAGTATCAAACGTGCCCGTCGATCCGGCTGCGGATCAAGGCACCAGTTTGTAGCCCCCCGGCTCGGTCACCAGCAGTTTCGCCTGGGACGGGTTGGCCTCGATTTTCTGGCGCAACCTGTAGATGTGCGTTTCGAGCGTATGGGTGGTTGCGGCCGGGTTGTAACCCCAGACCTCGTTGAGAAGCGTATCCCGGCCAACAACCTGCTGACCCGAGCGGTAGAGAAACTTGAGGATGTTCGATTCCTTCTCCGTCAGCCGAACTTTCTTGCTGTCGCTCTTGATCAGAACCTTGGCGGCCGGCTTGAAGGTGTAGGGTCCGATCCGGAAGACCGCTTCCTCGCTGATGTCGTGCTGGCGAAGCTGGGCCCGTATCCGCGCCAGAAGCACATTGAAGCGGAACGGCTTGGTCACATAATCGTTAGCGCCGCTTTCAAGGCCATGCACCGCATCGTTTTCCGTGTCGCGGGCGGTCAGCATGATCACCGGTCCCTTGTAACCTTGCGACCGCATGCGCCGGCAGCCCTCGCGCCCATCGCCGTCCGGCAGGTTCACGTCAAGGATCATCAGGTCGACAATCTCGTCCTTGAGCGCCTGCGCCGCCTCCGCAAGCGTCCCCGCTTCTGCGATTTCATAATGCCCGAGAAGATCGAGTTGCTCCCGCAAGGATGAGCGAAGCGCAACATCATCGTCGACAATGAGGATACGCCTGGTGGAGGAATTCACGACAGCCATCTCCCTTGCTAGGTTGGGTTTGGGAACCTCGCTTCGATCACATAGGCGCTTCTTGGCGTTGCAAAAAGGGGGAGGCGATTGCTTCTTCGTGTCCAAAGGCTTGGGCCGGAGCCCTATCGGGCGGTCTTGACCGGACCACGCGGGTTCGCCGTGCCTTGCGCCATCGGCCGGTCAGGCATCTTGACCGTGAAACGCGAGGGCGACGGAGCGACACCTCGCGGGCTGTTTCGACTGCTGCATGTGCTCTTCCGGCCCGACCGGTTGCGGGCGCCCCAAACGGCGCTCCCGGTGCATCCGATCGCGCCTGATGACGGATGGTGCGACGATCCTTCGCGTCCCCAGTACAACCAACCCGTGCAACTCCCGTTCGCAGCGAGCCACGAGCGGCTTTGGCGGCTGGACCGCCTCTACGACATCGTCGTGGTGATGAACCACAACGCTTCGCCAGCTATCGCAGGGTCAGGCAGCGCCGTCTTTCTCCATCTGGCGCGGCCGGGCCTCGCGGCGACCGAGGGATGCGTCGCCGTATCGCGGCGCCATATGCTGGCCCTCCTGGCGCTGGTGGATTGTCGCTGCGCGTTGCACATCGGCTAGGATCCCCACCCCCCCAAGTGGCGGCCACCGGGCGGGATAATGCCTTAGCGTGGGGTGGCGTCGCCATCGTGTATTGAGTGCAGCAGCGGGTCCATGGGGGCCGCCGCGAGCCTCTCCCGGAGCAGCGACCAGGCGATCGCCAGGATCGCCGGGCCGATGAACAGCCCGAGAAATCCGAGCGAGACGAAACCGCCGAACACGCCGAGCATCACCAGCGCCATCGGCATCCGGATGCGCTGGCCAATCAGCAACGGCTTGAGCAGCCCGTCGATGTGGGCGACGACGACGCCCCAGATGGCGATGAACCAGAGGCGCCAGCCGTCGAGGCCCTGTTCGTGCAGCCACCAGGCGGCGCCGATCCAGACAAGGTGGATGAGAACGGAGCCGATCTGGCTTGCGGCGAGGACCAGGGTCACGAACGCCAGCGGCATGGCGGCCGGTATGCCGGCGACGATCAGCCCGAGATACATCAGCACGGCCTGCGCCATCGCGGTTCCCGCCACGCCATAGACCGAGCCGCAGATCGCGTTGCGGGCGATGGCCGCGAGCTCGACGAAGCGCTTGCCGCCAAGCCGCTCCAGCACGTGTTCAAGCGCATGGCCGAACTGCGGCCCGTTGGTCCACAGCATCGCCGCCACGGCGAGCGCCAGGACGAACTGGAGCAGGCTGTCGGCGAGCGACCCGGCAAGCCCGCCGAGCGCCGCCCTCAGCCATTCGCCATAGGGGGCGAGCGCGCTGCGCATGGTTTCGGTCGAGCCGAACAGCCGGTTCCAATTCTGGTCGATCCACGGTCCCGCCAGCGGCAGCGACACCAGCCAGGCGGGCTTGGCCAGCCCGCGCTCAAGCGCCAGCATGACGTCTGCGAACAGCGCCTTGACCTCGCCTGCAAGCGTCGGCGCGACGGCGACGACCGGACCCATCACCAGCACCAGCGCGGCCGCCAGCATCAGCGCCGAGGCCCACACCGGGCGCACGCCCGCGCGCGTCAGCGCCGCGCGCGCCGGCCAAGAGGCGATCGCCAGGATGCCACCGAACAGGATAGCCACCGAAAACGGCCGAAGGATCGTCAGAACCCCCAGCATCAGCGTGGCGAACAGCGCCACCACAACCAACTTCTCGATGATCGGGCCGAGTTCCCCGCCGTCGTTCATCCTGCCGCTCCGGCTTGTCGCTGACCGTAAGCCTTGGTAGCGCAACGTTTCGCCGGGTTCTACTCCGCTGGCTCCGGTTGCGGGCGGGGCCGCCCGCCGCGGGGGCGGTGCGGCAACGCCGGGGCCGCCGGCTGGGGCGCGGGCGCTGCCGGTTCGGCAGCGGGCGGCGGCTCGCCGCCTGCGCTGCGCTCGCGGCGGTGGTCGCGGGCGACGTAGGTGTAGACAGCCGGCGTCACGAACAGCGTGAAGAGGGTGCCGATGGTCATGCCGAAGGCGATCACCAGGCCGATGTCGAAGCGGCTCTTCGCGCCCGCGCCCTCGGCGAGGATCAGCGGGATCATCGCCACCACCATGGCGGCGGTGGTCATCAGGATCGGGCGCAAGCGCACCGCGGCGGCGCGCACGATGGCGTCCTGGCGCGACATGCCCTCCTCCTCCTGGAGCTTGTTGGCGAACTCCACCATCAGGATGCCGTGCTTGGAGATCAGCCCGATCAGCGTCACCAGACCGATCTGGGTGTAGATGTTGATGGAGGCGAGACCGAAGTTGAGCGGCAGCAGCGCCCCGAAGATCGACGTCGGCAGCGCGATCAGGATGATCAGCGGGTCACGGAAGCTCTCGAACTGCGCCGCGAGAACGAGAAAGATCACGATGAGGGCGAACGCGAACGTGATGGCGAGCGAATTGCCTTCCTCCACGAACTGGCGACTTTCGCCCTTGAAGTCGTAGGAGAAGCCTTCGGGAAGCTCGGTCTTGGCCAGGTTTTGCAGGAACGCTACGCCCTCGCCCAGGGTGCGGCCGGGGAACGGCACGCCCGACAGGGTGGCGGAGTTGAGCTGCTGGAAGGTGGTGAGCGCGTTCGGCTGGACCGACTGGGTGATCTCGGCCACCGCCGACAGCGGCACGAGCTCGCCCGCGGCGGTTCGCAACTGGTAGCGCTTGAGCCACTCCGGCGTGAGGCGGGCGTCGCGCGGCACCTGCGGGATCACCTCGTAGGAACGGCCCGCCATGTTGAAGCGGTTGACATAGTTGCCGCCCAGCAGCACGCCCAGCGCCTCGCCGATATCCGACATGCGGATGCCGAGCCGGTTGGCCTTGTCGTGGTCGATTTTCAGCTCCACCTGCGGCGTGTCGAAGCGCAGGTCCGTATCGGTGAAGATGAAGAGCCCGCTCCGGTCGGCCTCTTCCTGGAAGCGGTCGATCACCTCAACGAGCTTGGCGAAGTCCCCGGGGGTCGTGATCACGAACTGCATCGGCGTGCCGTCGGTGGCGACGGGCAGCGCCGAGGGGGAGAACGCGAACGCATCGACGCCGGCGACGTCGCCGATCTTCGGTTCGATGTCTTCAAGAATCTCCTCCTGGTTCCGGGCGCGCTCGCTCCACGGCTTGAACAGAATGCCGGCGAAGGCGGTTTGCGGGCCGCCGGCGCCATTGATCGCGAACCAGTTGGATTTCTCCGGCACGGTGTCGAACACCTGCCCCAGTTGGGCGGTGTAGTGTTCGAGATAGTCGAGGTTGGCGTACTGCGGGGCGCTGGCGACGACGAACAGGATCCCCTGGTCCTCCTCCGGCGCGAGCTCCCGCTGCGTCGTGGCGTACATCAGCGCCGAGGCCGCGATCGCGCCCGCCAGCACCAGCATGGTGGTCGGCCGGCCGCGCAGCGACCGCTCCAGCGCCCGCTGGTAGCCCGACTTCAGGCGGCCGAAGGCGGCGTCGAGCAGGCGCACGAACCGCCCCGAGGAATCCTGGGGTTTCAAGAGCTTCGAGCACATCATCGGCGACAGGGTGAGCGCGACGACGCCCGACACGATCACCGCGCCGGCGAGCGTGAACGCGAACTCGCGAAACAACGCGCCGGTGAGCCCGGTGGTGAAGCCGATCGGCGCATACACCGCCGCGAGCGTGATCGTCATGGCGATCACCGGGCCGGTGATTTCGCGCGCGCCCTTCAGCGAGGCGTCGTAGGGCGTCATGCCCTCCTCGATGTGGCGGTGGATGTTCTCCACCACCACGATGGCGTCGTCGACGACAAGACCGATGGCGAGCACCAGCGCCAGCAGGGTCAGCAGGTTGATCGAGTAGCCGAGCGCCAGCAGCAGCGCCATCACGCCGATCAGCGACAGCGGGATGGTGACGACCGGAATCAGGGTCGAGCGGAAGTTGCCGAGGAACAGGAAGATCACCACGATCACGATGATCACCGCTTCGCCCAGCGTCTTCATCACCTCGTTGATCGAGGCGCGGATGAAATCCGTCGAGTCGTAGGCGATGGCCGCCGTCAGCCCGTCCGGCAGCTCGCGCTGGATTTGCGGCATCGCGTTGCGGACGTCCCGGATCACCGTCAGCGGATTGGCGCTGGGCGTGGCGTAGATGCCGATGAACACCGCCTTCAGGCCGTCGAACACCGAGGTTGAGTCGTCGCTCTGCGCTCCAAGCTCGATGCGGGCGATGTTGCCGAGGCGGATCAGCGTGTCGCCGCGCGTGGCGACCACAAGACGGCTGAACGCCTCCGGCGAGGCGAGGGAGGTCTCGGCGTTGATCGTGGTCTGGACGAAGTCGCCCTTGATCTGCCCCGGCGCGGAGGTGAAGTTGTTGTCCCGCAGCGCCTCGGCGACGTCGTTCGGCGTGACGCCGAGCGCCGCCATCCGGTCGGGGTCGAGCCAGATGCGCATGGCGAAGGTTTCGCCGCCGAGGATTTCTGCCTTGGCCACGCCGTCCAGCGTTTGCAGCCTCGGCTGCACCACGCGGGTGAGGTAGTCGGTGATCTGCTCGGAGTTCATCACCGGGGAGCTGAACGACATGTAGAGCAGGGCGAAGCCTTGGCCGGTCTGCTTGACCACCACCGGATCATTGGCCTCGCGCGGCAGCTCGCCCTTCACCTCGTTGATCTTCGAGAGGACGTCGGTCATCGCCCGGTCCGGATCGGCGTTGAGGCGCAGCGTCAGCGTCACGATGGAGACGTTCTGCGCCGAGGACGAGGAGAGCGTGTCGATCCCCTCGGTCGAAGCCACGGCCTGCTGGATGGGCGTGGTGATGAAGCCCTTGACGAGGTCGGCGTTGGCGCCGGGGTAAACCGTGGTGACGGTGATCGTGGCGTTGGTGAGCTCGGGAAACTGCCGCACCGGCAGCCGCGACAGCGACATCAGGCCGACGAGCAGGATCATGAGGCTCACCACGGTGGCGAGCACCGGGCGTTTGATGAAGATGTCGGTGACGTTCATGGCTGTCGCACTCGCCGCCCGCGCCTACATCGCCGGCCGGACCGCCTGGGCGGCCGGGATACTGGAGTTGTCGATGCGCACGAGGTCGCCGGGCGACAGCTTGAGCTGGCCGACGATCACCACCTCCTCGCCCGCCGTCAGGCCCTCGGCGATGGCGACGCGGCTGTCGCGGGTGTCGCCGACCCGGACAAAGCGGCGTTCGACGACGAGCGGCGGCGCGCTCGAGGCGGGGGCCGGCGCCGTCGCTGCGGCCGCGGGCTTGGCCTCGTCCGGCTTCACCACATAGATCGAGTCGCCGTAGAGGCTGTAGGTGACGGCGGTGCGCGGCACGGTGACGACCGTCTGCGGCTCGCCCGCCACCACCTCGAGATTGGCGAACATGCCGGGCAGCAGGCGGCGGTCCGGATTGGCGACGCGGCCGCGCACGATGATGGTGCGCGTCTCCTGGTTCACCCGCGCGTCGATGGCGTCCACCTTGCCGGAGAACACCTCGCCCGGCCAGGCGTCCACGCGCATCTCCACCGTCTGGCCGAGCTTCACGCGGGCGATGTCCTGTTCGGGCAGCGGGAAGTCCACGACGATGTCCTCGAGCGACTGCAAGGGCACCAGCGCCTGCCCCGGCGACACGTACTGGCCGACGTCGACGCGCCGGATGCCGAGCCTGCCGTCGAACGGCGCGGTGATGCGCTTCTGGGCGATGGTGGCCCTGATCTTCTCGGCGGCGGCGGCGGCCTCGTCGCGCCTGGCGATCGCCTGATCGAGCTGCGACTGCGCCACGGTTCCGCGCCGGAACAGGTCCTGCTGGCGGGTGAGGTCGCTTTCGGCGTTCTTCAGCGTGGCCTGCGCCGCCTGCAGGTCGGCCTGCTCGACGTTGTCGTCGAGCTGCACCAGAAGCGCTCCTTGCTTCACATCGTCGCCCGAGGAGAAGGCGATGGTCCTGGCGATGCCCGCCGCCTGGGTCGTCACGTCGATGCCGGTCTCGGCCTTGAGCGTGCCGATGGCGCGGATCTTCGGAACCCAGCTTTCGGTCTTCGCCGGTTCCGCCGAAATCGTCACCACCGAAGGCGGCGAACTCATGATCGAAGCGCGGATCATCTCCGGCAGGAAGACGAGCTGGAACCAGGCGAGGCCGCCGAGCAGGCCGACGATCACAACCAGCATGAAGACGAAGAAACGCTTGGACATCGACCGGTTCCGGTTGGTTCCGCGGGGCCCGCCGCCGCGGCAAAAGTTGCGCTCAAGACAAGGCGGATTGAGGGCGAAAGGTTTCTAACACTCCCGCCGCGGTCTGGATAGCCGCGCCTCCTTCGCTCACGGTCAGGTCTGGCGCATGGCCAGCGATCCCGAAACGCCCCAGGTGTCGGACAGGCGGTAGCCCTCCGGCCACGGATCTCGCGGGTCCACCATGTAGGCGTGGAGTCCGGTGATAAAGCCGCGGCCCGAAACGGATGGCAAGATGGCGGGTTTTCCGCCGACGCGCGTTTCGCCCCTGATTTCGCCGCGGAACTGCGATCCGATGAGGGACTCGTGGATCATCCAGTCGCCGGGCTTCATCCGCCCCCTGGCATGGAGCGCCGCCATGCGGGCGCAGGTGCCGGTTCCGGTGGGGCTGCGGTCGGAGCGGCCGGGCGAGACGATGCAGGTGTTGCGCGTCGCCTTGCCCACGCCCTCGAACGGCCGGTTGAGCTGGACGATGGTGACGCCCGAGATGCCGGGGTTTTCCGGGTGCGCCACCTCAAGCTGCTCGCGCGCCGCGCGCCGGATGCGCTCGCCCGCCAGCGCCAGGTCGCGCGCCTCGTCCGCCGTCACCTGGAAGCCAAGCCGCGTCGCGTCGGCGATGGCGTAGAACATCCCGCCCCACGCCACGTCGACGGTGACGGAGCCCAGCCCCTCGACCTCCACCACCGCGTCGAGGGTGTGGGCGAACGCCGGCACGTTGTCGATCTCGACCCGCTCGCAGACGCCGTTACGGCATGTGGCGCGCGCCTTCACCGTGCCGGCCGGGGTGTCGAGCGTGACGATGGTTTCCGGCTCGCGCATCTCCACCATGCCGGTTTCCAGAAGCACCGTCGTGGCGCACATCGCGTTCGACCCCGACATCGCCGCGTATTCGGTCGGCTCCATGATGATGAGGCCGGCGTCCGAGCCGGGATTGACGGGTGGGGTGATGAGGTTGACGTGGCGGGCGACGCTGCCGCGCGGCTCGCAGATGAGAAGACGGCGGATATGGTCGAAGTCGCGCTCCATCGCGCGCATCCTGTCGTACATGGTGGCGCCGGGCGGCGGCAGCACGCCGCCGACGATGACGTCACCCGTCTCGCCCTCCGCATGGCAGCCGACGACGTGGATGGTTCGCATGGCGCGCATGGTTTTTCCCCTCGATGGACGCGGCGCACCATACGCCGCCCCGCCCGGCCTTGCACGAGCCGGACACGCAACCTAGCCTCGTGACAGCCTGGCCTTGGTCGAAAGGCTTGTTCGTCGTGCGCGCCCTCGTCTCCCACCGCCGTCACCATTTGCGGTTTATCTTCGCGCTCGCCGCCGGGATCGCGGTGTGGGCGGCAATCGGCCGCCTGACCGGGCCGATGCAGGACGAGGCGCGGATTCTCGCGGCCGGGGACGCGTTTTTCGCCGTCTACCTCGCCTCGACCTGGCTCACCTGGCGCGGCGCATCGCCGTCGCGGGTGATGCGCGACGTCGAAAGCAGTGACGAAGGCATCCTCATCATCGGGCTGATCACGGCGGCGGCCTTCGCGCTCTGCCTCGGGTCGCTGTTCCTGCTGATCGAGACCGACACGCCGCTCCCACGTTGGCAGACCGCCCTCGCCATCGCCGCGGTGCCGCGCGGCTGGCTGATGCTGCACACGGTGATGGCGCTGCACTACGCGCGGCTGTTCTACGGCCGCCCGGAACCGGGCGAGACCTCCGGCGGTCTCCTGTTTCCGGGGACGACCGAGCCGGAGCTGTCCGACTTCGTCTACTACTCGTTCATCGTCGGCATGACCGCGCAGGTCTCA
>DAIODI010000105.1:0-10033 GCA_036746875.1 Aestuariivirgaceae bacterium | reverse complement strand
CGCTGGATCGCTTTCAGTTCGTCCTGCATTTCCTCGCGCAGCTTGAGGTCGAGCGCGCCGAGCGGCTCGTCGAGGAGCAGAACCTTCGGCCGGTTGACGAGCGCGCGGGCGAGCGCCACGCGCTGGCGCTGACCGCCCGAAAGCTGCGACGGGCGGCGGCTCTCGTAGCCGGCAAGCTTCACCATGGCGAGCGCGGTGCGCGCGGCGCGCTCACGGTCGGCGCGGTTCATGCCGCGGATCATCAGGCCGTAGGCGACGTTCTGGCCCACGTTCATGTGCGGGAACAGCGCGTAGTCCTGGAACACGGTGTTGACGCTGCGCCGGTAGGGCGGCACGCCCTCGGCGGTTTCGCCGAAGATTTCGATGTGGCCGCAGTCGGGCTGTTCGAACCCGGCGATCAGGCGCAGACAGGTTGTCTTGCCCGATCCCGACGGGCCGAGCATGGCGAAGAACTCGCCCGCCGCGACCTCGATCGACACATCGTCCACCGCCCGGACCGACCCGAACGTGCGCGTGACGCGCTCGAACTTCACGGCAGACGTCATCGTCGAAAGGTCCGTCGGGCGCACACCGCCGGCCCGCGCGCGGCGGACCGGCGAAGCGAAGGTGAACGATCAGCGGCCGCCGAGGATGGCGATATAGTCGGAGACCCAGCGGTAATAGGGCACGCAGCCCGCCGGCTGCGAGGCGCACTTCGCCACCGGCGTGCGCCAGAAGGCGATCTTGTCGAAGTTCTCAAGCCCGTTGGTCTTGCAGCCGTCCTCGCCCAGAAGCGCGTTGCCCTTGCAGGCGTCGAGCACGGCGGGCACCGAACCGAACCAGGCGGCAAGATCGCCCTGGAGCTTCGGGTTGATCGAGTGCTCAAGCCACATGTACGCGCAGTTCGGATGCGGGGCTTCCGAATGCATCATCGTGGTGTCCGCCCATCCGGTGGCGCCTTCCTTCGGGATGGTGGAGGCGATGGGCTTCTTCTCACCCTGCAACAGGTTGACCTGGAACGGCCACGACGAGGAGGCGACGACGCCCTCGTTCTTGAAGTCGTCGATCTGGATGAAGGCGTCGTGCCAGTAGCGCGCGACGATCTTGCGCTGGCCGCGCAGCAGTTCGAGCGCCGCCTTGTACTGGTCCTCGTTGAGCTCGTAGGGGTCCTTGACGCCAAGCTCCGGCTTGTGATGCATGAGGTAGAGCGCCGCGTCGGCGATGTAGATCGGGCCGTCGAACGCCTGTACGCGGCCTTTGTTGGACTTGCCGTCGGGCAGGGTCTGCTCCTCGAACACCACCGACCAGCTCGCCGGCGTCTCCTTGAACACCTCGCTGTTGTAGGCGAGCACGTTGGCGCCCCACTGGTAGGGCACGCCGTAGTGCACGCCGCCAACCGTGTGCCACGGCGCGTTCTGGAGACGCGGGTCCACGGTCTTCCACGACGGCACGAGGTCGATGTTGACCGGCTGCACGCGCTTGCCGGCGATGAGGCGCAGCGAGGCGTCGCCCGACGCCGTGACGAGGTCGAAGCCGCCCTCGTTCATCAGCGCCACCATTTCGTCGGAGGTGCCGGCGGTCTTCACGTTGACCTTGCAGCCGGTCTTCTTCTCGAAGTCGGTCACCCAGTCGAACTTCTTGTCGGTCTCGCCGCGCTCGATGTAGCCCGGCCAGGCGACGATATCGACCTGGCCTTCGCCCGGGCCGATGGACGTCGCCATCTCGGCGGCGAAGGCGGCGTTCGAGGCCATCACGGCGGCGAGCGCGACGGCGACGGTTCTGGCGTTCATGGCGGGCGACCCTCCCTTGTTTGCACGCCCGGCCTTGCAGTGGCGGCGGGGCTTGTTGATCACGCCGTGTTTATCACCGGCCGGCAGGCCGCGCCAGCGAGGCTTGTCAGCCGTTCGTCGGCCCGCGCCTGATCTCCTGCAGCGCGAAGCGGCCGTTGGCGGGCATCTTCCGGGTGGCGACCGCCCCGTCGCGCAAGCTGAGGCCGAGCAGACCGTGGGCGGCGGTGAGCATGCGCGCCGCCGACCCTGTGTACCAGGCCCAGCCGCCGCGCCCGTCATGCGGCGGGCCGGCGAACACGTCGGCGGGCTGCTGGTGCGGCGGCAGGGCGAGCCGGGCGAGCGCTTCCGCGTCGAGGCGCGACAGCGGCGAGATCGTCCACCAGAGATCGGCGGCCCGCGCGGCGAGCCGCGAGGCCTCCGCGCCGTCGCCGGCCGCGTCCGCCTCGAGGGCGAGGCGGGTGAAGGCGTCGATGAGCCAGCTTGACCCGTGCGAATACTGGCCGCCGTTCTCGCGCACGCCTTCAGGGTAGCGCGCCACCCGGCCGGGCCACGGATCGGCGTTCTGCGGAAACGGCGGCGCGAGGAGCCGCACGAGGCGCGGTTCGGCCAGCCCGGCGAGGCCGGTCTCCGCCGCCGTTCTCGCCTGGTTGAAATCGACCGCGCCCGACAGCGCAGGCCAGGCGCAGGCGAGCGCGTGCACGCCGCCGAACGGGCGGCCCCGGTCATCGAAGGCGCGGACGAAATGGTCGCCGGTCCATGCCGCCTGGACGGCGGCCCGCAGACGCGCGGCGGCGGCCGCCCAGGCCGCGGCGTCGGCGGGCGAGAGCGAGAGGGTGTCGGTGGCGTCGATCAGGAGTCGGTGGAGGAAGAACGCCATCCACACGCTGGTTCCGCGCCCTTGGAGTCCGGCGGCGTCGTAGCCGTCGTCCCAGTCGCCGGAGCCGAGCTGCGGCAGGCCGTCCGGCGCGAGGTGGCCGAGCGCACGGGCGATGGCGAGACGGCAGTGGTCGCGCACCGTGGCGGCGTCGTTCGACGGGCGCGGCGAGAAGAACATGCCTTCCTCTCCTTCCGGGATCGCCACACCCTCGAGGAACGGCGTTTCCTCCTCCAGCACCGCGCGGTCGCCGGTGGCGCGCACATAGGCGATCACCGCCTTCGGAAGCCACAGGTGCGGATCGCACGCGCGGGTGCGCTGGCCGAAGAGCGTGCGGCCTTCGGCGTCGGCGTGCCACCACTTCAGCACGTCGCCCTCGGCGAACTGCTGGGCGGAAGAGAGAACGATCTGGCGGCGCGCGATGGCGGGGTCGATCAGCGTCACCGGCTCGATGTCCTGGAGCTGGTCGCGGAAGCCGAACGCGCCGCCGCGCTGGCTCGCGCCAGTGCGTCCCCACAGCCTCGCCGCCAGCACCTGGTAGGGAAGCCACAGGTTCACCAGCCGGTCGAAGTCGGGATCGTTCGTCACCACCTGAACGCCGTCCAGGCGTTCGCGCCAGGCGGCGCGGGTGCGCGCCGCGGCGGTGGCGGCGACGGCGGGGCGCAGCTGCGTGCGGGCGAAGGCGAGCGCGTCGTCGCGGCTCGGCAGGAAGCCCACAGCCATCACGATCTCGCGCTCGCCGTGCGCCGGGATCGCAACCTCGCCGACGAACGCCGCGACCCGCCGCCCGTCGGCGCGGGCCGCGCCGGCGGGCCGGCCGGTGACGAGCATCCCCGGCATCGCCATGCCGCCCGGGCCGCAGAAGCGGGCGTAGACGGTTTCGAGCGCGGCGCCCTCGAGATCGCAGGCGGCGACGGCCACCCCGGAGGCGAAGGCGTTCTTTCGGTTGACGGCGGTGATCACGCCGCCCGCGGCGTCCACGTCGAGGTCGCCGGCGCTCTCGCCCGGATACTCGGCCAGCACCATCGCCAGGGCGAGCGAGACGCGCAGCCGCCGCGCCCGCCCGGCGGTGTCGCGCAGGACGACGCGGCGGACCTCGCCCGGAGCGTCGTCGAGGACGGTGATGGCGACGCTCAGCGCCAGACCCGCCGCCTCGCCCTGCAACGCCGCCGTGCCCGGCGCCAAGGTGGCGCGCGGCTGGCGTGCGAGCGGCAGAAGCGTCGCCGTCTCGCCGGTGTCGAGATCGATGACGGCGATCGATTGACCCGGCGCAGCGGACGGAAAGCCCTCGAAGCGGAACGGGGTGAGCGTGTGATGGCGGGCGTTATGGGCGAACGACGCGACGAAACCAGAGCTGTCGGCGACGACGCCGTAGCCGAAGCGGTTCGCCATCACATGCGGCGAGGCCCGCGCGAGGTCGCCGGACATGACGAGCGCGCCGTCGGCCGCGAAGCGATGCGACGACGGGCGGTGATCCGTCCACAGCGTGCGGCGAACCGCCGGCGGCGCGGGCGCGGCGGCGCCGGTTTCGCGCGCGATCATCGCCAGCGCAGCCTCGCGGCTTTCCGCGTGGGCGTCGAGGAAGGTGATCGCAACTCCCTCACCGGGGGAAAGATCGACGTCGGCGGCGAGAATGGCGCACGGGTTGAAGGTGTGGAGCGCGCCGGCGTCGGCGGCGTCCCGCAGCACGCCCGCCGAGGCGGCTTCGCTCGAGTCCTGATAACCGGCGAGCGCAACGCCGGGACCGGGCGCGAGCGCGTGAACCATCGCTTCCCCGGAGATACGCCGGCCCTTCGCCGACAGCAGCGCGTTGGTGGCGACGATGGTGTTGAGGGCCGGCACGAACGTGGTCTCGATGTGGAGCGCGTTGAACGGCCCGTCGCGCCGCCACGCGCCGCCCTCGTTCAGCACCAGCGACTGCCGGCTAACGAGCCGCAAACGGCGCGGCGCATCGCCGCCGTTGACAAGCCGGACGACGCGCCGCTCCAGCGCCGCCTCCTCCGCAAGGCGAGTGTCGATCTCGACCGCCACCCCGCCGGCGTGCTGGCGGGACCGGAGCGTGCCGATGTCGGCCCAGACGACGCGCGCCCCGGACTGCGTACGCCCCAACGGCCAGCACGCGCCGGTGTCGCGGTCCTCGAGCGAAAGGCCCCGCGCCGCCGGATCGAGGGGATCGTCCGCCGGGCGCGACAGGTCGACACCCTGTCCGGCGCGCCCGACGCCGGTGATGCGCGCGGGCGTGCGCCCGTCGTCGGTCGCGACCACCTCGTAAAGGCCGTTGGACAGGACATGGCGATGGTCCTCCGGCAACGGCCGTCCGCGCTTCAGGGCGGCGGTGAGCCAGACCACGCCGAGGGTGGCGAGGACGGCCGCCGCCGCGTAGGCGATGGCGAGGTCGACGACCGGGAGAGGCAGCGGCCCGGCGCTTTGGGCCAGCCGCTCGGCCCCGGTCCAGGCGGTGTCCCACTCGGCCCCGCGCGGAATGTAGAATGGCACGATCAGCGGGGCCCACGTCATGAACCGGCGGATGGCGGGCGGAATGACGCGCGTCGTCGCCGCGTGCCCGAGCGCGCGGCCCGCCCACTCGTCGAGCCGGTCGCCGCCGGTGAAGGAGAGGTTGACCAGCGTGGCGACGCGCAAGCCCATGTGATCGAACCAGATCAGCACGCGCAGCCAGTCGTAGGCGAGGAGCCCGGTGAACACCGCGAGGCTCCAGGCGCGGAAGTCCTGCTCGGGCATGGTCAGGCTCGCGCCCGTCGCCAGCGCCGAGCGCACCAGCCCGTCCTGGTTGTACCAGGACGGATCGGGCGACATCCTGAGGAAGGTGAAGATGATCGGCGCCATCCAAAGGCCCCACCGCAGCACCCGCACCGTCTGCTCGACCACGCCGCGCACGCCGTCGGCGCGCACCAGCGCACGGACGGGATCGAGACTGCGGCGGAACAGCGCTTCGAGCGCCACCATGTTGAGGCTGAACAGCGGCGCGGCGATGGACCAGTTGATCACGCCCGACAGCGACTCGTCGTAGAACAGCCGGACGCCGCCGGTGACGGGGCCGAGGTCCACCGTGCCCCACTTGTTGAAGAACACCTGGAAAGCGTAAGGCGAGGCGTTGTCGTGGCGCAGGTCGCCGTAGGAGAGAAGTTTCGCGGTGACGGTGGCGAGCTGGCTCTGGTCGAAGTACCAGCCGAGCGCGCCGGCCAGCATCCCGCCCAGGCCTGCGCCGAGCAGGTACCAGCGCGGCGTCTGCAGCCGCTGGCGCCGCCGGCGGGCGATGGCGGCGAGGTCGGCCAGAAGATCGACGCCGCCGAAGGCGAGCGCGCCCAGCGCGAACATTGCGGCGAACCTCTGCCATGGTCCCTCGGCGGCGAGCCCGGCGGCGGCGAACAGCGCCAGCCCGGCGCCGGCGAGCGCGCCGCGAACGTAGGCGCGCGGGTCGCGGTAGCTGGCGGCGACACGCCGGAAGAACGGCGCCGTCTCGTCGGAGCTTTCGAGGATGACGCGGGCGAGCGGAAACAGCAGCGCGCCGAAGAGCGCGGCGACGGCGGCGGGGAGATGCTGTGGCGCGGAGCCCGCGGCGAAGGCTGCGGCGATCACGATGGCCATGAACACGCCGCCGAAGATCGCGCCCTTGGCGAAGCCGGTCCGGGCATGGGCGAGGAGCGCCGGGGCGACCGGCGCGCGCCCCGACAGGCCGTCGAGCAGTACGCCCGTCATCAGGTAGACGAAGGCCCACAAGCCCGCCTGCGCCAGCGACGCTGCGGCGACGGCGGCGGGTATGGCGAGGGCCGCGTCGGCGACGAGCGACGGCAGGTCGGCGATCGGGCGGCCGAGCGCGGCCAGTACGGCCGTGGCGGCGATGGTGACGTGAAGGGCGGGCGCGCGCGGCCAGTGCCGGCGCAGCATCAGGCCCACCATCCCGATGACGAGTTCGGCGACGGCCAACAGGAGCAGGAAGCGCAGGACGGCGTCGCCGCTGAACGGCGGGCGCCCGAGCGCCAGCACGCTTGTCACCGCGATGACGAGGGTGAGGAAGCCGGCGCGCTCGATCCCGTCGAGACCGCGACCGCGCACCGCGGCGCTCATCGCCGTGGCGGCCATGTAGAGCGCGACCGCGAACACGCCGCCGCCCCACGGCAGGGGCAGGATCACAGCGCGCAACGGCTCGGGCAGCGCGGCGGTGAGAAGCGGCGTCGAGAGCGCAAGCAGCGCCAGCGTGATCGCGGCGTCGCCGAGCGCGGCGAGAACCGGGGCGCGCTCGCCGCTGCCGGTCCGCAACGCCAGGAACGCCGCGACCGAGAGTCCGGCGGCTTCCGCCGGCGACAGCTTCGACAGGCCCGCCGCGAGGATCACGGCGGTGGCGACGAGGCCGCCGGCCAGCGTCAGGGCGGGCCATGTCGCCGGGGGGCGCGCATCGAGGGCGCTTTCGCTCATGCGGGATCGAGCGCGCGCCGCAGCCGGCGCAGCACCACCTGCCGGGCGCGCTCGTCGCCCGCCTGTTCCACCGCCGCGTTGATGTCGAGGATCAGGCGGGTGAGGTCGTTGTGCCAGTCAAACCGCGCCGCCTGGCCGGGCGCGATGCGCCCCGGCCTGCCCTCGTCGAGGGCGCGCGCCCGGCGGCCTTCGAGCGCGAACGCCTGGGCGATGGCGGGGACGATCACCGCCTCCTCCGGCACGAGGTCGGGGGCGATGCGCTCCTTCAGCGCGCTGAGGTTGGGCTCCTCGCCGTGGACGAGAAACACGCCGCGGGCGACGGGCAGCCGCGCCGACAGCCAGGCGGCGAGTTCCGCCGCGTCGGCGTGGCCTGAATAGGCGTCGATGGTCTCGATGGCGGCGGCGACCGCCACCTCCTCGCCCATGATCCGCACCCGCCTTGCCCCGTCGGCGATGAGCCGGCCGAGCGTTCCGGCGGCCTGATAGCCCACCATCAGCACCGTGGCGTTGCGCCGCCACAGGTGCTCCTTCAGGTGATGGCGGATGCGCCCGGCCTCGCACATGCCCGACGCCGCCATGATGATGTGGAAGCCCCTGAGGCGCGAGATCGCCTTCGAGTCCTCCGCCGTGACGGCGGTGCGGACATCTGGCGAGGCGAGCGCGGCGAGCAGCGCCTCGCCCTGGTCCAGTTCGCCCGCGTGCCGGCGGAACACCTCGCTCGCCTTCTGCGCCAGCGGCGAATCGAGGAACACCGGAACGTGCGGAATCGTACCCTGCCGTATCAGCGTTTCAAGGTCGGCCAGCACCTCCTGGGCGCGTTCCACCGCGAAGGTGGGGATGAGCAGCGCCCCGCCGCGCCCGCGGGCGGCGAGCACCACATCGGCAAGCAGCCGGCGGCGGCTCTCGTCGTCGTGGTCGAGCCGGTCGGTTGCGCCGAAGGTCGATTCGCACACGACGTAATCGAAACCGGCGGGCGCTTCGGCCTCCGGCTGGAGCAGCTTGTTGCGCGGGCCGATGTCGCCGGAGAATAGCAGCCTGAGCGCCGTCCCCCCGCCGTCGGCCGCCTCGACCTCGATCGAGGCCGAACCCAGCATGTGCCCGGCGTTCCACCAGCGGGCGCGGACGCCCGGCGCCGGCTCGATCCACTGGCCGAGCTCGACCGGCCGCATGCGCTCAAGCGTCGCGAAGGCGTCTGCGCCGGTGTAGATCGGCTCCACCTCCTCGCCGCCCCTCAACCGTTCGCGGCGGTTCAGCCGTTCGACCTCCATCTCCTGGATGAAGGCGGCGTCGGGCAGCATCACGCCGCACAGGTCGATGGTGGGCGCGGTGGCGTGGATGGCGCCATGGAGGCCGTGCTTCACCAGCTTCGGCAGCAGGCCGGAATGGTCGATGTGGGCGTGGGTGAGCAGCACCGCATCGACGCCTCCGGGTTCGAACGGGAAGCGGCCGTAGTTGAGTTCGCGCAGGGTCTTCGGGCCCTGGAACAGCCCGCAGTCGACGAGCACGCTCGATGACGCCGTGTCGCGCCGGAAGCACGAGCCCGTCACCGTGCCCGCCGCGCCATGGAAGGTGACGCGGACCGTCATGTGGCGCCGCCGCCGATCGCAATCCTGGCGCACCCTGGCATCGGCCCTGTCCCCCCTGCCTGACCCGGGCGGCCCGCGGTTGAAGCGGACGCCGCCGATGCCTAGAGTGGCATAAGCCGCAGCGAAGGGAAATTGCGCCTTGGAGTTCCGCGACTATTACAAGGTTCTGGGAGTCGAGCGCAGCGCCAGCGCCGATGACATCAAGGCCGCCTATCGCAAGCTCGCCCGAAAGCATCATCCCGACATCAACAGGGAGCCAGGCGCGGAGTCCCGCTTCAAGGAGGTGTCGGAGGCGTACGAGGTGCTGAAGGACCCGGAGAAGCGCGCCGCCTACGACCAGCTGGGCCGGGGGCCGCGCCCGGGCGAACCCTTTCGCCCGCCTCCGGGGTGGGATGCGGGCTTTGAGCATCGGGGGGCGGAGGAGCCGGGCTACAGCGACTTCTTCGAAACGTTGTTCGGGCGCGGCCGGCGCGCCGGCGCGGCGGCGGGCGGCGGCGAGGGCGCGCGCCGCGCGCCGGGCGGGGAAAACCACGCCCGGATCATGGTCGACCAAGCAGACCGCAAAGACGGCGCGCAGGCGCAGGTGTAGATGAGCAACGCCGAACTCGACGACGAAGGCCATGTGCGGCTGAAGGAGCGCCTCGTCAACGTGACGATCCCGAAGGGCGTTCGCGAGGGGCAGATCATCCGCCTTCAGGGCCAGGGCGGGCCGGGTGTTGGCGGCGGCCCGGCGGGCGATCTCTACCTCGAGGTGGAGTTCCGGCCCGATCCGCTCTACCGGGTGGAGGGCAAGGATGTGTCGTTCGAGTTGCCCATCGCGCCGTGGGAAGCCGCGCTCGGCGGCAAGGTGAAGGCGCCGACGCCTTCGGGCGCGGTAGATCTCGCCATCCCTGCCGGATCGGCCACGGGCCGCAAGCTGCGGCTGAAGGGGCGCGGGCTGCCGGCCGCCGAACCGGGCGATCTCTACGCCGTTCTGAAGGTGGTGCTGCCGCCGCAGACCGGCCCCGAGGCCGAGCGCCTCTACCGCGAGATGGCGCAGGCGATGCCGTTCAATCCGCGGGCCGGAATGGGAGTGTGAGCCGATGGCCGACCGCGAGGACCGCCGCGCCGTGCTGGTGATCGACGAGACGACCGAGATCACGGTTGAGGACGTCGTCAGCTACTGCCACGTGCGCCGCGAGAAGGTGCTGGAGCTGGTGCAGGAGGGCATCATCGAGCCGCTGCGGCGGACGCCGGAGCCGTGGCGGTTCGGCGGACCGGCGCTGACGCGGGCGCGCAAGGCGGTGCGGCTGGAGCGCGGACTCGAGATCAACCTCGGCGCGGTGGCGGTGCGCCTTGACCTGCTCGACGAGATCGAGATGCTGAAGGCG
>DAIODI010000104.1:0-10146 GCA_036746875.1 Aestuariivirgaceae bacterium | reverse complement strand
GGGCGCCGGGACCGCCCGTGGCGTCAATCGCCGAGACCTGCGCCCTCCTGACCGCCGGCGGCGTCACGGCCGGGCCGATCGGGGCCCGCCGCCTCGCCGACGCCACCCGCGGACGGATCATCCTCATCGAGGCGGGCCGCAGCGACGAACACGACCTCGCCGCGCTCGATCTGTCGCGGCTCGACGACCAGGGCGCGGACTACGACTGGGGGTACCGCGCCTCGCCGTTTCCGGGAGCGCCGGCGGATCTGGTCTACAGCCGTGCGAAAATGCTCGGCGGGTGCGCCAATCACAACGACTGCGCGTTCATCGAACCGCCGCCCTCCGATATCGACGGCTGGGCGGCGCTGGGCGCGACCGGCTGGACCGCCGAAACGTGCGCCCCTTACTTCGCCCGGGTGCGCAAGCGCATCCATGTCGAACCGGCCCCGTCCACGCACCCGGTAAGCCGCGCATTCATCGCCGCGGGCGAGGAACTCGGCCTGCCGCACGTCGACTTCAGCGCCGGGGCGCGCGAGGGCGTCGGCTGGTTCCCGTTGAACGCGCGCGGACCGCTGCGGCAGTCCACCTCGGTCGCCTATCTGCACCCGCTCGCGGCGCTGCCGAAACATCTCGACGTGTGGACCGGAACCACCGCCACCGGGCTCACCTTCGACGGCCGCCGCTGCACTGGCGCGATGACGTCGCGCGGACGCATCGAGGCGCGCCGCGAGGTGATCCTCGCGGCCGGGTCCATCGCCACGCCGCAGCTTCTGATGCTGTCGGGCGTCGGTCCCGCCGCGCACCTCCGGGAGCATGGCGTCCGGGTGGTCCACGACTCGCCGGGCGTCGGGTCTCGTCTGCACGACCACGTGGCGGCCGGCGTCGTGCTGGCGACGCGCGATCGCGTGCCGCCGTGGACGCTGACGCCGTTCGAGGCGACGATGCTGCTCAAGCTCGACGCCGCCGCGCCCGCCCCCGACGTGCTGTTCCATTTCGGCCTGCGCGTGCGCGAGAAGTACGGCGACCATCGCCTCAACCCCGATCAGCTTCCCGCCGTGAAGGCTTCTCCCTACGTGGCGCGGGCGCGCTCGTCCGGCACGGTGCGGCTCATCAGCGCCGATCCGCGCGCTCACCCGCGCAGCGATCTGGGCTACTTCACCGATCCGGAAGGCTACGATCTGCGGACGCTGCTCGACGCCATGCGCTTCGCCCGCCGCCTGCTGACGACGCGCGCCCTCTCTGCCGTGTGCTCGCGCGAGATCTCGCCGGGTCCGGACGTTCAGTCGGCGGAGGAACTTGCGGCGTACGTCAAAAGCGTGTGCGAAACCGTCTACCACCCGGTCGCCACCTGCCGGATGGGAACCGACGCCGGGGCCGTGGTGTCGCCGGCGCTCGCCGTCAACGGGATTGCTGGTCTTTCCATCGCCGACGCCTCGGTCATCCCGGCGGTGCCCACCGTCAACATCAACAATACGGTGATGATGGTGGCCGAGCGTGCGGCCGATCTGGCGCTGTCGCGCACGCGAGGTTAAGCGCGCCCGGAGCATGATCCGCAAAAGTGGAACCCACTTTTGCGAGAAGATCATGCTCAAGCCTTCGATCTGGCGCATGTTCTTGCCGATCGGTTGCGTCCACCTGATCGGAACATGCGACAAAAGGCGTTCCACTGGCTCCGGCCGCGCCGGGACGCTATGCTGGCGCATCCCCGGTTCGTGTTCGCTGTCAAGGACGACCGATGACCCTGATCGCCCGCCGCTGCGCCCCCGTGCTCCTCGCCCTGCTGCTGGCGCTGACGCTTGCGCCCGCGCTCTCCCTCGCCGCCAACAACGAGGCCGTGGCGGGCGAACTTGAGGCCATCATCAAGAACGGCGAGGACAAGCCCGGCGCCGACATCGACGACGCCAGCGTGGTGTCGGTCTACATGTTCTACGCCGACCGCAACTTCAAGCCGATCTGGGTGCGCGACACGGGCGCGAAGTCGAAGGCGCGCCATATCCTGTCGATTTTCAAGGACGCCGAGGAGGACGGCCTCGACCCCTCCTGGTATCGCGTCCAGGAGCTGGACGACCTGATCGACGAAACCGACCCGCGCGGGCTGGCGGAGCTCGAACTGATGCTCACCCGCGCCTTCATCGACTACGCCCGCGACCTCACCAAGGGGCGCGTCATGCCCGGCGAGGCCGAGACCGAGAACGCGCTGTCGCCCATGGACATCGGGCCGGTGACGCTCATCGACGGGGCCGAACAAGCGGACAGCATCGAGGCCTACGTCGACACATTGAGGCCGAAGTCGGCGCGTTACGACCGCATGAAACTGGCGCTGGCGCAGCACCGCCGCATCGCCGCCGCCGGCGGCTGGCCGGACATTCCGGAAGGCCCGGCGCTGAAACCGGGCATGAGCGACCCGCGCCTGCCCGTCATCCGCCGCTACCTTGAGACCACCGGCGATCTCGCCCCCGGCGCGGCGGCCGGCGGCGACGTTTACGATCCCGCCGCGGGCGAGGCGGTGAAGGCGTTCCAGGCCCGCCACGGGCTGATGACCGACGGGGGCATCGGCGGCGCGACGCTGACCGAAATGACGGTTCCGATCGACCGGCGTATCCAGCAGCTTGAACTGAACATGGAGCGCCGGCGCTGGATGAACCGCGACCCGGGCGAGGTCCATGTGTTCATCAATCTGGCCGATCAGTATCTGAAAGTGATGCGCGGCGACAAAACCATCCACACCGCGCTTCTCGTCGTCGGCAAGCCCTACACGCGCACCCCGACGTTTTCCGACAGCATGACCTATGTGGTCATCAACCCGTACTGGAACGTGCCTGCCTCGATCGCCAACAAGGAATACCTGCCGAAGCTCAGGCAGGACGCGGGCTATCTGAAGCGTCAGAACATCCGGGTGTTCGCGGGCTTCGGCGCCGACGCGCGCGAGATCGACCCCTACTCGGTCAACTGGTCGTCGATGAGCCGCATCCCGTATTCGCTGCGCCAGGATTCCGGCAAGAGCAACGCGCTCGGCCATATCAAGTTCATGTTCCCGAACAAGTACAACGTCTACATCCACGATACGCCCGCCAAGGCGCTGTTCTCGAAGGACCTGCGCCTGTACAGCCATGGCTGCATGCGGGTGCAGAACCCGGTGGAGCTCGGCGCCGTGCTGCTCGGCGAGCAGGGGTGGACGAAGGAGAAGATCGAGGCGCAGATCGACTCAGGCAAACAGAAGATCGTCACGCTGAAGCAGCCGGTTCCCGTGCTCGTCACGTACCTCACCGCGTGGGTCAACAAGGACGGCGCCGTCAACTTCCGCCGCGATGTCTACAGGCGCGACGACCGGCTTATGGAAGCCATGTACCGCGACATGGACTACGAGGAGCACTGATCCCGGGGCGCACGGTGTAACCCGCTCACCCGCCCGTCACCGGCGGAAAGAACGCCAGTTCCTTCACCCCCGCCAGCGGATGATCGAGCGGCACGTGCTCCTGGTCCGCGGCGGCGCGAATGGCGCGCAGGTCCGCGAACGCCAGCGCGTAACCCTCGTCGCGCTGCTTCAGCCAGTCGACGAGCGCGCCCACCGTCGCCACGCCGTCCGGCGGCGAAATCTCCTCCTCGGCCAGCCCCACGCGCTCCCGCACCCAGGCGAAATAGAGAATCCGCATCAGCGCTCCTTCAGGGCCTGTTCGATCCCGGCGCGGAAATAGTCGTAACCGGTGACGAGGGTGAGCAGCGCGGCGATCCATAGTCCCGCAAGCCCCGCCGCCGTCGCCCACGGGACCACCGCATCGCCCGCCGGCCCGGCGATAAGAAAGCCAATGGCGACGAGCTGCACCGCCGTCTTCCACTTGGCGAGCCGCGTCACCGGCAGCGACACCTTGAGTTCGGCGAGAAACTCGCGCAGTCCCGAGACCAGGATCTCACGGCACAGGATGATGATCGCCGCCCACAGGTGAAGCCCGTGGATCGTGCCCTGCGCGGCGAGCATGAGCAGCGCCGCGGCGATCAGCAGCTTGTCGGCGATCGGGTCGAGCATCCGTCCGAGCGAGGATTGCTGCGCCCACCGCCGCGCCAGCCAGCCGTCGAGAAAGTCGGTCACGGCGGCGGCGATGTAGACCCAAAGCGCGATCCAGCGCGCATCTGCGGTGTTCAGCATCAGGCAGCCGACGACCAGCGGAACCGCCGCGATCCGCGCGTAGGTGAGGAGATTGGGCAGCGCCGCCAATCCGCCGCGCGCGAGGCGCGGGCGGGCAGGGCGCTCCAGCTCGTCACTGGCCTCGGTCATTCGCCACCGTCGTGAAAGTGCCCGTAGATCGTGCGCGCCAGCGCCGTGCTGATGCCTTCCACAGCCGCCAGATCGGCGACGCTCGCCCGGCTCACCGCCCGCGCCGACCCGAAGGCGCGCAACAGCGCCCGCTTGCGCTCCGGGCCGATGCCGCCGATCTCGTCGAGCGGGTTGGCGGCGATGCCCTTGGCGCGGCGGGCGCGGTGTGAGCCGATGGCGAAGCGGTGCGCCTCGTCCCTCAGCCGCTGCACATAGTAGAGCACGGGATCGCGCGAATCGAGCATGAACGAGGGCCGCCCGGCCATGTGGAACCGCTCGCGCCCGGCGTCGCGGTCCTCGCCCTTGGCGACGCCAGCCACAGGAAGATCGGCGAGCCCAAGCTCCGCCAGCGTCTCCCGCGCCGCCGACAGCTGGCCCTGGCCGCCGTCGACGAGCACGAGATCGGGCCAGGCCGGGGTCGCGGCGCCTTCGCCCGGCTCGTCCGCCGCCGCGCCCTCGCGCGGGCCGTGCTCGCGGATCAGCCGCGAGAAGCGCCGCCGGATGACCTCGCGCATCATGCCGAAGTCGTCGCCGGGTTCGAGGTCTTCGGAACGGATATTGAATTTGCGGTAGTGAGTCTTGAGCAGGCCGTCCGGCCCGGCGACGATCATGGCGCCGACCGCGTCCCAGCCCTGGATGTGCGAGTTGTCGTAGACCTCGATGCGCTGCGGCGGCCGCTTCAGCCCGAACGCCTTCGCCACGCCGTCGAGGATTTTCCGCTGCGAGGTGGATTCGGCGAGCCTGCGCGCCAGCGCCTCGCGGGCGTTCGTCGCCGCGTGATCGGTGAGCTGCCGCTTCTCGCCGCGCTGCGGCACGAGAACCTCCAGCCGCTTGCCCGCCCGCTGGCTGAACGCCTCCGCCAACAGATCACGTTCGGCCACGTCTTCCGAAAGCAGGATGAGCGCCGGCAGCGGCTTGTCGTCGTAGAACTGGGCGAGGAACGCGGCGAACGCCTCGGCGCGCTCCATGCCGCGGTCGCCGCGCAGGAAACAGGCGCGGTTGCCCCAGTTCTGGCCGGAGCGGAAGAAGAACACCTGGATGCAGGTCTGCCCGCCGTCCTGGGCGATGGCGAACACGTCCGCCTCCTCCACGCCCGCCGGGTTCACGCCCTGCTGGGCGGTGACGAAGCTCAACGCTGCGATACGGTCACGGTAGCGCGCCGCCTGTTCGAAATCGAGCCGCTCTGCGGCCACCTCCATCAGCGCCGCAAGCTCGCCCTTCACCGCCTGGCTGCGCCCGCCCAGAAACGCCTCGGCCTCCGCCACCAGCGTCGCGTGGTCCTCAATCGAGATGTGGCCGATGCACGGCGCCGAACAGCGCTTGATCTGGTGGAGCAGGCAGGGCCGGGTGCGGTTCTCGTAGACGCTGTCGGTGCAGGAGCGCACGAGGAACGCCTTCTGGAGCGCGTTGAGGGTGCGGTTGACCGCGCCCGCGGACGCGAACGGGCCGAAGTAGCGCCCCGGGCGCGAGCGCGCGCCGCGGTGTTTCAGGATCTGCGGCACGGGATGATCGTGCGCGATCAGGATGTAGGGGAACGACTTGTCGTCCCGCAGCGTCACGTTGTAGCGCGGCTTGAACTTCTTGATCAGGTTGGCTTCGAGCAGCAGGGCTTCCGCCTCGCTCTGCGTCGTCACGAACTCCATGCCGCAGGTGTTGAGGATCATCGCCGCGATCCGGCTGGAATGCCCGCCGGTGCGGGTGTAGTTCGCCACCCGCGCCTTCAGGTTGCGCGCCTTGCCGACGTAGATCACGTCGCCCTTCGCGTCGGTCATACGATAGACGCCGGGACGGTTCGGCAGGGTGCGAACGGCGCGGCGGATCACGTCCGGCCCGCGCAACGCCTCGCCGTCCGCCGCATCGGGCGGCGAATCGTCGGCAAGCGGAACCACGTCGGGGTCGGAGACGGCCATACCCCCCTATGTAGCCGCCCCGGCGGCAAAGAAAAGCCGCCGGAAGCGACGCTATTCGTTCACATCCACCACGTCTGGTGTCTGCCAGACGAGGTGCTGGCCGCCGTCCAGTGCGATCATCTGCCCGGTCATGGCGCGGGCGGAGAGAATGAAATCGAGCGCCCGGCAGATCTCCTCCGGCGTGGTTCCGCGCTGAAGCAGGGTGAGGCTCGCCTGCTTGCGGAAGTCCTCGTCGTCCATTCGGACGTTCGGCAGCGCCGGGCCGGGGCCGATGGCGTTGACGCGGATGGCCGGCGCGAACGCCTGCGCCAGCGTGCGCGTCACCGTCCACAGCGCCGCCTTCGATACGGTGTAGGAGAAGAACAGCGGGTTCAGCTTCCACACCCGCTGGTCGATGATGTTGACGATGTTGCCCTCCACCCCCGCCGGCAGTTGCGCGGCGAAGCCTTGCGCCAGAAACGCCGGCGAGCGGAGGTTGGTGTCGAGATGGTGGTTCCAGCCTTCGACCGTCATTGTCGCCGCCTCGTCGGGTTCGAAGCGCGAGGCGTTGTTGACGAGCACGCTCAGCGCCCCGAACCTTGCGCGCGCCGTCTCGACGACGGCCCCGGCCGCGTGCGGCTCGGCGAGGTCGCCGGGGATGGCGAGCCCGCGCACGCCGTGGCGCTCGATTTCGGCCACCACCGCGTCGGCCTCGCCGCGCGAGGCGTTGTAGTGCACAGCCACGTCATAGCCCTGTCCGGCCAGATGCAGCGCCATGGCCCGGCCAATGCGGCGGGCGGCCCCGGTGATCAGCGCGCGCTTCACGGTCATCTGATCAGGCGGCGGCCGGCGGCATGAGGATGACGTAGTGCTTGCGCAACGTCTCCACGGTCTCCCACGTGCCCCTGAAGCCGGCGGGGATGATGAAGCCGTCGCCTGTCTTCACGGTCCAGCTTTCGCCCGCCTCGTTGGTGAGCACCGCCGTTCCAGACAGGATATGGCAGAACTCCCACTCGACGTAGTTTACCTTCACCTTGCCCGGCGTGCACTCCCAGGTGCCGCAGTAGAGCCGGTCGCCCTCGCCGGTGAAGGCGTTCCAGGTGGGGGTGGCGTACTCCCCGGCGATCAGCGCGTCAGCCGAGGCGCGCCCCCGGTCGGGCGCCGGCGCGCCGGGGCCTTCGGTGGCGAGAATGGTGATCGCTGCGGGCATGGGCTTCTCCTTCGGTGGTTGAGCGTTGTTCGGGCGGACGCCGGCGCCGGATTGCTTTGGCCGATTGCCATAACGACCGACTGTCAGGGAGCATCGGCCGCCGGGTCCAGCACCCTGAGGCGCTCCAGCACCGCTTCCTTTGAGGGCGGAAAGCCGGAGGCCGCCCACCAGTCTTCGAGCAGCCGCAGCGCCTCGCCCAGTCGCGGCCCGGTGGCGTAGCCGCGCGCCAGGAGATCGGCCCCCGTCACCGGGAACGCCGGGATCGCCCAGGTTCCGGCCAGCGCCATGAGAGTGAGCCATTGGGCGTCGTCATGATCGCTCGAGCGGGCGCGTGCCCAGGCGAGGCGCACTGCGTCGGCGAACGCCTCGCTGCCGGCGTGATAGAGGGCGATCTTGCGCTCGGCTTCGCGGAACCCCGGCGACACGCCGGCCGCCGCCTCGATCCGGGCGAACCGGCGGGCCTGCGCGTTGGAGAGGCGGAAGCGCTCCTTGAGCTCCTCCGGACCGGCCGGGCACAGCGCGGCGAGCCGCAGCAGCGGATCGGGCAGCAGGCCATGGCCGGCGTCGATCCCGGCCATGCGCTGGAACGCCTTGAGGTCGGCCGCGCCGGGAAGGATCAGCGCCAGGATGCCGTGACGGGCCATCGTCTTCACCGTAGCCAGCGCCCCCGGCGCGACGAGGAGTTTCAGAACCTCGCTGCGCAGGCGCTCGCCGGAAAGCTGCGTCAGCCCGTCCTTCAGCGCCGCGCACGCGCTGAGGCCGGCCCGGTCCGGCGGCCCCTGGCCGTAGGTGGCGTAGAACCGGAAGAAGCGCAGGATGCGCAGGTAGTCCTCGCGGATGCGCTCGTGCGGATCGCCGACGAAGCGCACCCGGCGACGTTCGAGATCGCCGTAGCCCGAGAGCGGATCGTAGACGCGCCCGCGCCCGTCGCAGTAGAGCGCGTTGATGGTGAAGTCGCGCCGCCGCGCGTCCTGCGCCCAGTCGGATGTGAAGGCCACGGTGGCCTTGCGCCCGAAGGTCTCGATGTCGCAGCGCAAGGTTGTCACTTCGAAGCCGCGATCCTGGCCGTCGGCCTGCGCCACAACCGTCACCGTGCCGTGGTCGAGACCCGTCGGGTGGACGGCGAGCCCCGCAGCCTCCGCCAGCGCGGTCACGGCCTCGGGCGTGTGCGTGGTGGCGATGTCGATGTCCGTCACCGCCTCGCCGATCAGCGCGTTGCGCACCGCGCCGCCGGCCACCCGGGCTTCGCCGCCGCCGGCGTTGAGCACGGCCAGCACCCGCTTCAGCCGCCGGTCGCCGAGGAAGCCCGCGCCGGCGAGAGAGGGCGGCGCCGCTTTGGGTTTCGCCTCAGCCATAGAGCCGGTCGTACAGGTTGCGGATCATCCCGGCGGTGGCGCCCCAGATGTACCGCTCGCCCCAGGGCATGGCGTAGAAAAACCGTTCCGCGCCCTGCCAGACGCGCGAGTGCCGCTGGTGATTGGCCGGGTCCATCAGGAACGCCAGCGGCGCTTCGAAAATGTCCTCCACCTCGCCCGGTTCCGGCACGAGCCTGAAGCCCGGCCGTACGATCGCCACCACCGGCGTCACCCGGTAGGCGGTGCGCGTCAGGTAGGTGTCGAGGTAGCCGACCGGGGTGACGAAGCGGCGTCCGAGGCCTGTCTCCTCTTCCGTTTCGCGCAGCGCGGCGGCGAGCGCGGAGCCGTCGCCCGGATCGATCTTGCCGCCGGGAAACGCAATCTGCCCGGGGTGGCTCGGCAGATGGGCGGTGCGCTGCGTGAGGATCACCGTGGCCCCGCCGGGCCGGGCGACGATGGGAACCAGCACGGCGGCCGGCTTGAACGGCTCGCCGTAGGGAATCGCGCGGGCCGACGGGTTGAGATCGTCGTCGCCGCGCGGCGCGCCCTCGCCCTCGCCCGGGGGCGCGCGGTGCAGACGCTGCGCGGCCAGCGCCTCGACCTCGGCGGCGTCGTAGCGACAGGGGGCGAGCGCGGCCGTCACGGGATGGCCCCGATCTCGGCGGCGGGCGCCATGCGCCAGAACTGACCCGATGACCACAGGCCGAACCATGGTGTGCCCCGCCCGTCGGGTTCGACGCAGCCGGCGGCGACGAGATCGTAGAACACGGCGCGCGCCACCAGCGCCTCAAGGCGGCCGCGCACCAGCACATAGGGCTTGAAGCCGCCGGTTCCCGCTTCGGTCGCAAAGCGCAAGGGATGCGTCTCGTCCACCGTCACCTCGTCGTCCACGTTGGTGGTGAACGTCACCGCCTGGTCGCGGCCTGCGCCCTCGATCGCCATCGCCACCGCCACGAACGGCGCATCGTCCACGCGGATGCCGCACTTCTCCACCGGCGTCACAAGCACATACGATCCGTCCGGCTCGCGCCGCAGCACCGAGGCGAACAGCTTCACCAGCGGTTTGCGCCCGATCGGCGAGTTCAGGTAGAACCAGGTTCCGTCGCAGGCGATCCGCATGTCGATATGGCCGCAGAACGGCGGGTTCCACCGTTCCACCGGCGGCGGGCTGTTGTCGCCGGTCCTGGCGGCGTCCTGGAACGCCTTCAGCGAGCGGGCGGCGTCGCCGCCCGGGCCCGGGGCGCCGCCGACGCCGGAGTTAACGACTTCGCGCTAAGGCGGCCTGGTCTGGCGGGGGTACGGGTGCGGAGGGGGTGGCTACGGGTATTGCCGCGGCGCCCACTACCGCACCGCACACGGCATGGTCGACCGCTTCGGCATCGGGCTTGCTGAACTCGA
>DAIODI010000103.1:0-10171 GCA_036746875.1 Aestuariivirgaceae bacterium | reverse complement strand
TAAAGCATCATCCCGCCAAGCGGCCGCCACTTGGCGGACAAAGATGACGCAAAACCAGAGAGATAGAGCGGCCGGATGCAGTCGGGCCGCAGTCCGCTCGAGCCACGCGCCTTCAGCGCGGCGATAAAGCCGGGCATGAGCAGGGTGGCGAAGGGGCGTCCGATTGCCGTATTCATCCTGCGTTGATTTGGGGATGCGCGAACCGGACGCCGGTTCGCACACCCGCGCCGGCCGCCACGCCAGGAACCGAACCATGACGACATGTCGCGCCCGCCTCGCCCTCGCCGCGCTCGCCCGGCGCGATGACGACTGAGGGGGCCATGGCTTCGATCTGGCAGCGCCTGTCGCAGGCCATCGCCGACGTTGGCGGCGACGTCGCGGCGGCGCTTCGGCGTATTGCCGGGCGCGGCGGCGACGATCCGGAAACCTCCGTCGCCTTCACCATCGCCGTGGTGGCGCTGGGCGCGAAGATGGCGAAGGCCGACGGCGCGGTGACGGAGCGCGAGATCGCCGCCTTCCGCGATGTGTTCCACGTTCCGGCGACGGAGGCGAAGAACCTCGCCTACGTCTTCAACCAGGCGAAACAGTCGGTCGCCGGATACGACGCCTACGCAGCCGACGTGAAGCGGCTGTTCGGAGATCGCCCGCAGGTCCTCGAGGATCTTCTCGACGGGCTGTTCCATATCGCCAAGGCCGACGGCTCGATCGGCGTGCAGGAGCTCGCCTACCTCCGATCCATCGCCGGGATCTTCGGCCTCGACGGCCGCTTCGGCTGCATCCGGGCCCGCCATCTGGCCGCGCCCGACGATGACCCCTACACCGTGCTTGGCGTCGATCCCTGCATCGGCGCCGACGACCTCAAGCGCCGTTACCGCGAGATGGTGAAGGAGAACCACCCGGACCGCCATATCGCCGCCGGCGTGCCACAGGAGTTGGTGGAGATCGCAACCTTGAGGCTCGCCGCCATCAACGCCGCTTACGAGCGCATCGTCAGGGACCGCGCGCCTTGATCGGCGCGCGGCTGCCGCGCCGGATCCGCGAGGCGGCGAACCGCGGGCCACGCCGCGGCGGCGATCACGTCGACTTCGTCGTCCTCCACTACACCGGCATGGCGAGCGCGAAGGCCGCCGAGAACTGGCTGTGCGGGCAAGCGTCTGACGTCTCCTGCCACTACCTCGTCGACGAGGAGGGCGGCATCGTGCAGATGGTGGACGAACGCGAGCGCGCCTGGCACGCCGGCGTCTCGTGGTGGCGGGGCGAGAGCGACCTCAACTCGCGCTCGATCGGCGTCGAGATCCAGAACCCCGGCCACACGCTGGGCTATCGGCCGTTTCCGCGCCCCCAGATCGAGGCGGTGACGGCGCTCTGCCTCGACATCATGGCCCGCCACGATCTGTCTCCGGGCGCGGTGCTCGCCCACTCCGACATCGCGCCGGGACGCAAGATCGACCCCGGCGAGCGATTTCCCTGGCGCACGCTCGCCCGGCGGGGCGTTGGCGCGTGGGTTTCGCCGACCCCGATCCGCCGGGGCGATCCGGAAGGCCCGGCGGCGGGCGACGACGAGGTGACGGCGCTCCTCGCCGGCATCGGCTTCGGCGTCGCGGTGCGCGGGCCGTCCAATCCCGCGCTGTCGGCCGTCGTCGCCGCCTTCCAGCGCCACTGGCGGCCCGCCCGCATCGATGGCGTCGCCGACCGCTCCACCGTGCGCACCGCGCAACGCCTGGCGAAGGCGGCGGCCCGCTTGACCTGCCGCCGCTTGCGGCCTACCTGACGCAGGGTGTCCAGCCGGCCGGATGGCCGCCGCCGCAAGGCCCGAAAGGGCGCGGGGGAGGAAAGTCCGGGCTCCACGGAAACACGGTGCCGGGTAACGCCCGGCGGGGGCGACCCCAGGGAAAGTGCCACAGAGAACGAACCGCCCGGCGTGTCCGGGCAAGGGTGAAAAGGTGCGGCAAGAGCGCACCGCCCGGCCGGCGACGGACGGGGCAGGGCAAACCCCACCGGGAGCAAGACCGAATAGGGGCGGCCGGGCCGGTTCGCCGGTCCAGTCCGTTTCCGGGCCGCCGCCCGGGTAGGTTGCGCGAGGCATGCGGCGACGCATGTCCCAGATGAATGGCCATCCCGCCCGGCGACGGGCGGACAGAACCCGGCTTACAGGCCGGCTGGACACCCCATGGCCTTTTTTTGGCCGCGCCATGGGCCCGCGCAACGGTTTGTTAATCTCGGTCGGGCCACAGTCGCTCGATCCCGTTAACCGCGCGTTAGCCACGTTTTTCCGCCCCTTGCGAGCACCAATGCCGACCCTCACGAGCCCCGCCGCCGCGCCGCACCTGCCGGTGATGCTGCCCGAGGTCGCCGCAGCGCTCGCCCCGCTCGCCGGGCAGACCTTCGTTGACGCGACGTTCGGCGCAGGCGGCTACACCGGCGCCCTGCTCGCCGGCGGCGCGGCGCGCGTCATCGCCATCGACCGCGACCCTTCGGCGCTGGCGCTGGGCGCGCCGCTCAAGGAGCGATACGGCGAGCGCATCCTTCTGGTCGAAGGCCGGTTCTCGGCGCTGGGCGAGGTCGTTGCGCGCTCCGGCGGCGCCGCCGTCGACGGGATCGTGCTCGACGTCGGCTTGTCGTCGATGCAGCTCGACGACGCCACGCGCGGGTTTTCGTTCATGCACGACGGGCCGCTCGACATGCGCATGGGCGGCGAAGGCCCAACCGCGGCCGATCTCGTCAACACCCTCCCCGAGTCCACGCTTGCCCGCGTTCTTGCCGTGCTGGGCGAGGAACGCCGCGCCGGGTCCATCGCCCGCGCCATCGTGAAGCGGCGAGGCGAGGCGGCGCTCGCGCGCACCGGCGAGCTTGCCGCGCTGATCGAGCGGGTCTCGCCGCGCAAGGCGACCGACCGCATCCACCCGGCGACGCGCTCGTTCCAGGCGCTGCGGATCGTCGTCAACGGCGAGCTTCGGGAACTCGCCGCCGCGCTCATCGCCGCCGAAAGGCTGCTGCGGCCGGGCGGGCGGCTGGCCGTCGTGACGTTCCATTCGCTCGAAGACCGGATGGTGAAGCAGTTTCTGGCGCGGCGCACCGGGCGCATCGGGCGGCCCTCGCGGCACGTCCCGATCGCCGCCGAAGCCCCGCCGCCGAGTTTCCGCGACCTCATCCCCGGCGGCCGGGCGGCGAGCCCGGAGGCCGCCGCCGCCAACCCGCGCGCCCGCTCGGCGCGCCTGCGCGCCGCCGTGCGCACCACCGCTCCGCCGTTTCCGGCCGATCCCCGGGAGTTCGGCGGCGCGGTGGCGCTGGCGGAGGAGACGCTGCAATGCTGAGGATCGTCAACGGCCTGCTGGTCATCGGGCTCCTCGCCACCGCCTTCGTGATGTACACGCTCGAACACGACACGCGCCGCGGCGAGCGCGAGGCGGCGAGGCTCGAAGCCGAAATCCGCCACGAGCGCGAGCTGATCCGCCTCCTCGAAGCCGAATGGAGCAATCTCACCCGGCCACAGCGGCTGGAAAAGCTTGCCGCCGACCATCTGAAGCTTCGGCCGCTGAACCCGCTCCAGTATGTCAGCCGCGACGGCCTTGGCGCGCGGCTGCCCGCGGAGGCGGTGGCGGCTCCGGCGGCGAAGCAGGACGACCCCATCGCCGAGATGCTGAAGGTGCTGCAATGACCGGCGCGCGCGAAGCGTCCGTGCTTCGGGGCCAGAAGCGGCTCCGCCTCCTGATGGCGTGCTTCATCCTCGCCTTCTCCGCCATCTCGGTGAAGCTCGCCACGCTGGCGCTGATCGACCGCGGCGACCGCAAGACGGCCGAGCGGCGCGACGACTACAAGCTCCCCCGCCCCAACATCGTGGATCGCAACGGCGAGGTGCTGGCGACCGACATCCAGGTGGCCTCGCTCTACGCCGAACCCAACCGCATCATCGACATCGACGAGGCGGTGGAGCAGCTCACCGCCAACGTCGGGGGCCTCGACGCCGCGGCGCTGCGCCGGAAGCTGTCGACCGGCCGCGGCTTCATCTGGCTGAAGCGGCAGGTGAGCCCGGCCGAACAGGCGCGCGTGCATGATCTCGGCATTCCCGGCATCGGCTTCCGCAACGAGCCGCTGCGCGTCTACCCCAAGGGCCGGCTCGCCGCCCACGTCCTGGGCTACGTGGATGTCGACTCGCGCGGCCTTGCCGGCATGGAGCAATTCCTCGACCAGCAGGGCGCGCTCTATGCGGCCTCGCTCGCCGACCCGGAGACGCGCTCGGCGTTCCCGGCGCAGCTCTCGCTCGACGTCCGCGTCCAGCATGTGATCGAGGACGAGCTTCGCAAGGCGATCTCGACTTACAAGGCCAAGGGCGGCGCGGGCGTGGTTCTCGACGCGGAGACCGGCGAGGTTCTGGCGCTCGCCTCGTTCCCCGACTTCAATCCCAACAACCCGGTGGACGCCCAGAAGAAGGACCACGGCAACCGCGTCACCGGCGGCGTCTTCGAGCTTGGCTCGGTGGTCAAGGCCGTCACCTTCGCCATGGCGCTCGACGCCGGGGTGTGCACCCTCGAAAGCCGCTATGACGCCCGCTTTCCGCTGGTGATCGGGCGGGCCCGGATCAGCGATTTCCACCCCCAGCGCCGCGTGCTGACGGTGCCGGAGATCTTCCTGCACTCCTCCAACATCGGCACCGCGAAGATGGCGCTCGATGTCGGCGTCGAGGGCCACCAGGCGTTCCTGCGCAAGGTCGGGCTGTTCGACCGGCTGCAGACCGAACTGCCGGAGGCGGCGAAGCCGCTGCTGCCGCCGCGCTGGTCGCGCATCTCCACCGTCACCGCCGCGTTCGGCCACGGCTTCGCCGTGCAGCCGCTGCAGGGGGCCTCGGTGACGGCGGCGCTGCTCAACGGCGGGCGTCTCATCCCGCCCACGTTCCTGAAGCGCGACAAGGAAACCGCCGACGGCCTCGCCGTGCAGGTCATCAAGCCCGAGACCAGCGCGATGATGCGCCACCTGTTCCGCCTCAACGTCGTCGAGGGCACCGCCGGCAAGGGCGACGTGCCGGGCTTCGACATCGGCGGCAAGACGGGCACCGCCGAGAAGGTGACGAACGGGCGCTACGACAAGAGCCGGCGCCTCACCTCGTTCGTCGGCGCGTTCCCGATGGAGAAGCCAAAATACGTCTTCCTGATCATGCTCGACGCGCCGCAGCCGCTGCCCGAGACCTACGGCTTCGCGACCGCCGGCTGGAATGCGGTCCCCACCACCGGCAAGATTCTCGAACGGCTGGTGGCGATCCTCGACATGGAGCCGCACCTCAGCGAGGCCGACATCGAGAAGCTGACGAAGGCGCAGAAGAAGGCCGAGGCCCAGGAGACCAACTGATGCAGGCGCGCCTCGACACCCTGCTCGCCGGTCTGGCCGCGCCGCTGCCGGGCGGCGACATCGTCATCACCGCGCTCACCGCCGACAGCCGCGAGGCGAAGCCCGGCGCCCTGTTCTTCGCCCTGCCCGGCGCGACGCTGGACGGCGCCGCGTTCGCCGCCGACG
Organism: Aestuariivirgaceae bacterium; assembly: GCA_036746875.1. Classification (GTDB taxonomy): domain Bacteria; phylum Pseudomonadota; class Alphaproteobacteria; order Rhizobiales; family Aestuariivirgaceae; genus DAIODI01. Next base: position 4,663 of record DAIODI010000103.1, on the reverse strand, counting down.
CCGCCGCGCGCGGCGCGTCCGCCGTGGTCGCGGCGCGGGATGCGGCGCTGCCCGATCTCGCCGTTCCGGTGGTGCGCACCGAACATCCCCGCCGCGCGCTGGCGCTCGCCGCGGCGCGGTTCTTCGGCGCCCAGCCGCCGATCGGCGTCGCCGTCACCGGCACCAACGGCAAGACCTCGGTGGTCTCCTTCGTACGCCAGATCTGGGAGCGGATGGCGTTCGCCGCGGCGAGCATCGGCACCGTTGGCGTCGTCGGGCCGGCCGGATACGCCAGGGCGACCCACACCACCCCCGACCCGGTGAAACTCCACACGCTGCTCGCCGAGCTGGCCGACCACGGCGTCACCCACTTCGCCATGGAGGCCTCAAGCCACGGCCTCGCCCAGCATCGCCTCGACGGCGTGCGGCTGACGGCGGCGGGGTTCACCAACATCACCCGCGACCATCTCGATTATCACCCCTCGTTCGACGACTATCTCGCGGCGAAGCTGCGGCTCTTCACCGATGTGCTTCCCGAAGGCGCGGCCGCCGTGGTGGACGCCGACGGGGCGGGCGCGGAGACGTTCGCCGCCGCCGCGCGCGCCCGCGGCGTTCGCGTCCTCACCACCGGACGCAACGGCGGCTTCCTCAGGCTCGCAGAGCAGCGCCGCGACGGCCTCGGCCAGCATCTGACGGTGCGCGTGAACGGCGGCGAGCACCGGCTGTTCCTGCCGCTCGCCGGCGCCTTCCAGGCGTCGAACGCGCTGGTCGCCGCCGGCCTCGTGCTGGCGTCGGGCGGCGAAACGGAACTCACGCTCCGGGCGCTGGAAAGCCTCAAGGGCGCGGCGGGCAGGCTCGAACTTGTCGCGCGCACGCCGTCGGGCGCGCCGGTGTTTGTCGATTACGCCCACACGCCGGATGCGCTCGAAACCGTGCTGAAGACGCTTCGTCCCTACGCTGAAGGCCGCCTTGTCGTGGTGTTCGGCTGCGGCGGCGACCGCGACCGCGGCAAGCGCCCGCAGATGGGCGCCATCGCCGCGCGGCTCGCCGACGTCGCCTATGTGACCGACGACAACCCGCGAGGCGAGGACCCGGCCCTGATCCGCCGCGCCATCCTGGCCGCCTGCCCCGGCGGCGTCGAGGTGGGCGATCGCGCCGAGGCGATCCGGCGGGCCGTGCGGGCGCTGGCCGCCGGCGACGTTCTGGTGGTGGCGGGCAAGGGCCACGAAACGGGCCAGATCGTCGGCGCGACCGTGCTGCCGTTCTCCGATCAGGACGTGGCGCGCGACGCGGCCCAGGGCGCCGGCCACGGAGCCCACCATGTCTGACCGTCGCGAACTCTGGCCGGTCATCGAACTCACCGCCGCGACGGGCGGTGTGCTGGACGGCGACCCGTCGCGGCCGGTCACCGGCATGTCCATCGACACCCGTACGCTCGAACCTGGCGACGCCTTCGTCGCCATCCGCGGCGAGGCGCGCGACGGCCACGAGTTCGCCGCCCAGGCGCTGGCGAAAGGCGCGTCGCTGGCGATGGTCTCCACCGTCACGCCGGCGATGCACGCCGCCGGCTGCTGTCTTGTCGTGGACGATCCGCTGCGGGCGCTGGAGCGCCTTGCGGCAAGGGCGCGCCGCCGCACGGACGCACGGATCGCCGCCGTCACCGGCAGCGTCGGCAAGACCTCCACCAAGGACGCGCTGAAGGCGGCGCTCGCAGCGAGCGGCGAAACCCACGCCTCGGCCGCCTCCTACAACAACCAGTGGGGCGTGCCGCTATCGCTCGCCCGGATGCCGCGCGAGGCCGCGTTCGGCGTGTTCGAGATCGGCATGAACCACGCCGGCGAGATCACGCCGTTGACGAGGCTCGTCCGCCCTGATGTGGCGATCGTCACCGCCATTGCGGAAAGCCACCTCGGCCACTTCGAGTCGCTCGACGGCATCGCCGACGCCAAGGCGGAGATCTTCCTCGGCGTCGCGCCGGGCGGGGCGGCGCTCATCAACGCCGACACGCCGTATTTTCCGCGCCTCGCCGGGGCCGCCCGCAGCGCCGGCGTCGAGCGCGTCTTCGGCTTCGGCGAAGCCGCCGGCGCAGATGTGCGCCTCGTGGCGTTGCGCGAGCGGCCCGAGTGCAGCGCCGTCACGGCGAGCGTGTTCGGCGAGGAGGTGACCTACAAGGTTGGCGCGCCGGGGCGTCATCTGGCGATGAACAGCCTCGCCGTGCTGGGCGCGGCGAAACTTCTCGGCGCCGACCTTGCCCGCGCCGCGCTGTCGCTCGCCGCGCTGACGCCGCCGAAGGGCCGCGGCCTGCGGCATGTGCTGGCCCTGGAGAAGGGCCACGCCACGCTGATCGACGAGAGCTATAACGCCAACCCCACCTCGATGCGCGCGGCGCTGGCGGTGCTGGCGCAGGCCGAGCCCGGCTGGCGCGGCCGGCGCATCGCCGTTCTGGGCGACATGCTGGAGCTGGGGCGCGAATCGGGCGCGCTGCACGCCGGCCTCGCCCCGGACATCGCGGCGCGGAACGTCGATCTGGTGTTCGCCTGCGGTCCCGACATGGGCAACCTGTGGAGCGCCTTGCCAGGCGAGCGGCGCGGGCACTATGCACAGGCGTCCATCGACCTTGTTGCGCCGCTGAAGGCGGCGATCCGGGCGGGCGACGTGGTGATGGTGAAGGGCTCGCTGGGGAGCCGCATGGGCCTCGTCGTCGAGGCGCTGAAGGCCATGGCCGGCAAGGCCGGGGCGGCGTGAGGGGACAGGACGCACCATGCTCTATCACCTGATGGTCGCGCTGAGCCAGGACATCTCCGCCCTCAACGTGTTCCGCTACATCACCTTCCGCACCGGTGGCGCGATCATGACGTCGCTGTTCTTCGTGCTGTTCTTCGGGCCGCGCCTCATCGACACGCTGCGGCTGAAGCAGGGCAAGGGCCAGCCGATCCGCTCCGATGGCCCGCAGCGCCACGTGCTGGAGAAGCAGGGCACGCCGACCATGGGCGGGCTGATGATCCTTGCGAGCATCTGCGCCGGCACGCTGCTGTGGGCGGACCTGCGCAACCTCTACGTCTGGGCGGTGCTGTTCGTCACGCTCGGCTTCGGCGCCATCGGCTTCTACGACGATTACCTGAAGGTGACCCGGCGCAAGACCGCCGGCTTCTCCGGCCGGCTGCGGTTGCTGCTCGAATGCGTCGTCGCGGGCCTCGCGGCGTTCGTCTTCATGCGGATCGGCAACCCGGAACTGTCGAGCGCGCTGGCGCTGCCGTTCCTCAAGGACACGCTGATCCAGCTCGGCGTCCTGTTCATCCCGTTCGCCGTGTTCGTCATCGTCGGCGCCGGCAACGCCGTCAACCTCACCGACGGGCTCGACGGCCTCGCCATCGTCCCGGTGATGATCGCGGCGGCGAGCTTCGGTCTCATCGCCTATCTCGTCGGCAACGCCAACTTCGCCGAGTATCTGCAGGTGCATTTCGTGCAGGGCAGCGGCGAGCTGGCGGTGCTGTGCGGCGCGATCATCGGCGCCGGACTCGGCTTCCTGTGGTTCAACGCGCCGCCGGCGATGATCTTCATGGGCGACACGGGGTCGCTGTCGCTGGGCGGCGCGCTGGGGGCCATCGCGGTGGCGGTCAAGCACGAGATCGTGCTGGCCGTCGTCGGCGGCCTGTTCGTCCTCGAAACCGTCTCCGTGGTCGTCCAGGTCGTCTCCTACAAGCTCACCGGCAAGCGGGTGTTCGCCATGGCCCCGCTGCACCACCACTTCGAGCAGAAGGGCTGGCGCGAACCCACGATCGTCATAAGGTTCTGGATCATCGCCGTCGTGCTGGCGCTGGTCGGCCTCTCGACGCTCAAGCTCCGGTAGCGCCCGGTGTTCCCCGCCCGTTCGTTCGCCGGCAAGCGCGTCGCCCTGTTCGGGCTGGCGCGGTCGGGCCTCGCCTGCGCCGAGGCGCTGGTGTCGGGCGGGGCCGAGGTGCTGGCGTGGGACGACACGGGCGCCTCTCGCGACACGGCCGCCGGCCAGGGCGTCCCGGTTGTCGATCTCGGCGACGCCGATTTTCGCACGCTCGACGCCCTGGTGCTGTCCCCCGGGGTGCCGCTCACCCACCCCGCGCCGCACTGGACGGTGACGCGGGCGCGCGAGGCTGGCGTCGAGATCATCGGTGACATCGAGGTGTTCGCCCGCGAGATCGAAGGCAAGGACGCCCGCCTGGTCGGCATCACCGGCACCAATGGCAAGTCCACGACGACGGCGCTCACCGGCCACCTGCTGCGCGCCGCCGGCCTCGACGCCCATGTCGGCGGCAATATCGGCACCGCCGTATTCCTGCTGCCGCCGCCGCAGCGCGGGCGCATCTATGTGCTTGAGCTGTCGTCATTCCAGATCGACCTGATGCCCTCGCTCAAGCCGGACGCCGGCGTGCTGATGAACCTCACCCCCGACCACCTCGAACGGCACGGCTCGATGCAGAACTACGCGGCGGTGAAGGCGCATATGTGCGCCAACCAGGCGGCGGGCGACACGGCGGTCTGTTCCGTCGATGACGAATGGTGCGCGGCGATCGCGCGAAGCCTCGACCGGCGGGCGCGATCGAAGGTGATCCCCTTCTCAGTGCTGCGGCATCTCGATCGAGGCGTGTTCGCGCCGGACGGCGTGCTGCGCGACGTCTCCGGCGGCCGGATCGCCGCCGAGATCGAC
>DAIODI010000102.1:0-10188 GCA_036746875.1 Aestuariivirgaceae bacterium | reverse complement strand
CTCGCCTGCTGCGCGGTGGAGATGATGCAGGCCTCCATGCCGCGCTGGGATCTTGAACGCTTCGGCTTCGCGCCGCGCGCCAGCCCGCGCCAGTCCGACGTCATGATCGTCGCCGGCACGCTCACCAACAAGATGGCCCCGGCGCTACGCAAGGTCTACGACCAGATGCCCGAACCGCGCTACGTCATCTCCATGGGCTCGTGCGCCAACGGCGGCGGCTACTACCACTACTCCTACTCGGTGGTGCGCGGCTGCGACCGCATCGTGCCGGTGGACATCTACGTGCCGGGCTGCCCGCCCACGGCGGAGGCGCTCGTTTACGGCGTGCTGCAACTGCAGAAAAAGATCCGCCGCACCGGAACCATCGAGCGCTGAGGGAGGGGACGTTGAGCGGCGACGCCATCGACACGGTCGACGCGCTCAGGGCGCACGTCGAGGCCGGGCTCGGCGCGCTCGGCGTGACGCCGGCCGCGACGACGGCGTTCGGCGAACTGACGCTGACGGTTGAGCCACACGAGATCATCCGGACGCTGACATACCTGCGCGACGACCCGCACTGCCGGTTCGTGTGCTTCATCGATATCGCCGGCGCGGACTATCCGGCCCGGCCGAGGCGGTTCGACGTCGTCTACCATCTGCTCAGCCCCTACCGGAACGCCCGCATCCGGGTGAAGGTGGAGGCGGACGAGGAAACGTTGGTGCCCTCCGCCATTCCGGTGTTCCCCGCCGCCAACTGGTATGAGCGTGAGGCCTACGACCTTTTCGGTATTCTGTTCTCCGGCCACCCGGACCTGCGGCGAATCCTCACCGACTACGGCTTCGCCGGCCATCCGCTGCGCAAGGACTTCCCGCTCACCGGGCATGTGGAGGTGCGCTACGACGAACAGGCGCGGCGCGTGGTCTACGAGCCTGTCAACCTGATGCAGGAGTTCCGTTCGTTCGATTACCTCTCGCCGTGGGAGGGAACGCAGTACGTTCTCCCCGGCGACGAGAAGGCGAAACCATGACCGAAGCCTCCGTCCGCAACTTCAACATCAACTTCGGGCCGCAGCATCCGGCGGCGCACGGGGTTCTGCGCCTGGTGCTCGAACTCGACGGCGAAGTGGTGACGCGCGTCGATCCCCACATCGGGCTTCTGCACCGCGGCACCGAGAAGCTGATCGAGCACAAGACCTACCTCCAGGCGGTGCCGTACTTCGACCGGCTCGACTACGTCGCGCCGATGAACCAGGAGCACGCCTTCGCGCTCGCCGTGGAGAAGCTTCTGGGCCTCGAGGTTCCGCGCCGCGGCCAGCTCATCCGCGTGTTGTATTCGGAGATCGGGCGGCTCTTGTCGCACCTCCTCAACGTCACCACGCAGGCGATGGACGTGGGCGCGCTCACCCCGCCGCTGTGGGGCTTCGAGGAGCGCGAGCAGCTCATGGTGTTCTACGAGCGCGCGTCGGGCTCGCGAATGCACGCGGCCTACGTTCGCCCCGGCGGCGTCCACCAGGACCTGCCGCAGGGCCTGATCGACGACATCGCCGCCTTCTGCGAGACCCATCCGAAGGTGCTCGACGACATCGAGGGGCTGCTCACCGATAACCGCATCTTCAAGCAGAGGAACGTCGATATCGGCGTGGTGACGCTGGAGGAGGCGTTCGCGTGGGGCTTTTCGGGCGTCATGGTGCGCGGCTCCGGCGCGGCCTGGGACCTGCGCAAGGCGCAGCCCTACGAGTGCTACGGCGAACTCGATTTCGATATCCCGGTGGGCAGGAACGGCGACTGCTACGACCGCTACCTCGTGCGCATGGAGGAGATGCGCCAGTCGGTCCGGATCATGCGCCAGTGCATCGAGCGGCTGAACCGGCCCGAGGGTAAGGGGCCGGTGGCCTCGACCGACGGCAAGGTGGCGCCGCCGAAGCGGGCCGAGATGAAGCGGTCGATGGAAGCCCTCATCCATCACTTCAAACTGTACACCGAGGGCTACAAGGTGCCCGCCGGCGAGGTTTATGCGGCGGTCGAGGCGCCGAAGGGCGAGTTCGGCGTCTACCTCGTCTCGGACGGCGCCAACAAGCCTTACCGCTGCAAGCTTCGCGCGCCGGGGTTCGCCCATCTTCAGGCGATGGACTGGATGTGCCGCGGCCACATGCTGGCCGACGTTTCCGCCATCCTCGGCTCGCTCGATATCGTGTTTGGCGAGGTGGACCGGTGAGCGTGCGCCGTCTCGATCCCGTTCAGCCCGAAGGCTTCGCCTTCACGCCGGAGAATCTTGCGTGGGCGCATGAAACCATCGCCAAGTATCCGCCGGGCAAGCAGGCCTCCGCCGTCATCCCGGTGCTGTGGCGGGCGCAGGAGCAGAACGCCGGCTGGGTGTCGCGCGCCGCCATGGAGTACGTGGCGACGCTCCTCGACATGGCCTACATCCGTGTCTACGAGGTCGCCACCTTCTACACCATGTTCCAGCTCTCCCCCGTGGGGACGAAGGCGCATGTGCAGGTGTGCGGCACGACGCCGTGCATGCTGCGCGGCGCGGGCGACCTTATCGAGGTGTGCAGGCGCCGCATCGCGCACGAGCCGCACGGGCTTTCGGCGGACGGGGCGTTCTCGTGGGAGGAGGTGGAATGCCTCGGCGCCTGCGTGAATGCGCCGATGGTGCAGGTGTGGAAGGATACCTACGAAGACCTTACCCCTGAAACCTTCGGGAAGGTGCTCGACGCCTTTGTGCGCGGCGAGCATCCGAAGCCCGGCCCGCAGAACGGCCGCCGGTTCGCCGCCCCCGAAGGCGGGCCGACGACGCTCATCGCCGGGCCCTGGCAGGCTGCGGCGAAGCCTGCGGTGAAGCCCGCGAAGGCCGATGCCGCGCCGCAACTCCTGAAGAAGCCGCGCGGCGGCACGGGGGACGACCTGAAGCTCATCCGGGGCGTCGGTCCCGCGCTGGAGAAGATGCTCAACGGCATGGGCGTGTGGCACTTCGACCAGATCGCCGCGTGGACGGCGACTGAGCTCAAGTGGGTGGACGACCGCCTCGAAGGCTTCAAGGGCCGGGTAAAGCGCGACGAGTGGGTGAAGCAGGCGAAGAAGCTCGCCGGCGGCTGGCGGCCCGACAACAGTGTCGGCGAGAAGGCGAAGTGATGCTGAGCGATAAGGACCGCATCTTCACCAACCTCTACGGGCAGGGCGACTGGGGCCTCAAGGGTGCGCTGCATCGCGGTCAGTGGGACGGCGTCAAGGACATCATCGCGCTGGGCCGCGAGCAGATCGTCGAGAAGGTGAAGGCTTCCGGACTGCGCGGGCGCGGCGGGGCGGGCTTCCCCACCGGCCTCAAGTGGTCGTTCATGCCGAAGCAGATCGGCGAGCGCCCGCACTATCTCGTCGTCAACGCCGACGAGTCCGAGCCCGGCACCTGCAAGGACCGCGAGATCCTGCGGCACGATCCGCATACGCTGGTGGAGGGCTGCCTGGTGGCGGGCGCGGCGATGGGCGCGCATGTGGGCTACATCTACGTGCGCGGCGAGTTCATCCGCGAGCGCGAGCGATTGCAGGCGGCGATCGATGAGGCCTACGAGGCGAAGCTCATCGGCAAGGGCAATGTCACCGGCTGGGACTTCGACCTCTACGTGCACCACGGCGCCGGGGCCTACATCTGCGGCGAGGAGACGGCGCTGCTCGAGAGCCTCGAAGGCAAGAAGGGCCAGCCGCGCATGAAGCCGCCGTTCCCGGCCAATGTCGGGCTTTATGGCGCGCCCACCACCATCAACAACGTGGAGTCGATCGCCGTCGTGCCGACGATCCTGCGGCGCGGACCGGACTGGTTCGCCGGCATCGGCCGGCCCAACAACGCCGGCACCAAGCTGTTTTGCGTCTCCGGCCACGTCAATCGTCCATGCACCGTCGAAGAGGCGATGGGCGTTCCTTTCCGCGAACTGATCGACAAGCATTGCGGCGGCGTGCGCGGCGGCTGGGACAACCTGCTGGCGGTGATCCCCGGCGGCTCGTCGGTGCCCTGCGTGCCGGCCGACCAGATCGCCGATTGCCCGATGGACTTCGACTCGCTGCGCAACCTCAAGTCGGGGCTTGGCACGGCGGCGGTGATCGTGATGGACAAGTCCACCGACATCATCCGCGCCATCGCGAGGCTCGCCTGGTTCTACAAGCACGAGAGCTGCGGCCAGTGCACGCCCTGCCGCGAGGGCACGGGCTGGATGTGGCGCGTGCTCACCCGCATGGCCGAAGGCCGCGCCGAGAAGCGCGAGATCGACATGCTGCTCGACGTCTCCTGTCAGATCGAGGGCCACACCATCTGCGCGCTCGGCGACGCCGCCGCGTGGCCGGTGCAGGGCCTCATCCGGCATTTCCGTCACGTCATAGAAGAGCGGATCGACCGTTACAGCGCCAACCCCGACCGGGATGGCTCCGTGGCGGCCGTCGCCGCCGAGTAGTCGCGTCGCCTGAAGGAGGACTCCCAGCAACCGTTTCCGGAGATCAAACCCATGACGAGCGAACCGCACAATCCCATGCAGCCGTTCTCCGACATGATGTCGGCGGCCACGAAATCCAGCCTCCTCGCCGCCGGCCCGCTCGCCGGCGCTCACCTCTTCGCCTATTCGGGCGCCGCCGCCGCCGCCATGTATGGCGCGTGGTTCGGCTTCATGAAGGGCGCGGCCGAGGCGATGCGCGAAGGCGGCCTCGCCCGCTCGCCGTTGACGCCGCAGGCGCTGTGGACGGCGCGCGACGGCGCGCAAGGGTTCGCCTTCCGCATGCCGGGTCTCGACTTCGCCGCCCTGCGCGCGCCGGCGTTCTCCGCCGCCGCCGTGCCGCCGTTCGCCTCGGTCGCGCAAGCCTTCGAGGAGGTCATCGACCAGGGCAAGGGGATCGCCACCTTCACCGCCAGCGCAATCTCAGATGCGGTGGACAAGAGCCGCGACGTCGCCGATTTCGCCCGCGCGGAGATGCGCAAGGCCTTCGAGGAGGGTCAGGAGATGACCCGCCAGGCGGTTGAGGCCGGGCTCGACGTGGCGGGCGAAACCCGCAAGGTCATCGAGGGCGGCCAGGAGACGGCGCTCAAGTCGGTGGAGCAGGGCATCGAGGTGGTGGCGCACGCCCGCAAGGCCTTCGAGGAAGGCCAGGAGCTGACCCGCCGGGCCGCCGGCCGCGTCATCGGGCAGGCCATCGAGGCCCGGCGCGATCTCGCCGCCCAGGCGGAGCAGGTGCAGCAGACCATGGCGGCGGCAGCCACCGGCGCCGGGGAGACGGCGGCGGCGGCCGTGAAGGCGGCGATCCGCCGGTTTGGCGCCAGCCTCGACTCGCCCGACCGTCCGCCGGCGATCGATGCGCCGCGCGGCGTCAAGGACGACCTCAAGGTCATCTCCGGCGTCGGCCCGAAGATCGAGCGTACACTGAACGATCTCGGCATCTTCCACTACGATCAGATCGCGCAGTGGACCGACGCCCAGGTCGACTGGATCAACGACTATCTCAAGTTCCCCGGCCGGATGATGCGCGACAGCTGGGTGGAGCAGGCGAAGGCGCTGGCGAGGCGCGACAGCGGCGCCTCGCGGCTCAACTGAGGGGGAGTTGCAGCGCCGTGCTGTCCTGGCTGAAGCGTCTTGTCGCCCCGGCGCCGCCCGCGCCGGAGCCCGCCCCGCCGCCGCTCGCCCCCGAACGGCAGGCGGCGCAGGCGCTGGTGGAGGCGTTCCGTCAGTTCGCCGCCGGCAAGTATTCCGTGGTGCAGGATGCGGCGGGGCTGCCGCACCCGAAGGCCGAGCTGCAACGGGCGTTTCGCGGCGAGCTTCGCGCCGCGCTCGAGGCCCGCGACTGGACCGCTTACGACAAGCTCAAGGCCGACGCGATCATGCTGACGAACTTCCAGGACTTCGCCCTGTGCAAGGCGCGCGAGCAGGCGCCGGAAACGGTGATGGTGTCGGAGGTGCGCCTGCTGATGACCGAACTCGACGACATGGCCATGCGCCTCGGCGAGCCGACGGCCGCCGCGCGCGCCGCCGACGACGGCGACAGGAGCTGACGATGCATCTGGCGGAACTCAACATCGGCAGGTTCAAGCACCCCACCAGCGACCCGCGCATGGCCGGGTTCATGGACAATCTCGACCGCGTGAACGCGATCGCCGAGCGCTCGCCCGGCTTCGTGTGGCGGCTGAAGGGCGACAACAACAACGCCACCGAGTTCCGCGTGGGCGACGACATGGCGGTGAACCTCTCGGTATGGGAGGACGCGAAGTCGCTCGAGAATTATGTGTTCAAGACCGTGCATGCGCAGTTCTACAGGAATCGCGCCGCCTGGTTTGACCTCCTGGAGAAGCCCCACATGGTGATGTGGTGGGTTCCCGAGGGCCACCGCCCAAGCCTCGACGAGGCGTATGCGCGCCTCAGGCAGTATGAGGCCGAAGGCCCTACCGGGCACGCCTTCGGCTGGGCCGAGATCATGGATGCAGAACGCATGCGGTCGCTGCGGTGTGCGTGAGGACCAGGCACGATGCCGAAACTGAAGGTTGACGGAAGCGAGATCGAGGTGGAGAACGGCGTGACGCTGCTCCAGGCGTGCGAGGCCGCGGGCGCCGAGGTGCCGCGCTTCTGCTACCACGAACGCCTGTCGATCGCCGGCAACTGCCGCATGTGCCTCGTCGAGGTGAAGGGCCTGCCGAAGCCGCAGGCGTCGTGCGCGCTCTCCGTCAACGATCTGCGCCCCGGCCCCAACGGCGAGCCGCCGGAAGTGTTCACCCGGACCAGGACGGTGAAGAAGGCGCGCGAAGGCGTCATGGAGTTCCTGCTCATCAATCACCCGCTCGACTGCCCGATCTGCGACCAGGGCGGCGAGTGCGACCTGCAGGACCAGGCGATGGCCTATGGCGTCGACCGCAACCGCTTCGACGAGAACAAGCGGGCGGTGGAGGACAAGTGGATCGGCCCGCTGGTCAAGACCTCCATGAACCGCTGCATCCACTGCACCCGCTGCGTGCGCTTCACCACGGAAGTGGGCGGCGTCGAGGAGATCGGGGCCATCGGGCGCGGCGAGGATATGGAGATCACCACCTACCTCGAACAGGCGATGTCGTCGGAGCTTCAGGGCAACGTCATCGACCTCTGTCCGGTCGGCGCGCTGACCTCGCGGCCGTACGAGTTCCGCGGCCGCCCGTGGGAGCTGCGCAAGGCGGAATCGGTGGACGTGATGGACGCCGTGGGCTCGGCGATCCGCGTCGACTCGCGCGGCCGTCAGGTCATGCGCATCCTGCCGCGCGTCAACGACGACGTGAACGAGGAATGGATCTCCGACAAGACCCGCTTCGTCTGGGACGGCCTGAAGTCGCAGCGCCTCGACCGGCCCTATGTACGCGAGGACGGCCGCCTGCGGCCGGCGTCCTGGCCGGAGGCGCTGTCGCTGGTGGCGTCGCAAATGAAGGCGGCGGGCCCGCAGCGAACGGCGGCGCTGATCGGCGATCTTGCCGGAGTCGAGGAGATCTACGCGCTGAAGAAGCTGCTCGCCGCGCTGGGCGTCGCCAGCATCGACTGCCGCGAGCCGCACTCGCCGCTGGGCAGCGCAGGCGGACGGGCCGGATATCTCTTCAACGCCACCATTGCCGGGATCGAACAGGCCGACGCGATCCTGATCGTCGGATCAAACCCGCGCCTTGAGGCGCCGGTGCTGAACGCCCGCATCCGCAAGGCTTGGCGCAACCGCGCCGTGCCCGTTGGCGTGATCGGTGAAAAAGCGGATTTAACCTACAATTACAAGCACCTGGGCGCTGGTCCGGAGTCGTTGTCGCAACTGGCGGACGGCAAGGGCGAGTTCGCCCGCGTGCTCGGCGAGGCGAAGCGGCCGCTGATCCTCGTGGGCCAGGGCGCGATCTCGCGGCCCGGCGGCGCTGCGGTGCTGTCGCTGGCGGCGCGGCTTGCGCTGTCCTGCGGCGCGGTGAGCGACGGCTGGAACGGCTTCAGCGTGCTGCATACCGCCGCCGCGCGGGTGGGGGCGCTTGAGGTGTGCGCGCTGCCGGGCGTCGACGGCGGGCGCGACACCGCCTCGATCCTCGCCGGCGCGGAGGGCGGGGAGATCGACGTGGTCTACCTGCTCGGCGTCGACGAGCTCGACATGGCGCGGCTCGGCAAATCGTTTGTGATCTACCAGGGCACGCACGGCGACGCCGGGGCGCACGCCGCCGACGTGATCCTGCCGGGCGCGGCGTACACGGAGAAATCCGTCACCTACGTCAACACGGAAGGGCGCCCGCAGATGACGCAGCGGGCGCTGTTCCCGCCCGGAGACGCCCGCGAGGACTGGGCGATCGTGCGCGCGCTGTCGGAGCGGCTTGGCGCAACCTTGCCGTTCGACACGCTGGAGGAGCTGCGCGCCGCGCTCTACGGCGAAGTTCCGCATCTGGCGCTGCTTGGCGAGATCGCGCCCGCCGATCCCGCAACGCTGGCCGAGCTTGCGAACGGCGGCGGCCGGTTGCCTTCGGAGCCGTTCGCCTCGCCGGTGAAGGATTTCTACCTCACCAACCCCATCGCGCGGGCGTCGCGCGTGATGGCCGAATGCTCGGCGCTGCGCGCCGGCCGGCGGCTGGAAGCGGCGGAGTGACGCGATGACCTCCGTCGCCGCGGCGCTCGCCTTCATCGTGCTCCAGTCGGTGGCGCTGCTCGTCGCCGTGCTGCTGGTCGTCGCCTACCTGCTCTACGCGGACCGCAAGATCTGGGCGGCGGTGCAGTTGCGGCGCGGCCCCAACGTCGTCGGCCCGTGGGGGCTGTTCCAGTCGTTCGCCGACCTCCTGAAGTTCGTGTTCAAGGAGGTCGTCATCCCGGACGCCGCCAACAAAGGCGTGTTCCTGATCGCGCCCCTCGTCACCGCGACGCTGGCGCTGTCGGCGTGGGCGGTGATCCCGGTGGACCAGGGCTGGGTGATCGCCGACATCAACGTCGGCATCCTGTTCCTGTTCGCCATTTCCTCGCTGGGGGTCTATGGCGTCATCATGGGCGGCTGGGCGTCGAACTCGAAGTACCCGTTTCTTTCGGCGCTGCGTTCGGCGGCGCAGATGGTGTCCTACGAGGTCTCGATCGGCTTCGTGATCGTCACGGTGCTGCTGTGCGCCGGTTCGCTCAACCTCAGCGAGATCGTGATGAGCCAGTCCACCGGGCTCGGGACGGCCATCGGCCTGCCGGGCTCGTTCCTCGACTGGTACTGGCTGCCGCTCTTGCCGATGTTCGTGATCTTTTTCATCTCGGCGCTGGCCGAAACCAACCGTCCGCCGTTCGATCTGGTGGAGGCCGAAAGCGAGCTCGTGGCGGGCTACATGGTGGAGTATTCCTCCACGCCCTACATGCTGTTCATGCTCGGCGAGTACGTGGCGATCACCACCATGTGCGCCATGACCACGATCCTGTTCCTCGGCGGCTGGCTGCCTCCGTTCGATTTCGCGCCGTTCACCTGGGTTCCGGGCGTCGTCTGGTTCCTGATCAAGGTCTGCCTCGTGTTCTTCATGTTCGCCATGGTGAAGGCGTTCGTGCCGCGCTACCGCTACGACCAGCTCATGCGGCTGGGCTGGAAGGTGTTCCTGCCGATCTCGCTGTTCTGGGTGGCGCTCACCGCCGGCGTGCTCGTCACGTTCGGCTGGCTGCCGGCATGAGGGCGGGCGATGGACGGGTCCGTCCTGCGGCTGCTCGGCGCCTTCGGCTTTCTGGCGGCCGGCCTTGCGCTCTGGCTGTTCGCCCTGCGCGCCGTGTACCCGCGGCTCAAGTGGGCGCACGAGCGCGCCAAGGTGACAGGTTCGCAGGGGATCGATCCGGGGGTTTATCTGGATGCGGGGCGCGCGGTTTGTTTCGCGCTGCTGCCGCTGATCGGTTTCGCCATGGGGCCGGCGCTTCTGCGGCGCTGGTTCGAGTGAAGGAAAGAATGACGCGATGAGACTGGCCCAGGCCGCGCGCCAACTGTTCCTCTCCGAGTTCGTCTCGGCGTTCGCGCTGTCGATGCGCTACTTCTTCAGGCCGAAGGCGACGATCAACTACCCGTTCGAGAAAGGTCCGCTGTCGCCAAGGTTCCGCGGCGAGCATGCGCTGCGCCGCTATCCCAACGGCGAGGAACGCTGCATCGCCTGCAAGCTGTGCGAGGCGATCTGCCCGGCCCAGGCGATCACCATCGAGGCGGGCCCGCGCCGCAACGACGGCACGCGGCGCACCACGCGCTACGACATCGACATGGTGA
>DAIODI010000101.1:0-10359 GCA_036746875.1 Aestuariivirgaceae bacterium | reverse complement strand
GATCCGGGCAAAACGCAAGAACATAATGCGAACACGCCCCACCGCGCGTCTACTCCCGCGCCAGCGCCTGTTCGAGGATCGCGCAGGCGAGGTCGCAGTCGAGCGGCGACATCTCGAACGTGTCGTTCGGGCCGCTGGCCTTGCTGAACTCAAGGCGGGTCTCGAACCGCTGGACGGCGAGGATGCGCCCCAGCGTCACCGTCGTCGACTTGCGCGCGCCGTGGAAGATGAGGTGGCGGTTGGTGACGACACGCGCGCCCTTCGACTGGAGCTTCAGCTCCTCGCTTTCGTCGCAGGCGGGCGCGACATTGCCGGCTTGCGAAAGGCGCGGCGCTTGATGATCCTGAAGATCGGCACGCCGGACCATTCCTGGCGCTGTCGCGTATCTGTCGGGCGGAGGCGTGGGGCGCGTCAGCGTCGCCGATCGCTGCAGGTCATGTGATTCTCACACAGAGGCCTGCCGCCGCCGATGCGGCACGCTCGCTTATACCCGATCCGGCGAGGAACAGGACGATGTTGACATCAGGAAAGCGCTTGTTTGACCTCGAAGTCGTGTTTGGCGGCAATGGCGATTGTTCCTTGGTCCTTGTCGCATGCTCCTGATGGAGACTGCGAGCGCGTGCTGATCGTGCTCCCCAGCGGCCCTTTGTATTCCGCCATCCGGCGTTACACTGGCCACTTCGGCTACACCATCCCGGCGCATATGACTTACAATGCAATGGCGACGTTCTGGCCTAACGAACTTTAAGCCCGCCGCCTCTCGATGGCGTCCCACACCAGCGCGGCGATGTCGGCGCCGCCGAAGCGCTTCACCTCGCGGATGCCGGTGGGCGAGGTGACGTTGATCTCGGTCAGCCAGTCGCCGATCACGTCGATGCCGACGAAGATCAGCCCGCGGTCTTTAAGCTCCGGGCCGATGCGGGCGCAGATCTCGCGCTCGCGCGCGGTGAGCTGCGTCGGCTCGGGGCGGCCGCCGACATGCATGTTGGAGCGCGTCTCCCCCACCGCCGGCACGCGGTTGATGGCGCCGGCCGGCTCGCCGTCCACCAGGATGATGCGCTTGTCGCCGTTCTTCACCTCCGGCAGGTAGCGCTGGGCGATGAACGGCTCGCGGAAGGTTTGCAGGAACAGCTCCAGCAGCGAGGCGAAATTCTCGTCGCCGTGGGCGAGGCGGAACACGCCTGCGCCGCCGTTACCGTAGAGGGGCTTGAGGATGATGTCGCCGTGGTCGTCGCGGAAGCGCTTCAGTTCGCGCACGTCGCGCGAGATGATCGTCTCCGGCATCAGGTCGCGGTATTTGAGGAGATAGAGCTTCTCCGGCGCATTGCGCACCTCGAAGGGGTCGTTCACCACCAGCGTTCCGGGGTGGATGTGCTCGAGCAGGTGCGTGGCGGTGATGTAGTTCATGTCGAACGGCGGGTCCTGGCGCATCAGGACCACGTCGAACGCGGAGAGATCGGCGCGGCGATAGCCGGAGAGCGTGGCGTGGTTCCCCGTCTCGTCGCGCACCGTCACGTCCTGCCCCTCGGCGTGCAGGGCGCCGTCGCGCAGGGCGAGCGCGGGCGTGCGGTAATAGAACAGCGAATGCCCGCGCCGCTGCGCCTCCAGCATCAGCGCGAAGGTGGAATCGCCGGCGATATTGATGGTCTCGATGGGGTCCATCTGCACGGCGACGGCAAGGCGCATCGGTCTGTCTCCCCGGCTCACCACAGCTCCTCGCCGAACGCGTTCTCGATGTGGAGCGGATCGTCGTAAGGGGAGACCAGCACGATGTCAAAACGGCAGTCGCCGGCGGCGCGCGAATGGCCCGCCTCGGCGAGCCAGATCATCGCCGCCGCCACGATGCGCCTCGCCTGCGTCCGTGTCAGCGAAGCGGCGGCGGCGTCGAGCCGCACCCGCGCCTTCACCTCGACGAACGCCGTCACGTCGCCGCGCCCGACGATAAGGTCGATCTCGCCCGCCTTCGTCTTCCCCGGCCCCCCAAGCCACCCCCTCCCCCCCCCCCCAATTCCCTTCTCGCCGCGCCCCTCCGCTTCACGCCCGGGGCCGCCGGCGCCAACGCCCCGCGCCGTGATCATCGCTTCAGCGCCAGCGCGCGAGTGTAGACGTCGCGCTTCCTCAGCCCGAAGCGCTTCGCCACCAGCGCCGCCGCCTCGTTGAGGGACGCATCCGCCATGGCTTCCACAAGCGCGGCGTCGATCGCGTCCGCGCCCGCCTGCGGCGCCTCGCCCGGCGGGCCGATGAGGAGGCAGATCTCGCCCTTCAGACGCTCGCGGCCGGCGATCATCGCCGCCACCTCAGCCGTCGTGCCGCGCAGCACCTCCTCGTGCAGCTTCGTCAGTTCGCGCGCCACGGCGAGCGGGCGATCTCCCAGCACGGCGGCCACGTCGGCGAGCGAGGCGGCAAGGCGCGGCGCGGTGTCGAAGACGATCAGCGTCGCCCTTAACCCCTTCAGCTCCTCCAGCATGGCGCGACGGGCCGCCTGCTTCTGCGGCAGGAAGCCCGCGAACAAAAAGCGGTCGCTCGGCAATCCGGAGACGCTGAGGCCGGTCAGCACGGCGGACGCGCCGGGCACGGCCTCCACCGGGACCGCGCGCGCGATCGCCTCGGTGACAAGCCTGTAGCCCGGATCGGAAACGAGCGGCGTTCCCGCATCGCTCACCAGCGCGACAGACGCGCCCGCCGCCAGCGCGTCGAGGATCGCCGGACGGACGCTCGCGGCGTTGTGGTCGTGGTAGGGCCTGAGCGGCGCGCGCAGCCCGTAGCGCTGCATGAGCCTGCCTGTGACGCGCGTATCCTCGCACAGCACCGTGTCCACGCTGGCCAGCGTCTCAAGCGCGCGCAGCGTGATGTCGGCGAGGTTGCCGATGGGCGTCGCCACCAGATGCAGGCCGGCCCGCGCCTTCGCCGCCGTGAAGGCGTGGCCGCCGATGCTGTAGCCGCGCCCGCTCGTGGTGGGGCTGTCGTTCAAGCCTGCCGCTCCAGTTGCGCTTCCGGGAGGTCTGGTCTACAGGGGCCGGATGCCCGGGTGGAGGACATTCGCGGTCGGCGCCGATGGTGCCGCATCGCCGCGCGCGAGGGAAGACGGCGGCGTGCGCCTCGCGCTGATGGCGGTTCTGTCGTGGATCCTGCTCGTGGCGCTCGCCGCCTGCGCCACCGGACCCTCGGTGCAGGAGGCGCAGCCGAGCGCGCCGCAGCCGCCGCCGGGCGTCGTCACCGGCGGCGCGGTGAAGGTGGGTCTTCTGCTGCCGCTCGGCGCGTCCGGCGAACCGGCGCGCATCGCCGCAGCCATGAAGCAGGCGGCGGAACTGGCCCTGATCGACGCCGGCAACGCCAACATCTCGCTCGTCACCAGGGACACCGGCGGGTCGGCGAGCGGCGCGCGCACGGCCGCCGAAGCGGCGCTGGCCGAGGGCGCGGAGGTGATCCTCGGCCCCCTGCTCGCGCCGGAGGTTGCGGCGGTCGCGCCCGTGGCCACGGGGCGCGGCGTGCCGGTGATCGCCTTCTCCTCGCAAAGCTCGACGGCGCAGCAGGGCGTCTACCTGATGAGCTTCCTGCCGGAGGAGGAAGTGGCGAACGTCATGCGCTACGCCACCTCCACCGGCATCCGCACCTACGGCGCGTTCGTGCCGCAGTCGCAGTACGGCCAGATCATCGAGGCGGCGATCCAGGCGTCGGCGCAACGCTATGGCGCAACCGTCGCGCTGACCGAACGCTTCGACCGCTCCGGCGACGTCGCCCCCGCCGCCCAGCGGGTGGCGCAGGCGGCGCAGGCGGGAAGCTTCCAGGGGCTGTTCATCCCGGAAGGCGGGCAGAAGCTGCAGCAGGTGGCGAGCGCGCTGTCGGTCGCCGGCCTGAGCCCGCAAGGCGTGAAGCTGATGGGAACCGGGCTCTGGGACGATCCCGTCACGTTCCAGACGGCATTGCTGGCAGGCGGCTGGTACGCCGGCGTCGCGCCCGATCTCGTGGCGCGGTTCGACCAGCAGTACGCGGCGACCTACGGCCAGAAGCCGCCGCGTCTGGCGAGCCTCGCCTACGACGCGGTGAACCTGGCCGTGCAGCTGTCGCGCTATCCGGCCGGACAGCGCTTCACCGACGCCCGCATCACCACGCCGGAAGGTTTCACCGGCGTGAACGGCCTCTACCGCTTCCGTCCGAACGGCCGCATCGAGCGGGCGCTGTCGATCCTTGAGGTGACAAGCGGCGGGCCGCGTGTCCTCGCGCCCGCCCCGGACCGCTTCTCCGCCGGCTACTGAACGTTCGCCTCAACGGACCAGCGCCCGCAGCACCGCGTCGAGCACGCGGCGGCCCTCCCGGGTGGCGCGGATCGTTCCGCCGTCGCGCACGATCAAACCGCCGTCGGCGAGGCTGTCGAGCGCGGCCGCGTCGATCCGTGCACGGAGCGTTTCGTCGAGCCTCACGCCCTCGTCGAGGCGAAGTCCCATCAGCAGCCGCTCCACGGCGCTTGCGCCGGGATCGAGGAGCGTGTCCTCGACAAGCGCATGGCCATCGCGCATCGCCCGGTCGCGCCAGGTTTCGGGATGCTTCTCGGTGACGAAGGCGCGCCGCCCGTCGGCCGTCGAAAGGCGCGCGTGCGCGCCCGGCCCGGCGCCGGCGTAGTCCCCACCCCGCCAGTAGACGAGGTTGTGACGGCATTCGTGGCCGGGGCGGGCGTGGTTCGACACCTCGTAGGCGTGAAGCCCGGCGGCCTCCGTCAGCTCCTGCGTGAGGTCGTAGAGGTCGGCCGCCGTCTCCTCGCCGGGCACGCTCAGCGTGCCCGTCGCATGGCGGGCGGCTTACACGGTGCCCTCCTCGATGGTGAGCTGGTAGAGCTTCATGTGCCCCTGCTGTTCGTGAAGCGCGCGCGAAAGTTCGGCGCGCCATGCGGCGCAGGTCTGGTCGGGCCGGGCGTAGATGAGATCGAACGAGGTGCGCGGAAACACCGATGCGGCGAGGCGGAAGGCGGCGAGCGCTTCCTGCGCCGTGTGCCGGCGGCCCAGCGCGGCGAGGTCGGCGTCGTCGAGCGCCTGGACGCCGACCGAAACGCGGTTCACGCCGGCCGCCCGGTAGCCGCGGAAGTTCGCCGCCTCGACGCTCGTGGGGTTGGCCTCCAGCGTCACCTCGGCGTCCGGCGCGACCGTCCAGAGCGCGGCGACCGCGTCAAGCACCTGACCGACGGCGGAGGGCGGCATCAGCGAGGGCGTGCCGCCGCCGAAGAATACGCTTGTCACGTCGCGCGGACCGGAAAGCCCGCGCATGAACGAAAGCTCGCGGACCAGCGCATCGGCGAAGCTGGCGGCGTCGACGCCGCCGTGGCGGACGTGCGAGTTGAAGTCGCAGTAGGGACACTTCGCCATGCAAAACGGCCAGTGGACGTAGACGCCGAAGCTCATCGCGCCTGAAGCCGCGCCTTCAGCTGCGCGAAGGCCCGCGCCCGATGCGAAACGGCGTGCTTGGCGGCGGGGGCGATCTCGCCGAAGGTCCCGGTCATCCCGTCGGCGACGAACATCGGATCGTAGCCGAACCCCTTGTCACCGCGCGGCGGCCAGACGAGACGGCCGTCGATGCGGCCCTCGAACACCTCGCTGTCGCCGTCGGGAAAGGCGAGCGCCAGCGCGCAGACGAAATGCGCCGCGCGCCGGTCCGGCGATGTCGCGCCGCGTTCGGCAAGCCTCTTCTCCACAAGCTCCATCGCCACCGCGAAGTCCTTTCGCGGACCCGCCCAGCGCGCCGAATAGACGCCGGGGTCGCCATTCAGCGCATCCACGCACAGGCCGGAGTCATCGGACAGCGCAGGCAGGCCGGAGGCCCGCGCGGCGGCCTTGGCCTTCAGCACGGCGTTGGCGGCGAAGGTGGTTCCGGTCTCGTCCGGTTCCGCAAGACCGAGGTCGCCGGCGGCGACGGCGTCAAGACCGAAGGGAGCCAGAAGATCGCGAATCTCGCGCACCTTGCCCATGTTGTGGCTCGCCACCACGAGCCGGCTTCCGGCGGCGACGGTGCGGCCGCCGCCAAAGCCCCAGATGCGGGCTTCCGCGAACTCGACGCTGTTGCCGGCGGGATCGCGCACGTACACGGATCGGCCCCCGTCCGGCCATGCGAAATCGGCCTCGATGGCGACGCCGGCGGCGTCGAGCCGGCGCACCCACAGATCGAGCTCCTCGGCGTCGGCGGCGAAGCACACGTGGCCGTGTCCCTCCGCGCCATGCGCCGGTACGGGCAAATTCATCCCGGGCGGCGCGCCGCGCCTTGCCGTCTCCGGATTGAAGACGAGGAGCATCTGCCGGCCGAGTGCAAAGAACACGTGGCGGCCCTCCTCCGCCATCGTCTCCTCAAGTCCGAGCGTGCGGCCATAGAAGCCGCGCGCGGCGGCGAGGTCGCGGGCGTAGAGGGCGGTTTCGAGAACGCCGCGCGGCTGCATCGTCAGCCGCCCACGGCCTGCTTTTGCAAGGCGACGAGTTCGCCGATGCCCTTGCGGGCGAGCGCCATAAGGTCGAGGAAGGTCGCCTCGCTGAACGGCGCGCCCTCGGCCGTGCCCTGGATCTCGACGATGCCGCCGGAGCCGGTGAACACGAAGTTGGCGTCGGTTCCGGCCTCGCTGTCCTCGGCGTAGTCGAGATCGAGCACCGCCTGTCCGGCGTGGACGCCGCACGAGACGGCGGCTACATGGTCGCGCAGCGGGCTCGCCGACAGCATCCCGCGCGACCGCATCCAGACGATCGCGTCGTGCAGCGCCAGCCAGCTCCCGGTGATCGCGGCGGTCCGGGTGCCGCCGTCGGCCTGGAGCACGTCGCAATCGATGACGATCTGCCGGTCGCCCAGCCCCTTGAGGTCCACGACGGCGCGCAAGGCCCGGCCGATGAGGCGCTGGATCTCCTGGGTGCGGCCCGACTGTTTGCCCGCCGCCGCCTCGCGCCGCATCCGCTCGCCGGTGGAGCGCGGCAGCATGCCGTACTCGGCCGTCACCCAGCCCTGGCCCGAACCTTTCAGCCACGGCGGCGCCTTGTCCTCCACCGTGGCGGTGCACAGCACATGGGTGTCGCCGAACTTCACCAGGCACGAGCCCTCGGCATGGCGGGTGGCGGCGCGGGTGAAGCTCACGGGGCGAAGCTCGCCGGGCAGTCTCCTCGAAGGGCGCATGGATTTCGCTGAATGGTGTCGGGACGGACTTCTGTAAACGCCCCGGACCGGAACGGCAACCGCGCCGCAACGCAAGCCGTGTGGTTGACCCTGCGGGGCGGGCTTTCTACCTTCCGGCCATGACCGAGAGAAAGCTCTCCGCGCTCGCCGCGCTCGACCAACGCTCACGCGACATTTTCCGGCGTCTCGTCGAGACCTACATCGAAACGGGCGAGCCCGTGGGATCGCGCACCATCTCGCGCATCCTGCCGGTCAACCTGTCGCCGGCGTCGGTGCGCAACGTCATGGCCGATCTTGAGGACGCCGGGCTGATCTTCTCGCCGCACACCTCCGCCGGCCGCCTGCCGACGCAGCAGGGCCTGCGCTTCTTCGTCGATGCGCTGCTCGAGCTGGGGCCGCTGGCCGAAACGCAAACCGCCGCCATCGACAAGCGGCTGGGCGAGTCGGCGCGCTCGGGCCGCATCGAGGACACGCTCACCGACGCCACCAACCTGCTCTCCGGCCTCTCAAGCTGTGCGGGCGTGGTGGTGACGCCGAAGGTGAACCCGAGACTGAAGCATATCGAGTTCGTGTCGCTCGCCCCGGGGCGCGCGCTGGTGGTGCTGGTGGGCGAGGACGGAACGGTCGAGAACCGCTCCATCGAGGTGCCTCCCGGCCTGCCGCCTTCGACGCTGGTGATGGCCTCCAACCTGCTGTCGAGCCGGCTGCAGGGCAAGACCATCGACGAGGTGCGCCGGGGCTTGCGCGACGAGCTGGACGTGATCCGCCGCGAGCTCGATGAGCTGACCGCCAAGGTGGTTGAGACGGGTCTCGCCACCTGGTCCGACGAGGCGGCGGAAGACAAGCGCCTGATCGTGCGCGGCCAGGCGCATCTGCTCGATTCGAGCGCCGCCATGGACGATCTCGAACGCATCCGCCAGCTGTTCGAGGACCTGGAGGAGAAGCGCGAGGTGGTGCGCCTGCTCGGGGCCGCCGAGGAGGGCGAAGGGGTGCGCATCTTCATCGGGGCGGAGAACAAGCTGTTTTCGCTGTCGGGATCGTCGCTGATCCTCGCCCCCTACCGCGACGGCCGGCAGCGCATCGTCGGCGTGCTTGGGGTCATCGGCCCGACGCGGCTCAACTACGCCCGGATCATTCCGATGGTCGAGTACACGGCCAAGGCCATCGGGCGGCTGTTTCCCTGAACAATCCGCCGGGCTGCGGCGGCGGTCCCTTGATTTCGCCGCGCGCCGGTTCGATATGCGACGGAGAGCGGACCGACAAGACACCACGGATCACCCATGACCCCACCTCCCCATACGAAGACCAAGGGCGAACCTACCGTCGAGGAGATGGCCGCCGAGCCCATGGACGCGGGCGTACCGGACGACGCCGGTCTCGATCCGGAGAAGCTGGCCCTCGCGGCGGAGAACGCCGAGCTCAGGGACCGGGTGCTGCGCGCCATGGCGGAGGCCGAAAACGTGCGCCGGCGCGGCGAGCGCGAGAAGGCCGAGGCGACGCTTTACGCCGCCACCAATTTCGCGCGCGATCTGCTTTCGGTCGCCGACAATCTGGGCCGGGCGCTGGAGGCGTTGCCGGCGGAGGCGCGCGATAAGGCCGACGAAGCGGTGAAGACGCTGCTGGCGGGCGTCGATCTCACCCACCGCGAGCTGAAGAACGTCTTCGAGCGCTACAATATCCGCCAGGTCAAGGCGAAGGGCGAGAAATTCGACCCCAACGTGCACCAGGCGATGTTCGAGACGCCGGACCCTTCGGTTCCCGCCGGGACCGTGGTGCAGGTGGTGCAGGACGGCTACACCATCGGCGAGCGGGTGCTGCGCCCGGCGCTGGTCGGCGTGGCCAAGGGCGGGCCGAGGCCCGAGTCCCGCACCGACGCCTGATCGCCCGCTCTCGCTCCTTGGAGTTGCATCATCTTTTTCCGCCAAGTGGCGGCCTCCTCGCGGGATGATGCTTAACGCAGCGTCACCCGCCGCAGGGTGAGGTTGATGCGTCCGGGCTCGCCGGCGAGCGTCGAGGAACCGGGGTAGACCCGGGCGACGCCGTGATAGCGCAGCCGGCTTGCGCCGCCCATCACCAGCACGTCGCCGGAACGCAGCCGCACGCCGGCCGGCGGTCCGCCGCGCGACTCCCCGCCGACCCGGAACAGCGCGTCGTCGCCGAGCGAGATCGACACCACCGGGGCGGTGAAGTCCTGCTCGTCGCGGTCCTGGTGGAGGCCCATCTTCGCCTCCGGCCCGTAGATATTGACGAGACAGGCTTCGGGATCGCCCGGCCAGTCCGCCACCTGCCGCCACACGGCGAGCGCCGCGACCGGGATGGGCGGCCACGGTTCGCCGGTTTCGGGGTGGAGGGGCTGATAGCGGTAGCCCTGCCGGTCGGACACCCAGCCGAGCGGGCCGAAATTGCTCATCCTGACCGAAAACGGCCTGGCTGAGCGTGGCGTCACCGGCCGGAAGGGCGCAGCGGCGGCAAGGCCCGCCCGCACCTGGGCCAGCAGCTCCGCCTGGGCGTCGCGGCTCAGCAACCCGCGGTGGAGCAACAGTCCGGGGTGAAGGGCGAACGGAGCGAGAGGGGCGGGAATGGTCGCCGCGGCGGCTTGATGGCGCGTCATGAGCCCCTATATAAGCCTGCGGAAGCGCAAGGGAGTCGGGTTTTGTCGGCTCCGTCAGCGAATGTCGAATTCAACCGCCGGAGGCTTCTCCCCCTTCCCGGGAGCGGAAGGGCAAGGGAGCGCCCTGTTTCAGGGGCTCCCCGGAGACGGCTTGCCGCACAGGAGGATCAAGAATGGCGAAAGTGATTGGCATCGACCTCGGCACCACCAACTCGTGCGTCGCCGTCATGGAAGGCAAGACGCCCAAGGTGATCGAGAACGCCGAAGGGGCGCGCACCACCCCCTCCATCGTGGCGTTCAATAGCGAGAGCGAGCCGCTGGTCGGCCAGCCGGCCAAGCGCCAGGCGGTGACCAACCCGGAAAACACCTTCTTCGCCATCAAGCGCCTGATCGGCCGCCGCTACGACGACCCGATGGTGGAGAAAGACAAGAAGCTTGTGCCCTATCACATCGTGAAGGCCGACAACGGCGACGCCTGGGTCGAGGCGCGCGGCAAGAAGTACGCGCCCTCGCAGATCTCGGCGTTCGTGCTCCAGAAGATGAAGGAGACCGCCGAGCGCTACCTCGGCGAGCCTGTGCCGCAGGCGGTGATCACCGTTCCCGCCTACTTC
>DAIODI010000100.1:0-10395 GCA_036746875.1 Aestuariivirgaceae bacterium | reverse complement strand
CGCCAACGGCATCGTCAACGTCTCGGCCAAGGACAAGGCCACCGGCAAGGAGCAGGTAATCCGCATCCAGGCCTCGGGCGGCCTGTCGGAGGCCGAGATCGACAAGATGGTGAAGGACGCCGAGGCGCACGCCTCGGAGGACAAGAAGCGCAAGGAGCTCGTCGAGGCGAAGAACCACGCCGAGAGCCTGATGCACTCGACCCAGAAGTCGCTGGCCGAATTCGGCGACAAGGTCTCCCCCGCCGACAAGCAGGCGGTCGAGGCCGCGCTCGCCGACCTCAAATCGGTGGTCGAGGGCGAGGACAAGGACGCGATCGAAGCGAAGACCAACGCTCTGGCGCAGGCCACCATGAAGCTCGGCGAGGCCATGTACAAGGCCTCGCAGGGCGGCGACGGCCAGGCGGGCGGCCCGGATATGAGCGGTTCCGGCATGGGCGGCCCAGGCGCAGGCGGCGGCCGCAAGGCCTCCGACGACGGAGTGGTGGACGCCGATTTCGAGGAAGTGAAGGACGACGACCGCAAGTCGGCCTGACGCCTCCATGACGAACGGGTCCGCCGGATCTCGCCGCGGATGCACCGGGAGAACCGGCGGGCCGTTCGCTTGACCGCCCCTTGTCTCAAACCCTAACTGTCGACCTGAGGCGAGGGGCACGGTTCGACCCCCGGAGCGGGCTTGATGGCGAAACGTGACTACTACGAAATTCTCGGTGTCTCCCGCTCGGCCGACGAGAAGGAGCTGAAGGCGGCCTACCGGCGGCTCGCCAAGCAGCACCACCCGGACGCCAATCCTGGCGACAAGGCGGCCGAACACGCCTTCAAGGAGGTTTCGGAAGCCTACGAGGTCCTGAAGGAACCGCAAAAGCGCGCCGCCTATGACCGGTTCGGCCATGGCGCGTTCGAAGGCGGGACGGGCGGCGGCGGCTTCGGGCCGGAGTTCGCCTCCTCCATGTCCGATATCTTCGAAGACCTGTTCGGCGAGTTCATGGGCGGCCGGCGCGGCGGCGGGCGGCGCGGCCAGGCGGCGCAGCGCGGCTCGGACCTGCGCTACAACCTCGAAATCTCCCTCACCGACGCGTTCGCCGGCACGGCGGCGCAGATCCGCGTGCCGTCGTCGGTCGCCTGCGACGGCTGCAAGGGTTCGGGCGCGAAGGCCGGAACCAGCCCGAAGACCTGCGCCACCTGCAACGGACAGGGCGCGGTGCGCTCCCAGTCGGGCTTCTTCACCGTGGAGCGCACCTGCCCGGCCTGCCAGGGGCGGGGCCAGACCATCTCCGATCCGTGCGGCTCGTGCGGCGGCCAGGGCCGGGTGATGCGCGAGCGCACGCTGGCGGTGAACGTGCCGCCGGGCGTGGAGGACGGCACCCGTATCCGCCTGGCAGGCGAGGGCGAGGCGGGGGCGCGCGGCGGGCCGCCGGGCGATCTCTACATCTTCCTGGCGGTGAAGCCGCACGAGTTCTTCCAGCGCGACGGCGCCGATCTGTTCTGCCGCGTGCCGATCTCGATGACCACGGCGGCGCTCGGCGGCGAGATCGAGGTGCCGACCATCGACGGCAAGCGGGCGCGGGTGCAGATCGCCGAAGGCACCCAGAGCGGCAAGCAGTTTCGCCTCAAGGGCAAGGGCATGCCGATTCTGCGCTCGAACCAGACAGGCGACATGTACATCCAGGCGCTGGTCGAAACGCCGGTGAACCTGAGCCGCCGCCAGCGCGAGCTGCTGAAGGAGTTCGAGAAGGAGGCAAAGGACAATAACCCCGAGTCCGCCGGCTTCTTCGCGCGGGCGCGCCAGTTCTGGGAAGGTTTTGGCGGCTGAGGCCGTGAGCCGCGGGCCGGCCTGTCATCCCGCCAAGCGGCATCCACCTGGCGGGCAGTCGCCCTATCGCTCGCCGCGGGCGACGGCGGCCCGACGGGCGATCTCGGCCCGGTAGGGCGACGCCTTGTAGACGCCGAGCACCTTCAGGTGCGTGGTGAAGAACTCCAGCTCCTCAAGCGCCAGGCGCACGGAGCGTTCCGAGGGGTGGCCCTCGACGTCGGCGTAGAACTGCGTCGCCGAGAACTGCCCCTCGATCTGGTAGCTTTCGAGCTTCGTCATGTTCACGCCGTTGGTGGCGAAGCCGCCGAGCGCCTTGTAGAGCGCCGCCGGCACGTTGCGCACCCGGAACACGAAGGTCGTCACCACCGGCCCGTCGTCGGCGTCCGCGTCGTCGGGCGTCGGCGACAGCACGAGGAAGCGGGTGGTGTTGTGGTCCTCGTCCTCGATGTCGCGGCGCAGGATCTCGAGGCCATAGATGTCGGCGGCCAGCGTGGTGGCGATGGCCGCCCGCGTTCGGTCTCCCGACTCCATGAGTTCGCGCGCCGCACCCGCTGTATCGGCGGCGACAACGGCGCGCAAGGCCAGCGCGCCGATCACCTTGCGGCACTGGCCGAGCGCGTGGACGTGGCTCGACACGATCTTCAGGTCGCCTTCCTTCGCCCCCGGCACCGCCAGAAGCTGGTGGTGCACCCGCAGGAAGTGCTCGCCGACAATGTAAAGGTTCGACGCCGGCATGAGATGGTGGATGTCGGCGACGCGCCCGGCGAGCGAGTTCTCGATAGGGATGAGGCCAAGCGCCGCCTCGCCCGAGGTGACCGCCTGGAAAGCGTCCTCGAACGTGTGGCACGGCAGCGGTTCGTGCCCGGGAAAGGCCTCGCGGCAGGCGATGTGGGAGTTCGCCCCCGGTTCCCCCTGGAAGGCGATCTTGGGCTTTGTCGTCATGCTCTCGAAACGCGGCGGACGGGCCGCTTCCGACGGGACGACCCGGCCGGCGCGGCAAATTGGACCGGAGCCGTTATACGTATTGCGGGGCCTTCCACAAACCATTAGTTTCCGCGCCGTTCTGACGCTCGCCGGTCAGGACGGCGGCGATTCATCTGCTCGCCGAAGGGAGCGGACCAGTCCGGGATCATCATGAGCGGCTTCGACAGCTTCGAATTCAACAAGGTCGCCGGGGCGGTGCTCGGCGCCTGTTTGATGGTGTTCGTCTTCTCTGAAGTGGCGCATCTCATCTTCTACACGAAAACGCCCGAAACGCCGGGATTTGCCGTGGAGATTGCCGACGCCGCGCCGGCCGCAGAGGCCGCGCCGGCCGCCGAGGCCGCGCCGATCGCGGCGCTGCTGCAAACCGCCTCCGCCGAGAAGGGCCAGGCGGTGGCGAAGGCTTGCGCCGCCTGCCACGACATGTCGAGCGCCAACACCAACAAGGTCGGGCCGGGCTTATGGAACATCGTGGACCAGCAGATCGCCCACCATGCCGATTTCGCCTACTCCGATGCGCTCAAGGCCAAGGCCGACCAGAAGTGGACATGGGAGAACCTGAACGCTTTTCTCCTGAATCCGAAGGAATTCGCCCCCGGCACCAAGATGAGCTACGCCGGTGTCAAGAAGGACGACCAGCGCGCCGATCTGATCGCCTACCTGCGGACGCTGTCTGACAGCCCGGTTGCGCTGCCCCCGCCTCCGTGAGTTCAAGGCGACCCGGCGCTCGCCAGACTGTTACCAAGATTTCACACCGCGCCCCCAAAGCGCGGTGTTTTCATTTGTGCCCCCTTTGGCCTAGGTTGTCGCCCGCAAGACCGGAGCTTCGCCCATGATCTTCACCCCTCCCCTGCTCGACCGCCGTGCGCTGCTCAAGGCGCTCGCCGCCGCCCCTGCCGTGACGGCGCTGGGAACGGTTCCGGCGATCCGGCCGGCGGCGGCGCAGGCGGGCGGCGAACTCGCCTGGCGGCACGGGCTGTCGCTCTTCAACAGCCTGAACTATGCGCCGGACTTTCCGCATTTCGCCTACGTCAACCCGCAGGCCCCGAAGGCCGGGCGGGTGCGGCTTGGCGGCTCGGGCTCCTTCGACAGCCTCAATCCCTACACGTTCAAGGGCTCGGCGGCCGGGCTCATCGGCCTCACCAACGACACGCTGATGACCGGCGCAATGGACGAGGCCTCGACCGAGTACGGCCTTGTGGCGGACGCTGTGAAGCACCCGGACGACTTCGCCTTCGTCACCTATCGGCTGAGACCGGAGGCGCGCTTTCACGACGGCGAGCCGATGAAGCCGGACGACGTGATCTGGTCGATGCAGGCGCTGAAGAGCGCGCACCCCCAGTATGCGTTCTATTACAAGGACGTGGTGAAGGCCGAACAGACGGGCGAGCGCGAGGTGACGTTCACCTTCACCGCGCCGGGAAATCGCGAACTGCCGCAGATCGTCGGCCAGCTTCCGGTGCTGCCAAAACACTGGTGGACGGGCAAGGACGCGAAGGGCGAGCAGCGCTCGATCGAACAGACCTCCATGGAGCCGCCGCTCGGCTCCGGCCCCTACAAGGTGGCGGAGGTGAAGCCCGGCGCCTCGATCACGGTGAGGCGTGTCGCCGACTACTGGGGCAGGGACCTGCCGGTGAACGTGGGCGCCAACAACTTCGACGAGATCACCGCCGTCTACTTCGCGGACGAGACGGTGATGCTAGAAGCCTTCAAGGGCGACCAGTACGACTACCGGCTGGAGAGCAGCGCCAAGAACTGGGCCACCGGCTACGACATTCCGGCGGTGCAGAAGGGCTGGATCCGGCGCGAGGAGATTGCGCTGAAGCTGCCGGACGGCATGCAGGGGTTCGCGTTGAACCTGCGCCGGCCAAAATTTCAGGACGCACGGGTGCGCAGCGCGCTCAATTACGTGTTCGATTTCGACTGGGCGAACCAGAACCTGTTCTACGGCCAGTATGTGCGCGCGGCGTCCTACTTCAACAACTCCGAGCTGGCCTCAACCGGCCTTCCCTCGCCGGCCGAACTGGCGTTGCTTGAGCCGCTGAAGGACCAGATCCCGCCGCAGGTGTTCACCAGCCCGTACGCCAACCCGGTGAACGCCAACCCCCAGGAACGCCGCAAGAACCTCCTGGAGGCGCGCAACCTGTTCGCCGCCGCCGGGTGGAAGCCGGGCGGCGACAAGGTGCTGCGGAACGAAACGGGCGAGGCGTTCGAGATCGAGTTCCTGCTGGTGTCGCCGCTGTTCGAGCGGGTGGTGCTTCCGTATACGGAGCAGTTACGGCTGCTCGGCGTGCAGTCCACGGTGCGCACCATCGACAGCGCCCAGTATGCGCGCCGCGTGCAGGACTTCGACTTCGACACGGTGGTGGGAAGCTGGCCGCAGTCGCTCTCCCCCGGCAACGAGCAGCGCGACTTCTGGGGCTCCGCCGCCGCCGGCCGGCCGGGAAGCCGCAACCTGATGGGCGTCCGGAACGAGGCGGTGGATGCGCTGATCGACGCCATCATCTTCGCCAAGGACCGCTCCGCCCTGGTGGAGGCCTGCCGGGCGCTCGACCGGGTGCTCCTGTGGAACCACTATGTCGTGCCGATGTGGTTCATCCCCTACGAGCGCGTGGCGCTGTGGAACCGCTTCGGCCAGCCTGAGCCGCTGCCGCCCTACGCCATCGGCTTCCCCTCGATCTGGTGGTGGGACGAGGCGGCTGCGGCGAAGATCGGCAAGGGCTGACGGCGATGCGCTCCCGTCTCCTCGCCGCCGCCCTGGCGCTGGGCGTGTTCGCCGGACTGGCGCAGGCCGAACCGAGACACGGCTGGTCCACCTTCGGCGATCTCAAGTACCCGGAGGGCTTCCGGCACTTCGCGTATGCGAACCCGGACGCGCCCCAGGGCGGGCGGATCGTCACCATCGGCACCTCCGGCCTCACCACGTTCGATTCGCTCAACGCCTACATCCTCAAGGGCGATGCGGCGCAGATGCTGTCGCTGCTGTTCGACACGCTGATGGTCCCGAGCCTCGACGAGCCGGATGCGCTCTATGGTCTTGTCGCCAAAACGGTGGAGGTCGCGCCGGACCGCTCGTCCGCCACGTTCACGTTGCGCCCGGAGGCGGCGTTCTCCGACGGGACGCCGCTCACCGCCGCCGACGTGGTGGAGACGTTCCGGCTGCTGAAGGAGCAGGGCCACGAGCGCATCCGCATCGCCATCCGCGACGTGGAGAAGGCCGAGGCGCTCAACGCTCACACCGTGCGCTATACCTTCGCCGGCGCAAACCGCCGCGACCTGCCGGGCATCGTGGCGCAGCTGCCGATCTTCTCGAAGGCCTACTACGCCGAGGTCGATTTCTCGAAGACCACGCTCGAACCGCCGCTGGGCTCCGGGCCTTTCAGGGTGGGGGACTTCCGCCAGGGCGAGTTCATCACCTACGTCAAGCGCGCCGACTACTGGGCGAAGGACCTGCCCGTGAACCGGGGCATGTGGAACTTCGGCGAGATCCGGCTCGAGTACTTCCGCGACCGCACCGCCGAGCTTGAATCGATCAAGGCCGGCAAGCTCGACCTGCGCGAGGAGTTTTCCTCAAAGGCCTGGGCCACCGAGTACACCGGGTTGACCGCCGTGAAGGACGGCCGCCTGAAGACCGAAACCCTGCCCGACGAAACCGCCACCGGCGCGCAAGGCTTCTTCCTCAACATGCGACGCCCGGTGTTCGCCGATCCGCGCGTGCGCCAGGCGATGGCGCTCGCCTTCGATTTCGAGTGGTCCAACAAGAACCTGTTCTACGGCCTCTACGAGCGCACCGGCAGCGTGTTCGAGAACTCGGCGTGCAAGGCGGAAGGCTCGCCGCCGCCGGAGGAACTGGCGCTGCTTGAACCGTTGCGCGGCGACATACCGGCCGAAGCCTTCGGCGAGGTTCCCTCCCCGCCGGTCAGCGACGCTTCGGGCCGCGACCGCAAGCTCCTGTCGCAGGCGAGCCGGCTGCTCGACGAAGCGGGCTGGATGGTGGACGGCACGGTGCGCCGCAACGCCGACGGCGAGCCCCTGAAGATCGAGTTCCTGCTCGACGACACGACCTTCGAGCGCATCGTCGGGCCGTATGTTCAGAACCTGAAGCGCATCGGCGTGGACGCCTCGATCCGCGTCGTCGACGACGCCCAGTACCAGAGCCGGATGAAGAGCTACGACTTCGACACCGTGGTGCAGCGCTTCGGCGTCGGCGAGACGCCGGGCGTGGAGCTCAACGTGTTCTTCGGATCGGCGGCGGCCGACGCGCCGGGGAGCTTCAACCTCGCCGGGGTGAAGTCGGCGGCCGTGGACGCGCTGATCGGCAAGGTCACCCAGGCCACCTCGCGCGCCGAACTCACCGTCGCCTGCCGGGCGCTCGACCGGGTGCTGAGGTCGCTCCACTTCTGGGTGCCGCAGTGGCACAAGGGGAGCCACACCATCGTCTACTGGGACATCTTCGGCCGCCCGGCGACCAAACCGACGTACGCGCGCGGCGTCCTCGAGACATGGTGGATCGATCCGGCCAAGGCGGCTACGCTTTGGCGCGGCCCGTGAGTCGGCGATCCCCCGGAACGTCCGGCCCGTAACGGCGGAACACGATGGGCGTTTACATCCTCAAGCGGCTGCTGTTGATGATTCCGACGCTGCTCGGGATCCTGCTCATTTCGTTCACCATCATCCAGTTCGCCCCCGGCGGGCCGGTGGAGCGGGTGATCGCGCAGCTCCAGGGCACCGACGTTGGCGCCACCGCCCGCATCGGCGGCGCCTCGACCGGCGAGGCGGGCGCGCAGGCCGGCGCGCCGGCGGGCGGGGCAGACGCTTCCACCTTCAAGTACCGTGGCGCGCAGGGGCTCGATCCGGAGTTCATCAAGAAGCTGGAGCAGCAGTTCGGTTTCGACCGGCCGGCCCATGAACGCTTCATCAAGATGGTCGGCGACTACCTCACCTTCAATTTCGGCCAGAGCTATTTCCGTGACGTGTCGGTGCTGCAACTCATCTGGGAAAAGCTCCCCGTCTCGATCTCGCTCGGCCTGTGGCTGACGCTGATCTCCTACCTCGTCTCGGTGCCGCTCGGCATCGCCAAGGCGGTGCGCGACGGCACGCGCTTCGATATGTGGACATCGGCCGTCATCATCGCCGGCTACGCCATCCCCGGCTTCATCTTCGCGGTGCTCTTGATCGTGCTGTTCGCCGGCGGCTCCTACTGGAGCCTGTTCCCGTTGCGGGGCCTCACCTCCGACAACTTCGACGAGCTGTCGCTGTGGGGAAAGATCCTCGATTACGCCTGGCACCTCGTCCTGCCGCTGACTGCGCTCGGCGTCGGCGCGTTCGCCACCATGACGCTCCTGACGAAGAACTCCTTCCTCGACGAGATCAGAAAGCAGTACGTGATGACGGCGCGGGCGAAGGGCCTAACCGAGCGCCGCGTGCTCTACGGGCATGTGTTCCGCAACGCCATGCTGATCGTGATCGCCGGGTTCCCCGGCGCGTTCATCGGCGCGTTCTTCGCCGGTTCGCTGCTGATCGAAACCATCTTCTCGCTCGATGGCCTGGGGATGCTCGGCTACAAGGCGGCCATCGACCGCGACTACCCGGTGGTGTTCGCCACGCTCTACATCTTCGGGCTGCTCGGCCTCATCACCAATCTTCTGAGCGACGTGCTCTACACGCTGATCGACCCGCGCATCGACTTCGAGACGCGGGAGACCTGAATGCGCTCTAAAGCCGCTCCCGCCAGACGCCCGTGGCTCTCCGGCCTCAACCTGCGCCGCTGGCGGCTGTTCCGCGCCAACGGCCGGGGCTTCTGGTCGCTGTGGATCTTTCTCGTGCTGTTCGTCTTGAGCCTGTTCGCCGAGTTCCTCGCCAACGACAAGCCGATCCTCGTCTCCTACAAGGGCGAGTGGCTGACGCCTGTGTTCCAGGACTACCCGGAGGAGAAATTCGGCGGGTTCCTCGCGGTGACGGATTTCCGCGACCCGTTCATCCAGGACGAGATCGCGGCCAACGGCTGGGCGATCTGGCCGCCGATCCGCTACAGCTACAACACCGTCAACAACGAGCTGCCGCGCCCTGCGCCCTCGCCGCCCGCCTTCACCCTGACGCGCGCCGAGCTGTGCGCGAAATTTCAGGGCGGGGTCGAGAGCCCCAACTGCACCTTCGGCAACTTCAACTGGCTCGGCACCGACGACCAGGGCCGCGACGTCACCGCGCGCCTCATCTACGGCTTCCGCATCTCGGTTCTGTTCGGGCTGATCCTGACGCTGCTCTCCTCGATCATCGGCGTCGCGGCCGGCGCGGTGCAGGGCTACTTCGGCGGCTGGACCGACCTCCTGTTCCAGCGCTTCATCGAGATCTGGACGTCGATCCCGACGCTCTACCTGCTCATCATCCTCGCGGCGTTCCTGGTGCCGTCGTTCTGGCTGCTGCTGTTCATCATGCTCCTGTTCTCGTGGACCTCGCTCGTCGGCGTGGTGCGCGCCGAGTTCCTCAGAAGCCGCAATTTCGAATACGTCCGCGCCGCCCGGGCGCTGGGCCTTTCCGACGGCAAGATCATGTTCCGGCATATCCTGCCGAACGCCATGGTGGCGACGCTCACCTTCATGCCGTTCATCACCTCAGGCTCGATCACCACGCTGACCTCGCTCGACTTCCTCGGCTTCGGCCTGCCGCCGGGCTCGCCGGCGCTGGGCGAGCGTCTGGCGCAGGGCAAGAACAACGTGCAGGCGCCGTGGCTCGGCATCGCCGGGTTTGCGGTGGTGTCGATCATGCTGATGCTGCTGGTGTTCGTCGGCGAGGCGGTGCGCGACGCATACGGTCAGCGGAAGGCGTTCAAATGACAGGCGAGCCGCTGCTCAGGGTTGAGAATCTCGCCGTCGATTTCACTCAGGACGGTCAGGCGAGCCACGCCGTGAAGGGCGTGTCGTTCACCCTCGATCGCGGCGAGACGCTGGCGCTGGTGGGCGAATCCGGCTCCGGCAAGTCAGTGACGGCGCTGTCGATCCTGAAACTCCTGCCCTACCCTGCGGCCAGCCATCCGTCCGGCTCGGTGAGATTTCGGGGCGAGGAGCTGCTCGACGCCGACGAGGCCGATCTCCTCAAGGTGCGCGGCAACGACATCACCATGGTGTTCCAGGAGCCGATGACCTCGCTCAACCCGCTGCACACGGTTGAGCGCCAGATCGGCGAAATCCTCGAGGTGCACCAGGGGATCGCCGGCGCTCAGGCGCGCGCCCGCGTCGTCGACCTGCTCACCCGCGTCGGCATCCGCGATCCCGAGACGCGGCTCGCGAGCTTCCCGCACGAGCTTTCGGGCGGCCAGCGCCAGCGCGTGATGATCGCCATGGCGCTCGCCAACAACCCCGACATCCTGATCGCCGACGAACCGACGACCGCGCTCGACGTGACGGTGCAGGCGCAGATCCTTGCGCTTCTGAAGGACCTGAAGCGCGACACCGGCATGGCGCTTCTCCTCATCACCCACGATCTCGGCGTCGTCCGGCACATGGCCGACAAGGTGTGCGTGATGCGCTACGGAGAGATCGTCGAGGCGGGCGCGACCGACGACGTGTTCCGGTCGCCCAAACACCCCTACACGCGCCAGCTGATCG
>DAIODI010000099.1:0-10516 GCA_036746875.1 Aestuariivirgaceae bacterium | reverse complement strand
GGCGGACGCCGCCCGGCCGGCCTCAACCGCGGGTACTTCCTCGAGCCGACGCGGTTCGACCGGGTGGAGCCGTCGATGACGATTGCGCGCGAGGAGATTTTCGGGCCGGTGGTGTCGGCGCTCGACATGGCGGACGAGGCGGCCGGCGTCGCCATCGCCAACGGCCTGAACTACGGGCTGGCGGCCGGCGTCTACACCCGCGACATCGGCCGCGCCATGGCGCTGGCGAGGAAGCTTGAGGCCGGCACCGTTTACGTCAACGGCTGGTGGATGGGCGGCGTCGGCGCGCCGGTCGGCGGCGTGAAGGAAAGCGGCATCGGGCGCGAGCGCGGCCTGCCAGGCATTCGTAACTACCTCGCCCTCAAGAACGTGACCGTTCGGTACTGAGCAAGCGGCGGTTTTTCGCCCACGTCGAACGGCCGCACAACCGGACCTGCGTCTGGCCTGATCCAGTCAGGCCGGCCGCTCCCGGGTCAGGCCGACCGCCGTCACACGCCGATATGGCGGACGAACTGGCCGCGGTCGAACCGCCCGGCCTTCAGGTCGGCGCGAGGGCACCAGATCGAGAACGCGGTCTCGCGTTCGGTCTGCGTCTGCAGCAGATCGTCGGCATGAACCGTCACCACGCAGTCCCGCCCGTAGAAGTCCTCGAAGGTGTTCGATGGCGGCCCAAGCCCGAACAGGCGATGTCCCCGCCACCGGCAAACCCATGCCGTGACGAACGGCCGATAGGCTTCCGGCACGGTTGAGAAGTCGCCGGCCGCCATGCCGGGATACGCCTGCCGCAACCGGTTCCAGACGGCTTGCGGATCGCCGGCGAGCGCCTGCCCTTCCGAGTAGGCCTGAAGCTCCCTGGCCAGCGGCGTCCGCACCGCGAACAGCGCTTCCAGTCGCTCGAGATCGACTGGCGCCGCCGGATCCTGACTGGCGGCGAAGGTCTCCCAGTCCTTGAGGAGGGACAGGATCTCCGGCGCGCGATCCTTCATGAGCCGCGCGTAGGCGGCTGATCGCGCGTCCGGGAGCACGCGCACCTCGCGGTTGCGCTCGGCGAGGATCCTGAGGTCCTCGATGAGAGCCTCGAAGGCGTTGACGGCTTCGAGGGTGGCGACGCCGCAGGTGGTGATCCACGTGCCCGGACGGGAGAACGGATCGCGGATGATGATGGGCCGTTCGCCGTTGGTGTCGAGGTAGACCACCGGGTCAACCGGCCAGCACGGGAAAGCTTCAGCGTCGCTCGAGAAGCCGGATTGGCGCAAGGGCGGCGTGTCGCCCGGCGGATGGTGCGAAACCGCCCGGCTCATTGGCTCCTCATCCACGACATGCACGCTGCCCGACAGTCCGCCGAAGAAGACGAGCAACGCCCCCGCGGCCGGCAGACCCGGCGGCCGGCTTCCGGTGATCGGATTGGGCGCAAGCGACGCGAGGTCGATCTGGGCGACGAAGTGCTCCGGCGCGCCATTGCCGTCGCGCGGCCACTGGAACTCCGCCGGAGCGCTGGGGCGGCCGCCGAGCCATGAGGTGGACGCGCCGCGCGGATCGTAGGGCGAGCGCAGCATCAGCGCCCAGGCGGGCAGCGCATGGCCGCGCTCTCCGGGCCCCCGGTTGCGCTCCAGCGACTCGACGATCTTGTCGACCGCGACCACCGGCTGCTCTTCCGGCTGTCGCCGCCGGAAGATGGAACCGAACCAGTTTCCGAACCCCACGCCAATCCTCGCTGAACTGAACCACGCGGAGAGCGCCACTACCGCCGGGTCTTCTAGGTCGCTGCCCGCATTTCTGCAAGCGCTGGATGGCGAGCGCCCAACGGCGAAGGCCCCGCCGGGGAACGGGGCCTTGGCATATGCGCAGAGGCGAGTAAGGCGTCAGTCGCAGATCGTGCGGACCACCGGGCGCTTCCGCCACACGTAGCGGTCGCCGCGCCAGACCTTCCTGTTCTTGTAGCCGACGATCACCTGCTCACAGCCGCCCTCGTAGCCGCCGCCGTACCAGGCGGGCGGAGGCGGCGGCGCATGGTAGGCGCCGTAGTATCCGGGGCCGCCGTAGTAGCCGGGGCCGCCGTAGTAGCCGGGCACGACGATTCCGATGTTGAAGTCAACGCCGGCGCTCGCCGTAGAGGCCGCGCCGATCATCGTTACGGCGGCTGCAACACCAATGGCCAGTTTGCGGAACATTTTTAGCGCCCTGTCGGAGCGACGGCTGGTGCGTCGACTAAACGTATAATCGGACATCGCACCTGAACCGGCGCTGAGCAGCCCGTTATCTCCGGTTCATGGCAGGGAACTGGTGAGCGCAGCGCTCGCCATGGGCGCAAGACCCGGTAATCCCTCGGCCGTCACCCTCGCCTTGACGAACGCCTCGAACGCCTGGGCCGCGCGCACCTTGCGGCTACCCTTGAGCGTGGCGATGCCCACGGCGAGCGGCGGACGCCCGCCCTCGAGCGGCACATAGGCGAGCCCGTAGCCGTTGAGCGCCGCCCGGTTGGCAGGACGCGCCGTCATCAGCGCAAAGCCGAAGCCGCAGGCGACGAGGCTGCGCACCGTTTCCGGGTTCTCCGAGCGCGCCGCGATCGCAGGGGCGACGCCGGCGAGCGCGAACAGCGACAGGAGATATTCACGCGACAGCGGCAGATCGAGGAGGATGAACGGCTCGCCGGCAAGCTCGCGCAGCGTCAGCGCCGCCCGCCCAGCCAGCGGGTGCGCCTCGGGGAGGATGACATGGGTCGGCAGGGCCGCCACCGGCTCGAAGGCGATGCTTGCGTCCACATGCAGGTCGTAGGTGAAGGCGAGGTCAATGTCGCCGCGCTGAAGCCTGGCGATCATCGCCGCCTCGTCGCCCTCGATGATCGAGACCTCGACGCGCGGTTCGGCGTCGCGGAACGCCTTGGCGAGTTCGGTGACGAAGATGGGCGTGAAGGTGCGGAACGAGCCGATCCGCAAGGGCCCGCTCACCGCCGTTGCGATCTCGTCGGCGATGGCGTGCAGCCCTTCCGCCTGGCGCAGCAGCGCCTGCGCGGCGGCGAGGAATCGCACCCCCGCCGGCGTCAGCGAAAGCCCGGTCGCGCGATGGCGCACGAACAGTTGCAGCGCGAATTCGGCTTCGAGCTTGGCGATGGCTTCGGAGACGGAGGGTTGCGAGACGTTCACGTTCTGCGCCGCCAGTGTGACGCTGCCGGCCTCGGCGGCGGCGACGAAATAGGACAGTTGGCGAAGCGTGAAGCGCATGGGCAAGGGAAACCCTTGCGCGCGGCGGGCGCAAACATCAAGCCCGCCGGTTCGTCCGGATCGGCCGCAACCGGGGCGGCGGAAGCGACGCCCGCGCCTGGCGCTCCGGCGAATCGGGCCGTCACATCTGGACGTCGTCGCGGCCGCTGTTTCCGGCGAGGAGCCAAGAGAAGTCGATCTGTTCGGTGAAGGTGTAGGCGGCCTTCTTCTCGAAGAGGTCAAGGGTCATGCCGTCG
The DNA here is from genome assembly GCA_036746875.1 of Aestuariivirgaceae bacterium. GTDB lineage: Bacteria > Pseudomonadota > Alphaproteobacteria > Rhizobiales > Aestuariivirgaceae > DAIODI01. Next base: position 7,059 of record DAIODI010000099.1, on the reverse strand, counting down.
AGGTCAAGGTGCGGCAGGTGCTCGCGCACGACGCCGGCAAACTCCTCAAGCCCGAACTGGTGAAGGAGATCGCCGCTCGCGCCTGGGCCCGCGCCCTTGAAGGCGTCCAGCGCCTTCAGGAAGCCGGCGAACTTGCCGGCGTTCGAGCTATCGCCCTCGCCGTAGCCGCCGAGCATCCGGCCGATCAGTTCCTTGTCGAAGCCGAGGCCGTCGGGGAGAGCGGTTTTGCCCTTGCCCAGCAGCGACGCCACCATCTCGTGCGGATTGGCGACAGCGACCGTGCTGTGTTCTGGGTCGGTGTAAAACAGACTCCAGTCGCCACTCAGGTAACTGATTGTCGCGTCGATCAGGTCCCAGAAGTCAGGCCCGTCATCTTTGGGCTGGTTTTGAGGAAGATTTTCCCACTTCTGCAAACCGTGCCGGCCGAAGTTTTCTCTGGTTATCTCACCTACCCCACCGGGGCCGCCGTTGGGTAGGCCAGAGAGATCGCCGTGCGGGTCGTTGGCCGGCAGCAGCGTGTGCGGCGTTGTCCAGAACGGGTTCTCGGCGCCGTCCTCGCCGCTCCACAGGCCGATGTCGCCGTTCGGAACCGGAAGACTGTCCGGATCGATCGTGGGCTGCTCAGGCGCGTGGGAGGGGTTCACCGGACGCGAGATTGTCCCGCCGGGGTTCGGGGGCGCGCCGCCGCCCTCGACGGTGAGGGGCTGCGGCGGCGGGGTGCGGCCGTCGTCCACGAAGATAACCTCAGGATCGAAGTCGAAGGAGTCGGGGAGAAAAGTGGGGTCGATCTGGCAACCGGTGTTGAGCGTCATGGCCGTAGTCCTTCTCTTGCGACGGTTGAGCCCGTCGATGGATCGAAACTTGCTGGGTTGCCCCTGAACCGTTGGTCAGGCAGGAGCAGGACTCTTCTTCCATTACGGTGCCATCACCCCCCCATTCCGGGTGTGACAAAACGCACATTTCGGATGTGCGGACCTCGGCTTTCGGCGCGCCTGCATCGGATTTTCCGGGGTCCGGTCTCGTCAGAAACTATTTCCGCCCCGTGGTTCCTGCTGGCACCCTCGTTCATCAGGCATTCGCCGCCGGTCGTCGGCGCCGGGCGCAGGCTTGGCAGGAACCGCCAACGGGGACAGCACATGATCAGAACCGGCGACGCGTACCGCGCCTCGATCCGCGACGGGCGCGAAATCTGGATCAACGGCGAGCGGGTGCGCGACGTCACCACGCACCCGGCCTTCCGGCCGCTGGTGGACGCGCGGGCGCGCATCTACGACATGGCGCACGATCCGCGCACCGCGGCGAAGATGAGCTACGAGGAGAACGGCGAACGCTTCGCCATCGGCCTCAAGCTGCCGTTCTCGGAGAAGGACTGGCAGGACAAGCGCGACGCGGTGGACCTCGTGATGCACGACCTCGGCGGCGTCGTCACCCGCGTCGGCGACGAGACCGTGGGCGAGATGTGGTCGCTGTGGGACGGCAAGGACATCCTCAACGAGATCGACCCGCGCTTTTCCGCCAACATCGAGCGGCACATCCAGGCGGTGATCGCCAACGACCCGTTCCACGTCTCCGCCAACACCGATCCCAAGGGCGACCGCTCCAAGCGCCCGCAGGACCAGGACCCCGACATGCTGGTGCATGTGGTGAAGGAGACCGACGCCGGCATCGTCATCCGCGGCGCGAAGTACGAAACCGCGGCCGCCTACGCCAACCAGGCGTTCCTCAAACCCACCATCGCCAACTGGGGCGACAGCCAGCTCTCTGATTACGCCGTCGGCTGCATCGTGAAGATGGACGCGCCCGGGGTGAAGCACATCTGCCGCACCGGCTTCGCCGGCCGGGCGCCGGCGCGCGATTATCCGCTGTCGAACCGCTTCGACGAGGTGGACACGCTGATGATTCTCGACAACGTGCTGATCCCCTGGGAGGACGTGCTGTTCTACCGGCACACCCGCGCCGCCGCCTTCATCCGCCAGACGCTGCACCGCTACTCGGCGTTCCCGTTCGTCCAGCGCACGCTCTCCTTCGCCGACCTGATGATCGGGGCCGCCCTGTGGAACGCCCGCCAGACCGGCCTCGACAAGCAGCAGGCGGTGCAGGAGAAGCTTGCCGAGCTCGCCGTCTGGCGCGAGGGCATCAACGCCCATCTCACGGCCGCCATCGCCACCGGCGAGAGAAGCCCCAACGGGCTGCTCATGCCCAACCAGTCGCTGCTCTTCACCGGTCGTGTCCACGCCATGACCGGCCTGCCGAAGGCCATCCACACCGCGCGCGAACTGTGCGGCGGGCAGATCTGCGTGACGCCGGACGCCGCCGCCTTCGACCACCCGGAGACGCGGCCGTGGCTTGAGAAGTATTACACCATCAACGACGAGTGGCAGGCCGAGGACCGCCGCAAGCTGCTCGCCTTCGCCCGCGACCTCATCAACTCCGATTACGCCGGGCACCGGCTCACCTTCCAGCTGTTCGCCCAGGCGCCGCCGTTCGCCCATCTCGCCGCCGTCTACCGCACCTTCGACTGGAACGGGCCGGCGGGCTTCGCCAAGGACGCGGCGGGCTTGTCGGACCGGGTCTGGGGCGGGCACAGGAAGGCCGCCGAGTAACCGCCGTTCGAGGACCGTTCATGCCCGTGCACCAGCGCATCCGCCCGTTCAACACGAAGGACACCTATCCCGAGCAGAAGCTCGACAACGATCTCTGCCAGGCGGTGGTGGCGCGCGGAACCATGGTGTTCCTGCGCGGGCAGGTGTCGCAGGATCTCGACACCCGCGAGTCGCTGCATGTCGGCGACGCCGGCAGGCAGACCGCCAGGACGATGGCGAACATCAGGCTGTTGCTCGAAGAGGCCGGCAGCTCGCTCGATCACGTCTGCCGCATCGTCGTCTACCTCACCGACATCCGCCACCGCGAAGCCGTCTACCGCGAGATGGGAACCTGGCTGAAGGGCGTGTTCCCGGTCTCCACCGGCCTCGTGGTGGAGGCGCTCGCCCGGCCCGAGTGGCTGGTCGAGATCGAGGTCACGGCCGTCATTCCGGACTGACGCGGCGATGACCTTCTCGATCATCGGCCGCTGCGCGCAAACCGGCATGTTCGGCGTGGCCATCGCCACGTCGTCCATTTGCGTCGGCGCGCGCTGCCCGCACGCCCGCGCCGGGGTGGGCGCGGTGGCGACGCAGAACATCACCGACCCCGCGTTCGGCCCGCGCATCCTCGACCAGCTGGCGGCCGGCCTCGACGCTCCGGCCGCGCTGGCGAAGGCGATGGAGGGGCGGCCGCATCTCGACTACCGCCAGCTTGCCGTGATCGACCGGGCCGGGCGCACGGCGCACGCCACCGGCCGCCACATCCTCGGCGCGAACGCGGTGTCGGAGGGCGACAACTGCCTCGCGGCGGGAAACCTGCTCAAATCCACCGCCGTCCCCGGCGCCATGACCGCCGCGTTCGCCGACGCCGCCGGATCGCACCTCGCCGAGCGCCTGCTCACCGCGCTGGAGGCCGGGCTTGCGGCGGGCGGGGAGGCGGGGCCGGTTCATTCGGCTGCGCTGCTGGTGGTCCACGAACAGCCGTTCGCGCTCGTCGACCTGCGCTGCGACTGGGACGACGAAAATCCCCTCGCCGTCCTGCGCCGCCTGTGGAGGGACTATCGGCCGCAGATGGCGGCCTACCTCACCCGCGCCCTCGACCCCACGGCCGCCCCGTCGTATGGAGTGGCGGGCGATCCCTGAGCCGGATCGCAGGCGTGAAACCGCGGGGGTGAACGGCATGGCGGCGCTGCCGGATCGGGCGCAGGTGGTGGTCATCGGCGGCGGCATCATCGGCTGCTCCACCGCCTACCACCTCGCCCGCGACCACAAGGCCGACGTGCTGCTCGTCGAGCGCGGCAAGCTCACCTCTGGCTCCACGTGGCACGCCGCCGGGCTCGTGGGGCAGTTGCGCTCCTCGGCCTCGATCACCCGGCTTCTGCGCTACTCGGTCGATCTCTACACGAAGCTCGCCGCCGAGACCGGGCTTGAAACAGGGTGGAAGATGTCGGGCTGCCTCAGGCTTGCCATGAACGGCGAGCGCTGGACCGAGTTCCGCCGCCTCGCCACCACGGCGCGCAGCTTCGGCATGGAGATGCACCTGCTGTCGCCGGCCGAAGTGAAGGCCATGTGGCCGCTGATGGAGACCGGCGATCTGGTCGGCGCGACGTGGCTGCCGACCGACGGGCAGGCGAGCCCGTCCGACATCACCCAGTCGCTGGCCAAGGGCGCGCGGATGCACGGCGCGCGCATCGCCGAGGGCGTACGCGTCACCGGCTTCGAGACGAAGGACCGGCGTGTGACGGCGGTGATCACCGACCGGGGCCGCGTCGTGTGCGAGACGGTCGTGATCTGCGCCGGCCAGTGGTCGCGCCAGCTGGGCGCCAAGATCGGCGTCTCGGTGCCGCTCCAGCCGATGAAGCATCTCTACGTCATCACCGGGAAGATCGACGGCGTCACGCCGGATCTCGCCACCGTGCGCGACCCTGACCGGCGCACCTACTTCAAGGAGGAGGTGGGCGGCCTCGTCATGGGCGGCTATGAGCCCAACCCCATGGCGTGGACCACCGGCGACGTGCCGGAGGATTTCGAGTTTCAGCTGTTCGAGGACGACTGGGATCACTTCGAACAGCACATCGCGCAGGCGACGGCGCGCATCCCGGCGCTGGCCCACGCCGGCGTCAGGCAGATGATCAACGGCCCGGAGAGCTTCACCCCGGATGGCAACTTCATCCTCGGCGCGGCGCCGGAGACGGCGAACGTGTTCGTCGGCGCCGGCTTCAACGCCTTCGGCATCGCCTCCGGCGGCGGCGCGGGCTGGGCGCTGGCGCAATGGGCGATGACCGGCGAGGCGCCCCTCGACCTGTGGGCGGTGGACATCCGCCGCTTCTCGCGCGTCCACGAAAACCGGCAGTGGGTGAAGGATCGCACGGTGGAGGCGTGCGCCAAGCACTACACCATCGTCTTTCCGCACGAGGAATACACCTCCGCAAGGCCCGGGCTCGTCTCGCCGCTGTACGAACGGTTGAAGGAGAAGGGCGCGGTGTTCGGCGCGAAGCTTGGCTGGGAGCGCCCCAACTGGTTCGCGCCGCCGGGAACGCAGCCGCACGACGTCTACACGATGGGCCGGCAGAACTGGTTTGAGCCCGTCGGCGAGGAGCACCGGGCGGTGCGCGCGCGCGCCGGGCTGTTCGACCAAACCTCGTTCGCCAAGTTCGAGGTGCGCGGGCGCGGCGCGGCGGAGGCGCTGTCGTTCGTGTGCGCCAACGCCGTGGCGCGCGATCCCGGCACGCTCACCTACACCCAGCTCCTCAACTCGCGCGGCGGCATCGCGTGCGACCTGACCGTGGCGCGGCTGGCCGACGACCGCTTCTACATCGTCACCGGGACCGGCTTTCGCACCCACGACTTCCACTGGATCGCCGACCACCTGCCGAAAGGCCTCGATGCGGCGATCGAGGACGTGACGGAGGGTTTCGGCACGCTGTCCCTGATGGGGCCACGGTCGCGCGACATCCTCGCCGCCGTCACGCCTGCCGACGTGTCGAACGCGGCGTTCCCGTTCGGCCGGGTGCGCGAGATCGCCATTGCGGGACACGCGGTGCGGGCCTTGCGTGTGACCTATGTCGGCGAGCTGGGCTGGGAGTTGCACGCCCCTGTCGCGGGGCTTGCGGCGGTGTACGACGCGGTGATGGCGGCGGGCGAGCCGCACGGTCTTGCGCCGGCCGGGTACCGCGCCATCGAGTCGCTGCGGCTTGAGAAGGCGTATCGCGCCTGGGGCGCCGACATCACCCCCAACGATACGCCCTTCGAGGCGGGTTTGGGCTGGGCGGTGAAGCTCAAGTCGAACCTGCCGTTCATGGGACGGGCGGCGCTGGAGGCGGCGCACGGCAAGCCGCTGACGAAATCGCTCGTCCAGTTCACCACCGAGCGCGACGAGGTCGTGCTGCTCGGCCGCGAGACGATCCTGCGCGACGGCAAGCCCGTGGGCTACCTCTCCAGCGGCGGATATGGCTACACCGTCGGCAGGCCGATCGGGCTCGGCTACGTGCGCAATCCGGACGGCGTGGACCGGGCGTTCCTCGAGGCGGGCCGCTATGAACTGGTGGTGGCCGAGGATGTGGAGCCGGCGCGCATCCACCTCGCGCCGCTGTACGATCCGCAGGCGGCGCGGGTGAAGGCGTAGCGCATCATCCCGCCGAGTGCTGGCCGCTTGGCGAAAAAAGAAGCTGCGAAACAGCCGCGACAGAGCCGCCGGATGCAGTCAGGGTCGCAGTCCGCTCCAGTGGAAACTGCCACGGCGCTCTCAAGCCGGCGTCAACATTGGATGCGATTGGCGACCCCGGCACGATTCGAACGTGCGACCCCCAGATTAGGAATCTGGTGCTCTATCCTGCTGAGCTACGGGGCCTTCGCCGAACGTGCTTATAGCGTAGGCGCGCCGTGCGGTGAATGGCGAACGCAAAAGGAAAGGGCCCGGCGAACCGGGCCCCTGTGTCCGTCTCTCGGCGGCGTCAGCGGCCGGGCGTTCAGGCGGCCTTCTCGGTGGCCTCGTCGTCGGCGGCCTTTTCACTGGTCTTGCGGGCTACCTTCTCCAGTACCGCCTCGATCTCGGCGACGGCGGCGGCTTCGTCCACCTTGCGCACCGCGGCGATTTCGCGCGCCATGCGATCGAGCGCCGCCTCATAGAGCTGGCGCTCGGAGTAGGACTGCTCCGGCTGCTTCTCCGAACGGTAGAGGTCACGCACCACTTCCGACACCGCGATCAGGTCGCCGGAGTTGATCTTGGCCTCGTACTCCTGGGCGCGGCGGGACCACATGGTGCGCTTGATGCGGGCGCGGCCGCGCAGCACCTTCAGGGCCTCCTCGATCAGCGGCTTGTCGGCGAGCTTGCGCATGCCGACGGATTCGCATTTCGCGGTGGGAACGCGAAGCCGCATCTTCTCCTTCTCGAAGTCGATGACGTAAAGCTCAAGCTTGAGACCGGCGATTTCCTGCTCTTCAACGCTCACGATCCGGCCCACGCCGTGCGCGGGAT
>DAIODI010000098.1:0-10586 GCA_036746875.1 Aestuariivirgaceae bacterium | reverse complement strand
TTAGCCGTCCTCCGCCAGCGCGGCCCGCATCAGATGGTGGGCGATGGCGAGCGGCATCGGCGCCTTGAGCCCGTCCGGATGCGCGCCCTCCAGCATCTGCGCGCACTCGGTGCGCGTGAACCAGCGGGCGTCCTCCAGTTCGCTGCGATCGATCGTCAGCGCGTCATCGGTTGCGTCGGCGATGAGGCCGATCATCAGGCTCGACGGGAACGGCCACGGCTGGCTCGACCGGTAGCGCACGCCGGAGAGGTGGACGCCGGCCTCTTCGAAGATCTCGCGCGCCGCCGCCGCCTCGATGGTTTCGCCAGGTTCGATGAAACCCGCCAGCGCCGAATACATCCCGGCGGGGAAATGCGGCTGGCGGGCGAGCAGCAGCCGGCCTCTATGCTTCACCGCCACGATGGCGACCGGATCGGTGCGCGGGAAGTGGCTGGCGCTGCACGCCGGGCAGACCCGCCGCCAGCCGCCGTCCATGGCCTCCGAAGGGCTGCCGCAGTTGGCGCAGAAGCGGTGCCGCGCGTGCCACTGGAGCAGGCTGCGCGCGGCGGCCAGAAGTCCGAGTTCGGACGGCGCAAGGCGGCCTTCCGCGGCGAGCGAGCGCAGGTCGCGGCGCAGCGCTGCAGGCGCCGCCGCGCCCGTGACATCGCGCGCCAGCACCGCCCGCGCGTCCCCGTCCTCGCCCAGGAACACCGCATCGCCCGGCCAATCGCCGCGCGCGGGCAGCGCCCTCAGCGTCAGCGTTCCGCCGGCGTCGTCGAGCAGCGCCGCCTCGCCGTCGAAACCGATGAGCCGCACGGCCCCCGTTTCCCAGCGCTCCCGCAGCCACGCGGACGCGGTGCGCCGGTGCGCGGCGCGATCGACCGGGCCTGCGACGAACGCCGGTAGCGCGTCCGTCAGGCTCATCCCCAGATGTAGTGGTAGGCGAAGCCGGCGATCCCCGCGACCACGCCGCCGAACACCACGGCCACCACCGCCGACGCCATGGTCAGCGCGACGCCGGCGGCGACGGCGATTCCGTCGCGCTCGATGAGACCGAGGCCGAGCGCCACGATGGCGGCGGCCGGCGGCATGTTGCCAAGCGGGATCGGCAGGAACAGGATCAGCGCCGCGAGCAGCGTGATGACGCCGATGAAGCGGTCGGCGGTGAACGCGCCGAACAGGTTGTAGCGGGGCTTCAGCATCTTCTCGAGCCTGACCAGCCTCGGGCCGAGCTTGTCGTAGACGCGCCTGAGGATGCCGCGGTCCACCTCGCGGTCAAGCACCCGTTTCGGCAGCCAGGGGATCTGGCGGCCGAAAGTCAGCTGCAGGGCGAGCACAATGATCGGGGCGGAAAAGATGAACGATGATCCCGGCGGCAGCGGAACCAGGTTGGGCGCGGCGATCAGGATGAACAGCGCGCCGAAGCTGCGGTCGCCCAGCGCCTCCACGATCTCGCGGATGCTGACGGTGGGGGCCGGGTTGGAGGAGAGTTCGAGAAGCACGTCCGACAGGCGGCTGTGCAGGGGCCGCCCATGCGCCCGGGCGGCGAGGTCCGCATAGCCTCTCGATGCTTCGGTCATGCCGCCTGCCCGGTTTGAACCGCCACACTCGCCCTACAGCAATCGGCTGAAGGTTCCAAGGCCCGGGCATGAAGATCCGGGCCCTGGACGGCCGTGAAGCGGACGAGGGCTACTCGCCGGCGAGCCGCTTGGCCTCCACGTCCGACGCCTCGTTGCGCGTCTTCCACAACGAGTAGATGACGCCGGCCGCGAGAATCGCCAGCGTCACGCTAAGCGAGATCGTCGGCGGAATTTTGGCCAGACCCAGCATGTCGGCGACGAAGATCTTGCCGCCGATGAACACCAGCACCGAGGCGAGCGCGTACTTCAGGTACTTGAAGCGGTCCACCATCGCCGCGAGCGCGAAGTAGAGGGCGCGCAGGCCCAGGATCGCGAAGATGTTCGAAGTGAACACGATGAACGTGTCGGTGGTGATGGCGAAGATCGCCGGCACCGAATCGACGGCGAAGATCACATCCGCCACGTTCACCAGCACCAGCGCCACCATCAGCGGCGTGATCCAGGTCACCAGCTTGCCCGTCTTCGGGTCGGGCAGCTTCACCGTAAACTTCTGGCCGTGAAGGCCCGGCGTGACGCGGAAGCGTCGGTTGATCCACTTGAGCAGCGGATTGTTTCCGACGTCGTACTCCTTCTCGGCCTCGATGATCATCTTGATGCCGGTGAGCACCAGGAACGCCGCGAAGATGTAGAGAACCCACGAGAACTGCGACACCAGCGCCGCGCCGACCCCGATCATCAGACCGCGCAGCACGATCACCATCAGGATGCCCCAGAACAGCACCCGGTACTGGTAGGCGCGGGGAATGCCGAGGTAGGCGAAAATCATCGCGATGACGAACACGTTGTCCATCGACAACGATTTTTCGATGACGAAGCCGGTGAGATACTGCATCCCCGCGGTTTCGCCGAGATACCACCACACCCAGCCGCCGAAGATCAGCGCCAGCGTGATGTAGAAGCCGGAGAGGATGAAGCTCTCCCTGATGCCGATTTCCTTGTCGGAATCGCGGTGCAGCACGCCCAGATCGAAGGCGAGCAGAAGCAGGACAACGGTCAGGAAGCCGACCCACATCCAGATCGGTTTGCCCAGCCAGTCGAGAAACAGGAATTCCATGAGACGATCCCCTCAATGCCGCCGGCGATCATCAGTCAGCGCCGACATCGCGAGAGGGGCGGCAACGCTCTCGCCAGAGGGGCCCGGGCCGTAACAAGGGACTCTTCGGATTTGGGACACGCTTCCACCGCCTTCAAGGGGGGAAGTGAGTCGTCATTCCATATCGTGGAAACTCGGCGATGGATGGGGCCCGGTTCACCCCGCGCCGGCCGGCGGCAGCTTCGCGCCGAACAGACCAAGGATCCCGCGGACACCAAGGCCCAGGACCGGAACCTTGGCGAAGATCTCGCTGCCGGAGTCCCAGTAGTCGGCGTGCGCCGCGACCAGTCCTTCGGGGGTGAACCGCACCTCGGACGCGCCGGGGAAGCTGAACCGGCCCATCGCCGCCTGGTGGGCCGAGAACGTCCACGCCATCAGCAGGGTGTCGCCATCCATGGCGGTGCGGCGGATGTCGAAGCGGACTTCGCCCAGCGTCCTGAACATGTGGTCGTAAACGGCCCTCACCGCCGCCTTGCCCTGCACCCGGTTGAACGGATCGCAGAAGGTCACGGCGTCGCTCATCATGGCGAGAAACGCCTCCGCCGAACCGGCGTTCATCGTTTCGCACGCCTCGACATAGCGCCGGGCATGATCGGGAAGCGCCTGACGGCTCATGCCTTGAGCACTCCACGCCGCAGCACCGCGAACAGCGCCGGGTAGGGAAGCTGGCGCAAGCCCTTCAGCATCGCCACCATCCGCTTCGGGAACGCGATCTCGAACTGGCCGGCCTCGAGCCCCTCAAGGGTGCGCCGCGCCGCCTCTTCCGGCGACATCAGAAACGGCATCGGAAAGTCGTTCTTCCTGGTGAGGGGAGTGTCGACGAAGCCGGGGTTGATGACCGAAACGGTGACTCCACGCGCCTGCAACTCGGGCGCGAGACACTCGGCCAGGTTGATGAGCGCCGCCTTGGTCGGGCCGTAGGCGGCGGCTTTCGGCAGGCCCACATAACCCGCCACGGAGGCGATCCAGGCCAGATGCCCGCGCCCGCGCCGCGCCATCGCCGGGGCCAGCACGGCGACGGCGTTGGTGACGCCGAGGTAGTTCACGGCATTGGTGTCGTGGAACGCCTTCGCCGTCAGGGTCTCCACGGTCAGCGGCGTCCACGCGCCGGCGGCCAAGACCGCGAGGTCGATGGGTCCGAGGTCGGCTTCGATCCTGGCGATGGTCGCCGCCGTCGCGTCGGCGTCGGTCACATCGAGCGGATAAACAGAAATGCTGGCGTGCGACGCCGCCAGCGCGTCGAGCTTGTCGGCCGAGCGCGCCGAAACGGCGACGCGGCTGCCTTTCGCGGCCAACGCTTCGGCAAGCGCCCGCCCGATCCCCGTGCTGGCCCCGGCGATCCAAACCACCGGCCAGCGCGGCGCGGCCATGTCAGATCCGCACGAGCGGCTGCATCAGCCGGGCGAACAGCGAGGTGAACCGCGTCGGCGCCTCGGTGGCGACAAGGCAGATGCAATCGCCCTCGGGGTTGACCACCGGGCGGTGTTCGATGCTCTCGTCGAGGTCGGCCACGTCGCCGATGCCGAAGCGGCCGAGATGGTCGCTGTAGGAGCCACGCAGGACGAGCGTTAACTCCTCGCCGCCGTGCCCGTGTTCGGGCATCGCCCTGCCGGGCGCGATGCGCATCAGCCGCAGTTGCCCATGCGCTCCGGCGGAGAGCGGGAGATCGTGGAACGCAACGCCCGGCGCCACGCGCCGCCAGCGGATATCCGAAAGGGCCGCCCCGTTCAGCCGAGCGGCGATGGGGCGGGGAAGCCCGACACCGTTGGCAGGAGCGGGCGCAGACGCAGGCGCTTTCACGGCGCGGTCGGGAAGCATCGCCAGCGTGCGCTCCAGTGCGCCTTCGGGCAGCGCAACGCCGGCCTCGCCGTCGAACAGCGCGGCGCCCATGGCCTCGGCGTGACGGACCGCCTTGCGGCAATCGGCGCACCAGGCGATATGCGCGGCGGCGGCGACGCTTAGCGCCTCGCCAAGCGTGCCCGCCGCGTAGGCGAGGATCGTCGCCTCGTCCAGGTGGTGGGAAATCTTCACTCCAGGTCCTCCAGGCTCCTGCGCAGCTTGCGGTAGGCAAGACGCATTCTCGATTTCACGGTGCCAAGCGGCAGCTTCAGCCGTTCGGCGATTTCGCTCTGCGGCATGTCCTCGACGTAGGACAGCACCAGTATCTGCGCCTGCTCGGCAGGCAGTTCGGACAGCGCGCCCGCCACCCGCGCATCCTCCTGCGCGCGGTTGAGAAGCACGTCGCTTCCCGGATCGTCGGAGGCCTCGTCGTAGCCGTCGATCTCGATGAAGTGCACCGACGATTCCCGCCGGAGCCGATCGATGCGCAGATTGCGCGCGATCGTGTACACCCACGTGGTTACAGACCCCTTCTCCGCCGCGTAGAGGTGGGCCTTGTTCCACACCGCGAGAAGCGTTTCCTGCGCAAGGTCGTCGGCCTGCTCGAAGCTGGCCCCCTTCCGCACCATGAAGCTCTTCACCCGGGGGCCATAATGGCGGAACAGGGACGCGAACGCCGCCTTGTCCTGGCGTTCCGCGATGCGGGCGATCAGGTCCGCCATGCGGGACTGTTCACTGCCCGCGGCCGGCGAGGGTGCGGAGTCGTTCCTGCTCAAGGTCGCCAAAATCATGAATGGACCCCGATTTGTCTTCCTGACGCTTACGCGAACCCAGGATGGTGGATCACCTCGGGGCGGGAAGGTGCCGCTCGACAGAACAAAGCATCGACGGCGCAGCGGCACAAGTGCTTAACCGCGGTCTTTGGAGGCGGACGCCATCAGTTCACGCAGCGTATCGAGCCGGTCGGCCTCGGCGGCGGGCTTGTCCCAGCGGATGCGGTGGACGCGGGGGAACCGCATCGCCACGCCGGACTTGTGGCGGGTGGAGGCCTGTACGGCGTCGAAGGCGATTTCGAGCACCAGTTCAGGCTTCACCGCCCGCACCGGGCCGAAGCGCTCGACGGTGTTGTGGCGCACGAAGCGGTCGAGCTTGAGAAGTTCCGCATCGGTGAATCCGGAATAGGCCTTGCCAACCGGCACCAGTTCGTCCTCGCCGTTGTCGCCAATGCGCCAGGCGCCGAAGGTGTAGTCGGAGTAGTACGACGAGCGCTTGCCGGAGCCGCGCTGGGCGTACATGAGCACGCAGTCCAGCGTCAGCGGCGCGCGTTTCCACTTGTACCAGCGCCCGCGCGGGCGCCCGGAGACGTAGGCGCTGTCGCGTCGTTTCAGCATCAGCCCCTCGATGCCGTCTGCGCGCGCCCCCGCCCACAGCCGTTCGAGGTCCGCGAAGGTTTCGAACGGCGCCAGCGCGGAGAGGTCGGCGCGCTGCGGCGCGGCCCTGGCGAACCACGATTCGAGCCGCGACCGGCGGCTGGTGAAATCCAGCGCGCGCACATCCTCGGCGGCGTCGAACAGGAGATCGTAGAGGCGCACGTGGGCGGGATAATCCTTCAGCATCTTCGCCGTCGGGGCCTTGCGGTTGAGCCGCTGCTGGAGATCGTTGAACGGCTGAACCCCGCCCTCGCGAACCACCAGCAGCTCGCCGTCGGTGACGCCGCGTGCGCCCCGAAAGGCGTCCACGATATCCGGGAAGGCGGCCGAGATGTCGTCGCCGGAGCGCGAATAAAGGCGTGTTTCGGCGTCCGCCGCCGCCACCTGGACGCGGATGCCGTCCCACTTCCACTCGGCGACGAAGCGGGCCGGATCGAGCGCGGAAAACTCCCGTTCCTCGATGGGGTGGGCGAGCATCAGCGGACGGAACACGGCCGCCTTGCCGGGGTCGGGCTTCGGGCCGCGCCCGTCGAGCCAGGCGAAGAGGTCTGTGTATGGCGCAGCGACCGCGTGCCAAACCTCTTCGATCTCGGCGACGTCCACCCTGCCCAGCGCGGCGAGCGCGGTCTTGGCGAGGCGGGCCGACACGCCCACCCGCAGCGCGCCGGTGAGCAGCTTCAGCAGCGCGAACCGGCCCGTCGAATCGAGCTCATGCAGCCAACCCGCGATCAGCGCGCCGGCGCGCGCCGGGGGTGTGCGCAGCATGGTCTCGGCCACCTCGGCGACCGTCGGCGGCGCCAGGGGCGCCTCGCGGTCCGGCCACAGCAGCGCCACCGTCTCGGCGGTGTCGCCCACATAGTCGCGCGACAGGCGGTAGAGGACGGGGTCGGCGAACGGCTCCACCAGTTCGCCGAGGATGCGCCGCAGCGGCAGGCGGACCGGCAGACCGTCGGTGAGCGCGGCGAGGGCGTAGCCCCGGTCCGGATCGGGCTCGGTGCGCAGATAGTCTTCGAGCAGCTTCAGCTTGGCGGTGCGCGCCTGGGTGTAGACGAGCCGGTCGAGCAGGTCGGCGAAGCGGTTCACGTCAGTCGCCCTCGTCCTCGAAGCCGACCAGCGCCAGCGCCCGCCCCCTCACGCCGCGCTTGCCGAGTTCATGGATCAGCGCGTCCTCACGCCCGTGCGTCACCCACACCTCGCCCGCTTCCGTCTCCGCGATGGTCACCAGGAGGTCGGGCCAGTCGGCGTGGTCGGAGACGACGAGCGGCAACTCGACGCCGCGCTGCCGCGCCCGCCCGCGCACCCGCATCCAGCCTGAGGCGAAGGCGGTGAGCGGATCGCCCAGCCGGCGCGTCCAGCGCGAGCCGAGGTCGCCCGGCGGGCAGAGCACAAGCTCCCCGGCGAACGCTTCGGGCTGCAGCGACCCGGCCGGCTGAAGCGGCCCCAGCGGCACGCCGTGGCGCTCGTAGAGCGCGCACAGGGCCTCAAGCGCGCCGTGGAGATAGATGGTGCGGTCGTAACCCGCCTGGCGCGCCAGCCGGATCATCCGCTGGCATTTGCCGAGACCGTAGACGCCCAGCAGATGCGCCCGGTCCGGGTTTGCGGCGATCGAGGCGACAAGGCGTCGCGCCTCGAGACCGGCGTCGGCATGCCGGAACACCGGCAACGCGAACGTCGCTTCGGTGACGAACAGGTCGCAGCGCTGGGGCTCGAACGGCGCGCAGGTCGGATCGGGCGCCCGCTTGTAGTCCCCCGAGACCACGGCGCAGGTTCCCGCGTGGACGAGCTTCACCTGCGCGGATCCGAGGATGTGTCCCGCCGGATGCAGCGTGACGTCCACCGCGCCGATGCGGCGCGTTTCGCCATAGCGCAGCGGTTCGAGCGAGCCGCCCGCGCCCTCGCGCAGCCGCGTGCGCATGATCTCCAGCGTTTCCGGCGTGGCGAGGACGGCGGCGTGGCCAGGCCGCGCGTGGTCGCTGTGGCCGTGGGTGATCACGGCGCGATCCACCGGCCGCACCGGATCGATGAAGAAACCGCCAGGTTCGCACCACAGCCCCTGCGGGGTGGGATGGAGCCACGACGAGGGATGGGGATTGAGCGCCATCGCCCCTAGATAGGGCGACGGCGGCGGTTCGTCACCGGTTGAGGCGGCTTCAGACCATGCCCGGCGGCGTCGCCTTGCGGCGCGGCGGATCGAAGAACGGCCGCGCGCTGATCCTCGCCCGGACCATCATCTTCTCGTACTGGAGCTCCCGCTCGGCGTAAATCTCCGCCCAGAGTTCCCCCGAGCGGGCCGCGTCGAAGGGCCGTTCAAGGAACGCCAGGGCAATGTTGCGCTTGGCCGACGGCGACCAGATCGCGGCGGTGACATGGCCCACCTCGCGCGTCTTCGCCTGGTAGATCAGCGCCCGTTCGGCCGGAATGTTGCCCTCGATGTCGAGCCCGACAAGCGCCCACCTGCCGCCGCCCGCCGCCTGTTCCTTCAGAAGCGCCCGCCTGCCGTTGAAGTGGCCCTTGGCGAAATCGATCATCCAGCCGAGCGACAGCTCGAACGGCGACCGGCGCCGGCTCGGCCTGAGCGCCTGTTCCCCGGCGATGAAATCGAGGTTGGTGACGATGAACCCCGCCTCGATGCGCGCCATGTCGAGCGCCGAGGAGCCGATGGCGCGCACACCGTGCGGCCCGCCCCTGTCGAACACGAGATCCCACAGCGCCAGCGCCTTCTCCGGCGTGGTCCAGAGTTCGTAACCGAGGTCGCCGGTGAACCCGGTGCGCGAGACAAGGATCTCGCCCGCCTTGCCCGCCCTGACGGCTTTCATGCGGAAAGGTTTCAGATCGCGCGCCGCCGAAAGGCCCATGGCGTCGAGCACGGCGAACGATGTCGGCCCCTGGAGCGCCAGCGCCGCGATCTCCCGGGTGACCTCGCGCACCTCCACCTCGAAGCCTGCGGCGGAATCGAGCAGCCACGGCAGATGCCGTTCCTGGCAGCACAGGCGGAAGCGGTCGGGAGCGAGGCGGAACAGGGTGCCGTCGTCGAGCGCCTTGCCGTCGCCGTCGCACCAGACCGTGTAGTGCACCGCGCCCGGCTGCAGCTTGCCCACGTCGCGCACGGTGAGCCGGTTGAGATAGCTCTCCGCATCGCGCCCCTCGATGGCGTATTTCACCATCGGCGTGAGGTCGTACACGGAGGCGGCGTTGCGGATGGCGGTGTATTCGGCGGTGATGTCGCCGAACGACAGCGGCGTGACGTAGCCCGCCCACGGGGCCCATTCGCTGCGCCGGTTGAGCGGTTCGAGCCGCGGCCAGAACGGCGAGCGTTCCAGCGGCGAGCGGAAGTGCAGCGGGTCGCCCGCCGTCATCGCCGCCCCCCGTCGCGGATGACCGCCTCCGCCGCGTTCACGCCGGGCGTGCCGGAGACTCCGCCGCCGGGATGCGTTCCGGCGGAGGCCAGCCACAGCCCTTCAACGGGCGTGCGGTAGCGCGCAAGCCCCGGCGTGGGGCGCAGCATGAACAGCTGCTCGACAGAGAGTTCGGCGTGGTGCCACTGGCCGCCGGGCATGCCGTAGCGCGCCTCGATGTCGGCCGGCGTGAGAAGCTCGCTCGCCAGCACCTGTTTGCCGATCCCCGGCGCATAGACCTCAAGCGTGTCCATGCAGGTTTTGATGAACGGCGCCCGGCCCCTGTCCCAGCCGCCTTTCAGCCGGTAGGGCGCATACTGGACGATCGCCGAGAGCACGTGCCGGCCGGGAGGCGCGAGCGAGGACTCGTGCACGGACGGGATCGTGATCTCCATCACCGGCTCCGGCGACGCCTCGCCGTACTTCGCCGGGTTGAACGCCCGCTCGACATGGTCGATCGATGGGGCGATGACGAGCCGCGCGCCCGCCCTCGCCGGGTCTAGCCCCTGGAAGCCAGGCGGCCCATCAAGCGCCAGATGCAGCTTCGCCGCGCCGCCGCGCGCCCGGATCGCCCGCAGGCGGCGCACCGTGTCGGTGTCGAGGTGGCGAGGCCCCAGAAGGCGGAGCAACGTGGTTTGTGGCGCGGTCGCCGACACAACGACGGGCGCGGCGATGCGCTCGCCGTCGTCCAGCGTCACCCCGGCGGCGCGGTCGTTGTCCACATCGATGCGCGCCACCCGCGCCGACAGCCGGATGTCGCCGCCCGCCGCCTGAATGCGGGAGGCGAGGCGCCGGGCGATCGCGCCGACGCCGCCCTTCGGCACGGCGAGCCCGCCGCGCTCCCCGTTGACCTGGCCCGACAGGCGATACCAGAGGTTCATCAGCGAATTGGGCGAGCGCGGGCCCATGTGGACGCCGAGCGTGGCGTCGAAGGCGAGGAGGCCCTTGAGCCGGTCGTCGGTCAGCTCCTCCTCCAGCACATCCGCCACGTTGATGAGGATGAGGCGCAGGAACTCGCGCATGTCATCGCGGCCGAGCCGGCGCATGGCGAAGCCGAGCTTGCCGAGGGTGAGATAGTCGCCGCGCGACGCCGCGCCGCCCAGCCGCGGCGGCAGCACGTTGCGGAACCCGGCGAGGACGCCGGAGTGACGAAGCAGCGTGGACCGCACCGCCGCCCCGCGCCGGGCCACGCCGGGCCTGGGGAGGGCGC
>DAIODI010000097.1:0-10609 GCA_036746875.1 Aestuariivirgaceae bacterium | reverse complement strand
TCCGCCTTGCCGAAGTGCGCGATCACCCAGTTGAGCAGATTGCCGCCGGCGGCCATGCAGCCGTTCGGGAACCACAGCCCCGGCACGATGTGATGATCGAGGAACAGGCGGCGGTCGCGCACCGGCCGGTCGGAGGAGAGGAGTATGTCGGCGGCGCCGCCGAACTTCACCACGAGGTCGCCGTTTCGCGAGGCGCCGCATACGAACGCCGACGCGACGTGATCGGCGCACCCCGCCACCACCGGCGTTCCGGCTGCAAGTCCCGTGTGGCGCGCCGCCTCGGCCGTGACCCGCCCGACGATCGCCTCGCTGCGGCGGATCGGCTGGAGCAGCGAAGCGTCGACGCCGGCCTGGGCGACGAGGACCGGATCGTAGGCTGCGGTGTCGAGATTGACGAAGCCCGACTCGAGCGCCCAGTTGTGCTCCACCTGCAAACGGCCGGTAAGCCTGAAGGTTATGTAGTCCGAGGCGCCCACCAGCGCCTTCGCCCTGCCATAGGCGGCCGGCTCGTGGCGGGCGATCCAGGCGAGCTTCGGCCCGATGAGCTGCTGGCTGTAGCCGGTCGCGGTCATGGCGACGAACTCGGCTTCCGGCCGCTTCGCCGCGAAGGCGCGCAGTTCCTCGATGGCGCGGGCGTCGTTCTGCTGGATGCTGCGCCGCACCGGACGACCGTCGGCGTCAAGCAGGATCAGCGCCGGCAGCATCCCCGTCACGCCGGCCCCGGCGACCGCCTCCGGCGCGAGCGCGGCGCTGCGCAGCAGCTCGCGGGTGATCTCGCCGGCGTTCGCCCACCACTGCGCCGGGTCCTCCTCGGCCCAGTTGGCGTGCGGCGAGTGGAGCTCGACCGGGCGCGAGGCGACGGCCAGCGTGCGGCCGGCGGCGTCGATCAGGACGCCGATGGTCGAGGTGGTGCCGATGTCGAGTCCGAGAAAGACGGCCATGACCTCAGCGGAGTTTCGCAACCTTGTCCATGAAGCGCTTCACACGCGCGCCGTCGACGTTCTTCCCCGTGTCGCCATCGACCTTGAAGTGCGTGCCGACGATGCAACCGTCGGCGACCGCGAGGATCGCCTCCACATTGTCGATGTTGACGCCGGTGTTGGCGAACAGCGGCGTCAAAGGCACGGCGGCGCGGGCCTCCTTGAGCTGCGATAGCTCCACCGCCTCGCCGGTCATCGGGCCGGAGACGAGCACGGCGTCGGCGAGCGAGGCGAACACCGCGCTCTTCGCCCGCTGGCCGATGCTGCGCGTGCCGACCGGCGAGGCGAACTCGGCGTTGATGTTGTAGAGGAGCTTCAGGTCGGGCCGGCCGGCGTCGGCGCGCAACCGCACGGCGGCGGCGGCGTCCGGCGCCCACAGGCCCATGTCGGAGTCGTAGACGCCGGTGAAGATTTCGCGCACGAACGTGGCCCCGGACGCCACCCCCAGCGCCACGCTCGCCACCGGGTCCCAGAGGTAGTTGACCCCGAACGGCACCTTGACCAGCCGCTTCAGCTCGCCCACCAGCGCGCCGTAGGCGGCGAGCGACACCGGCGAGGCCTTGAGCAGGTAGGGCCGGTCGCCCTCGTTGCCGAACATCACCGCATCGACGCCGCCCGCCTGGAGCGCCGAAATGTCGGCGGCGGCGCTGTCCAGGATCTTTTGCAGGCCGCCCTTCGGGTCATAGAGCGGCGAGCCCGGCAGCGGCGGAAAATGAATCATCGCGATGATCGGCTTGGCGACGCCGAAGGTTTCCTTGAGCATGGGGCACTCCGTCGGTCAGGTCAGGCGAGGGCGCGCCAGCGCGCGCGTGGTGGCGGGATCGAACAGCTGGATCTGCGACACGTCGTAGGCGAGGGACACGCGCTCTCCCGGCGTGGCGCGGAAGTCGCGCGGCATCCGCACCTGGACTTCCGGCCCTGCGCCGGAGCCGGCCGAGCCGACGAGGATCACTTCCGGCCCGAGCACCTCGGCGGCGACGGCGACAAGCTCGATGCGCGGGCGGCCTCTTGCCCCGGTCAGGTGGAAGTCCTCGGGCCGCAGACCCACGATCACCTCGCGCCCGGCGTGCGAGGCGTAGCCGGCGCGAAGCTCCGGCGGCAGCGGCAGCCGCGCCCCTTCGATGACCACCGCGAGGCCGCCGCGCCCGTCCGCCTCGAGGCGGCCGGAGACGAGGTTCATCGGCGGGCTGGCGAGGAAGCCGGCGACGAACGTGTTCGCCGGATTACGGTAGACGTCCATCGGCGCGCCCACCTGCACCACCTCGCCGTCCTTCATGATGCAGATGCGCTGGCCCATGGTCATCGCCTCGACCTGGTCGTGCGTGACATGGACGATCGTGGTGCCCACGGTGCGGTGCAGCTTGATGAGCTCGGTGCGCATGGCGGCGCGCAGCTTGGCGTCGAGGTTGGAGAGCGGCTCGTCCAGCAGGAAGGCCTGCGGCTCGCGCACCAGAGCGCGCCCCAGCGCGACGCGCTGGCGCTGGCCGCCGGAAAGCTCCGACGGCTTGCGGGCGAGCAGCGGCTCGATTCCCAGCATGGCGGCGATCCGGGCGATCCGCCGGTCGATCTCCTGGCGCGCCACGCCGCGCAGCTTCAGGCCGAACGCCAGGTTTTGCGTCACCGTCATGTGCGGATAGAGCGCGTAGTTCTGGAACACGATGGCGATGTCGCGGTCAGCGGGATCGACGTCGTTGACCCGCCTGCCGCCGATATGCAGGTCGCCGGCGGAGATCGTCTCGAGACCGGCGATCATCCGCAGCGTCGTGGACTTGCCGCAGCCCGAAGGCCCCAGCAGGATCATGAACTCGCCGTCGGCGATGTCGAGCGACACGTTCTTCACGGCTGGAACGCCGTTGGGGTAAATCTTGTCGATGCCGGTGAGCGTGATCGAGGCCATTGTGCGCCTTCAGGCGAGGGATCGCATATAGCGGTGGAGCCAGGCGGTGAGCGCGAGGATGACGGCGAGCAGGATCGCCGACATGGCCGAGGCCTCGCCGATGTTCAGGCCGACGAACGCGGTGCGGTAGATGAAGTAGCTGACGAGATCGGTGGAGACGCCGGGGCCGCCGCGCGTCATGATGTAGACGAGGTCGTAGGTCTTCACCGCGAAGATCATCCGGATCAGCAGCGTCACCGCGATCACCGGCAGCATCAGCGGCAGGGTGATGTGGATGAACGACTGCAGCGGGCTCGCCCCGTCCACCCGCGCCGCCTCGTAGGGTTCGCGCGGCAGCGCCGAGAGCCCGGCCAGCAGCAGCACGATCATGAACGACACCTGGTGCCAGATGTCCACCATCACGATCGTCCAGAACGCCACCTTCGTCGAGCCGAGCCAGTTGACCGGCGGGATATCCGCAAGCCCGAGCAGATAGTTCACGATGCCCAGCGAAGGGTGGAGAAACATCCGCCAGATCAGCCCGACGATCACCGGGTTCATCAGCAGCGGGCACAGCAGGATGCCGTAGTAGATCGGCTTGAATCGCTCGACGCTGTTGAGCATCAGCGCGATGAGAAAGCCCAGCGCGAACTCGAGCGCCACCACGGTGATCACGAACCAGAACGTGAGCGTGAGGCTGTGCCGGAACTCCGGATCGGCGATGGCCTTGCGGTAGTTCTCCGCGCCGGTGAACGTATCGAAGTGCGGATTGATCAGCGTGTAGTCGTGGACGCTGGTGTAGAGCGCCCAGAACACCGGAAACAGCACGACAAGCATAAGCAGACCGAGCCCCGGGGCCGACATGAGCCAGCCGAAGCGGCGATCCGCCGCCTCGCTTGAAAGATGCTGGCCCATGTCAGGCCCCCGCGGTCCGAACCTTACTTGAGCTTGCCGTCCTTGCGGGCGAGTTCGTTCATCTCGACCTCAACCGCGCCGAGCGCCTCGGCCGGCTTCTTTTCGCCCGCCACCGCCAGCGAAAGCTCGCGGCCAAGCACCTCGACCAGCTGCGGGGTGTAGGTGAACACCGGGAAGTTATGGCTGGTGAGCAGCATCTGCTTCAGCGCCTGGGCGTGCGGGAACCTGGCGTTCACGTCCGGGTCGTCGAACACGTCGGTGCGGGTCGGCGAGCCGCCCTGCAGCGCGCGCTTTCTGGCGATCTCCTTCGACTCGACCCATTTGAGGAACCGCCAGGCGGCGTCCGGATTCGGGCTCGACTTCGGAATGGCCCAGCCCCAGGCGCCGTTCAGGCTGCCGCCCTTGTCGGGCGTCGGGCCCGGCACCGGCATGATCTCCACCTTGCCGACGACCGACGACTTCGAGGGATCGTCGATGGCGGCGCGGAAGAAGTTGTAGGTGATGTAGCTGTAGGCCTTGCCCTGCGCCATCACGTTGAACGCCTCGTCGAAAGAGAACGACGCCGAGCCGAGCGGGCCGAACGTGTTGACGTTGGTCGTGTACTGTTCGAGCGCGGCGACGCCCGCCGGCGTGTTGAGCGTCGCGTTCCAGTTGGCGTCGTGATACTCGCCGCCGTTGGCGAACAGGTAGTTTGACCACTCCATGGCGATCGGGTCAGGACGGAGGCCCTGGTTGACGACGCCGTGCATGCCGTCTTTCGTGAAGAACTCGACCTGCTTCAGGTACTCGTCCCAGGTCTTCGGCGGTCCGAGCTCCATGCCGTACTTCGCCTTGAAGTCGGCCTTGTTCTTCTCGTCGGCCAGGAGGTCTTTCCGGTACAGAAGTCCCATGGCGTAGTTGTAGAACGGCAGCATGTAGGTGACGCCGTCCACCTTGCCCACGAGATCCATCATCGCCGGGACGTAGACGGAGGTGTCCACCTTGTCGGCGGCGATGCGCTCGTCGAGCGGCTGAAGCCAGCCGGCCTTGGTGAATTCGCCCACCCAGTAGAAGTCCACCACGATGGCGGAATAGCTGCCCTTGGGCGCGACGAGCTGCGGCACCAGCTTGGTGTGCATCTCGGCGTAGTTCACGACCTCGAGGTTCACGTCGATGCCGGTCGCCGCCTTGAACTCCGGCAGGAGCGACTTGACGTACTCGGTGTCCGGCACGCCCTCCATGAGGATGTTCACCGTCTCCGCAAGGGCGGTTCCCGAGAGCGAGGTGGCGAACGCCACGCCCAAAAGCCATTGCCTCAGCATGTTCGTCTCCCTGTCGGCCCTTTGTTGGCGACGGCGGTCACTTGAGGGCCCCAAGCGACAACCCCTTGATCAGATGCTTGCGCAGGAACGGCAGCAGGATGAACACCGGCAGGAGCGCCACCACAGTCGCCGCCGCCAGCGGCGCGATCTCGCCGCCGGCGTGGGTTTCGAGGCTGGCGAGACCCACCGGCAGCGTCTGCGACTGCGGACCCGAAAGCACCAGCGCGAACAGGAACTCGTTCCAGCTCAGAATGAAGCCGAGCAGCCCCGCCGCGAGGATTCCCGGCGCCGCCACCGGCACGGCGATGTAGCGGAACGCCTGCCAGCGCGTCGCGCCGTCCACGCGCGCGGCTTCCTCCAGCCGCGCCGCGTCGCCCTCGAAGAACGACACCAGCATCCAGGCGAGGAACGGCAGCGCGATGGTGAGGTGCGCGATGACGATGCCGGCGCGGCTCTGCGTCAGATGCGCCAGAAGGAACATCCCGAACAGCGGCAGAACCAGGATGATCGGCGGCAGCATCTGGCTGGCGAGCACGCCAAGCCGCAACGGCGAGCCGCCGGTGTTGAAGCGGGCGAAGGCGTAGGCCATCGCGGTGGCGACGGGGAGCGAAATGGCGGTGGCGAGCAGCGCCACGAGCAGGCTGTTCGAAAACCACGTCACGAACGGGTAGCGGGTGAAGATGTCGTGGTAGTTCATCAGCCCCAGCGTGCCGATCTCCGGCGGGATCCTGTAGGCGGTCAGCTTGTCGGTGAGCGACACCCGAACGACCCACAGCAGCGGCAGCAGGATGGCGAGCGAGAAGGCGCTCAGCACCACATGCGGCAGGATCGTGTAAAGGGCCCGCTTCATCTCGCGTCAGTCCATCCGCACGCCGCCGGTGACGTTCAGCGCCTCGCCGGTGACGAACCCGGCGAGATCGGAGACCAGGAACAGCACCGTCTTCGCCACGTCGTCCGGCTCCTCAAGGCGGCCGAGCGGCGTCGTCGCCACATACTCGTCGATCACCGCCTGCGGGGTCATGCCGCGCAACGTCGCCTCCCACACCACCTCGCGGTCCTGCATGGAGGTGCGCACGAAGCCGGGGCAGACGCAGTTGACGCGGATGCCATGGCCCGCCACCTCCTTCGCCAGCGCCTGGGTGAAGCCCGCCACCGCGAACTTGCTGGCCGAGTAGTGCGCCAGCAGCGGCGCGCCCATTTTGGCGGCGAGCGAGGCGGTGTTGACGATGACGCCGCGGGCGCCGGTGGCGATGAAGTGGCGCACCGCGATCTGGTTGGTGAGGAAGACGCCCTTGGCGTTGACGTCGAAGTTGAAGTCCCATTCCTCGTCGGTGAGATCGACGACCGGGCGCATGGTGGAGACGCCGGCGTTGGCGCAGACAATGTCGTAGCCGCCGAACCGGGCCTCGACCTCGGCGAGGCAGGCTTCTACGCTCGCTCGCTTCGTCACGTCGATGGCGAGCCCTGCGGCTCCTCCGCCGAGGCGGCCAGCGAGCGACCGCGCGCCGGCCTCGTCCAGGTCGCACGCGGCGACGCGCACTCCGGCGGCGGCGAGCGTGGCGCAGATCGCCTCGCCGATGCCCCTCGCCGCGCCGGTGACGACGGCGCGTTTTCCGTTCAGCCGCTCCAGCACGCCGGGCGCTCCCTTGGTGTGATCGTTTTCGATCACTATTCAACAAGGCTATGGTCAGGGCAAGTGGAGAGTTTTACACTTTGCACACTACATTGAGCGCCAACCATGATTGAAAGCGATCATTCGTGACGGCCGTCCGCAATCCCCACGACCGGCAGGCCGGACTGCTCGACCGGCTCGCCGCCAGCGGTTTCATGAGCGTCGGCGAGCTTGCCGCCGCGACGGGCGTTTCGGCGATCACCGTTCGTCGCGATCTCGTCCGGCTGGAGCGCTCCGGAGCCATCCGGCGCACCCACGGCGGGGCGCTGCCGGTCAGCGAGACGGTGTTCGATCCCGAGGAGCCGCGCTTCGGCGCGCGGCGGCGGCGCAACGCCGAAGCCAAGGCGGCCATCGCGCAGGCCGCCGCGCAGAAGGTGAACCCTGGCCAGTCGATCGCCATCGACACCGGCTCGACCGCGCTGGAGCTCGCCCGCCGCCTGGTCGGGCGCGAGCGGCTCACCATCGTCACCAACAGCGTCCGTGTCGCCACCGTGCTGGCCGACCAGCCGAGCCCGGTTTACCTCCCGGCGGGGCGGGTGCGCGGCGAGGAGCTGTCGATCTGCGGCAGCAGCGCGGTGGCGGCGATCCAGGCTTTCCACTTCGATCTGCTCTTTCTCGGCGTTTCGGGTCTCACCCCGGAAGGCGCCTACGACTATTCCCCCGAGGACGCCGAAGTGAAGCGCGCGCTGATCGAGCGCACCTCCCGCGTCGTCGTGCTGTGCGACCAGAGCAAGTTCAACCGCCGGGCGCTGGTGCGGGTGGCGCCGCTGGCGCGCCTCGACGTGCGCGTCTGCGACCGGACGCCGAAGGGCGCGCTCGCAACCGCGCTCGCAACCGCCGGCGTAGAGGTTGAGACGACGTGACGGCGGCGACGGAGAGCGTCCGGCGCAAGCGCGTGTTTGTCCTCGGCGCCACCGGCGCCATCGGCCGCGCGACGGCCCGCGCCCTGTCGCAGCGCAATCATGAGGTCGTCTGTCTGGTGCGGCCCCGGGCCGGCGTCGGCGGCGCGCTCACGCCCGCCGACAGCGCGAAGCTGCTCGACGGTTGCGCCGTGCGTTTCGGCGACGCGACCGATCCGGCCTCCATCGCCCGCGACGGTTTGCGCGGCGAACGCTTCGACGCGCTGGTGTCGTGCATGGCGTCGCGCACCGGCGCGCCCGGCGACGCGTGGGCCATCGACTACCGTGCGCATGTGGACGCGCTCGCCATGGCGAGGCAAGCCGGTGTGCGGCACATGGTGCTGCTCTCCGCGATCTGCGTCCAGAAACCACGCCTCGCCTTCCAGCATGCCAAGCTGGCCTTCGAAAAGGTCCTGATGGAGTCGGGGCTAACCTACTCGATTGTCAGGCCGACGGCCTACTTCAAGTCGTTGTCCGGGCAGGTCGATCGCGTGAGGCGGGGCAAACCGTTCCTGGTGTTTGGCGACGGCGACGTCACGGCGTGCAAGCCGATCAGCGACGGCGATCTTGGCCGTTTCATCGCCGAGTGCATCGACGACGAGAGCCGCCATGACCGGGTGCTGCCGATCGGCGGCCCCGGCGAGGCGATCACGCCGAGACAGCAGGGCGAACACCTGTTCGCCCTGCTCGGGCGCAAGCCTCGGTTCAGGCGCGTGCCGGTGGCGCTTCTCAAGGCCGTCGTATCCGTGCTCGGCGGTCTCGAACGCGCAGCGCCCCGGCTTGCCGGGAAAGCCGAGCTGGCGCGCATCGGTCTCTATTACGCCACGGAGTCGATGCTCGTTCTGGACCCGGCGACCGGGCGCTACGACGCCGCCGCGACGCCATCGGCCGGAACCGAAACCCTGTTCGATTTCTATGCCCGCCTGATCAGGGGCGACGCCTCGGTGGAACGCGGCGACCATGCCGTGTTCTGACCGGCGGACTCGGGCGACAGGCTTGTGAGGGCGGCGGCCGGCGGCGCTATCTTCCGAGTTTCGCATCGTCCTTGTCCGCAGGGCCGTATCCGCCTGGCGGGACGATGCTTTGGGGCTGATAGCGCGCCGCCCGCTCCACCGCGCGGGCTTCCGCCCCGGCGGCGAGGAACACGAACAGCGCCACCAGGAACAGGATCGGCATGCCATAGGCGATGGCGGCCAGCGCGAGCATCGCCGCCAGCGCCTGGCCGAGCAGCGCCGCGATCCGGGTGCCCTGCCGGAACCCCAGCCACGCCGCAAGCAGCGCGCGCAGCACCCGCCCGCCGTCCATCGGGAACGCCGGGATCATGTTGAACGCCGCGAGGAAGATGTTGGCGTAGGCGATCTCCTGCAGGAAGGTCGTGCCGCCCGAAAACACGCCGTAGCTGTTCTGAAGGCTCAGATCACGGACGAACAGCACGATCAGCACGGCGATGGCGATGTTGACCGCCGGGCCGGCCAGCGCCACGGCGATCTCCTGTGACGGCTTCTGCGGCATGCGCTCCAGCGAGGCGACGCCGCCGATGGGCAGCACCGTCACCACCGGGGTGCGGATGCCGTAGCGGCGGGCGGCGAAGATGTGGCCGAACTCGTGCGCCACCACACAGGCGAACAGCACGATCACGAACGTCACGCCCTCAATCGCCGCGTTCCAGCCGCCGCCGTCGCCGTAGTTGATCCACGCGATGAAGGCGAGGAGCAGGAAGAAGGTCACATGAACCCGCACCGAGGTTCCGGCGACGCGGGCGATTTCGAACGACGATCCCATCTGGCGACCTTGCGATTGCGCGTTGAGTCTTGGGCGTTGACATTGAGGTAATGGCGCCCGCCCGCGGGGGAAAGGGGCGGCCGCAACCCAACGGGTCCGTCACCCCTTGCGGTCGCGCGGCAGCACGTCGCGGTAAGCCGCGGGGTCGATGCCGAGTTCGCCTAGCACCGCGTCGGTATGTTCGGCGAACGCCGGCGGCCT
Source organism: Aestuariivirgaceae bacterium (assembly GCA_036746875.1). Classification (GTDB taxonomy): domain Bacteria; phylum Pseudomonadota; class Alphaproteobacteria; order Rhizobiales; family Aestuariivirgaceae; genus DAIODI01. The sequence continues at coordinate 983 of DAIODI010000097.1, read as the reverse complement.
GGCGCGGAACGCCGCGGGCGTGCGCGACAGCTTCACCGGCGCGCCGGTTCCCCGATAGCCCTCCGCCTCGATCACCATGCCGCGATGCTTCGTGTGCGGATCATCCACCACCGCGTCGATGGAGCGCACCGGGCCGCAGGGCACGCCCGCCTCGATCAGCGTGCGGGCGAGCGCCGCGCCGTCGCGCCCGGCAAACGCCGCCTCAAGCTCGGATTTGAGCGCGTCGGCGTGCCGCAGCCGCGTGGCGTTGTCGCGAAACCGCTCGTCGGCGGCGAGATCGCCTCGCCCGATCACCCCGCACATGGTCTCGAACTGCCGATTGTTCCCCACCGCGAGAAACAGCGGATCGGAGGCGGTTTGGAACACATCGTACGGGCAGATGTTGGGATGCGCGTTGCCGAGGCTCTTCGGAATCTTGCCGTTCAGATAGTAGTTCGGCAGGTGCGGGTGCAGCAGCGAAACGCCGCAATCGTAGAGCGCCGCCTCGACGAACTGGCCCTTGCCGCTGGCGGCGCGCTCATGCAGCGCCAGCAGGACGCCGATGGCGGCGTTGAGACCGGTGACGAGATCGACGACCGGAACGCCGATCCGCAAGGGCTCGCCATCCTTCTCGCCGTTGATGCTCATGAGCCCGGCCATCGCCTGGATGGCCGCGTCATAGCCGGGGAGGCCACCGTAGGGGCCGTCCGCGCCGAAGCCCGAGACCCGGCAGTGGATCAGCCTCGGGTAGCGCTGCGCCAGCGTCGCGTAGCCCAGCCCCCACTTCTCCAGCGTGCCGGTCTTGAAGTTCTCCACGAACACATCCGCCTGTTCGAGAAGGCGGCCCAGCAGCTCCTGTCCGGCAGGCTGGCCGAGGTCGATCGCCATGCCCTTCTTGTTGCGGTTGACGCCGAGGAAGTAGCTCGCCGCGCCCTCGGCGAACGGCGGACCCCAGCCGCGCGTCTCGTCGCCCTGCGGCGGCTCGATCTTGATCACCTCCGCGC
>DAIODI010000096.1:0-10686 GCA_036746875.1 Aestuariivirgaceae bacterium | reverse complement strand
CCGTGGCGGCCCGGACGCTAGAGCGGGTCCCGGCCTGACTGAATCAGGCCGGCCGGTCTATCTGTTTGTATTCGCATCATCTTTGTCCGCCAAGTGGTATCCACTTGGCGGCATGATGCTCTGGCCGCGCGCTCCCCCTGACGCCAGCATGACCGCCGGTCTCAGGTTCGACCGGCCGGCGCCGCCTCGTCGAGCGCCGCCTCGATTTCGAGCCATTCGGTTTCACACCGGGCGAGATCGTCCGCAAGCCTGGTGCGCAGACGGGCGAAGTCGGCGGCCTTCCGGGGGTCGTCGCCGTAGATGGCGGGGTCTTGCAGCGCCCTGTCGAGAACGGCGATCTTCTCCTCCAGAGCCCGGATCGCGGCCTCGGCCTGGTCGGCCCGCCGGCGCAACGCCGCAGTGTTGACGCGCGGCGGCGCGGGCGTGGCCGGACCGGGCGGCGCGGCGGCGCGCGCCGCCGGCGGCTGGCCGGCGCGGGCGCGCGCCAGCACCCGCGCGGCGTAGGCGGCGAGGTCGCCGTCGAAGGGCGGCACCGGGCCGTCCGCGACGATCCACAGCCGGTCGGCGGAGGTCTCGATCAGGCGCCGGTCGTGGCTCACCAGCACCACCGCGCCCTCGTAGTCGTTCAGCGCCAGCATCAGCGCCTCGCGGGCGTCGATGTCGAGGTGGTTCGTCGGCTCGTCGAGCACCAGAAGGTGCGGCGCGTGGAAGGTGGCGATCGCCAGCAGGAGTTTCGCCTTCTCGCCGCCGGACAGCGTGGCGATGGGGTTGTCGGCGTGGTCCGCCCCGAAGCCGAACGCGCCGAGTTTCGCCCGGCGTTTGGCGTCGGGAGCGTCCGGCATCAGGTCGCGGATGTAGTCGCAGGGCGTGCGCGCGCCGTCCAGTTCGTCGAGCTGGTGCTGGGCGAAGTAGCCGACCCTGAGACGCGGGTCGTGCGCAACCTCGCCCGCCACCGGCCGGAGCCGGCCGGTGAGCAGCTTGGCGAACGTGGACTTGCCGTTGCCGTTGGAGCCGAGAAGCGCGATGCGGTCGTCGGGATCGATCCTGAGGTTCAGCCGCTTCAGCACCGGCTTCGCCGGATCATAGGCGGCGGCGGCCTCGGAAAAGCGCAGCAGCGGCGGCGCGAGCGGCCGCTCCGGGCTGGGGAAGGCAAGCCTCACGCCGCGCTCCGCCACGAGATCTGGCGGCGGTTCGAGCTTGGCCAGCGCCTTGAGCCGGCTTTGCGCCTGGCGGGCCTTGGAGGCCTTGTAGCGGAAACGGTCGACGAACGCCTGCATGTGCTTGCGCTGGGCGTCCTGCTTCTTGCGCATGGCGGCGTTGAGCGCCTGCTGTTCGCGCCGCTGCCGTTCGAAGCTGTCGTAGTCGCCCTGCCAGAGCGTCAGCGCGCCGCGGTCAAGGTGCAGGATGGAATCGACCACCGCGTTGAGGAGGTCGCGGTCGTGGCTCACCACGATCACCGTCGCGCGGTAGGCCTTGAGGTGGCTCTTGAGCCAGATCACGCCTTCGAGGTCCAGGTAGTTGGTCGGCTCGTCGAGGAGCAGCACGTCGGGCCTTGCGAACAGCGCCGCGGCGAGCGCCACGCGCATGCGCCAGCCGCCCGAGAGCGCCGAGCAGGGGCCTTCGATCTGCGCCTGCGTCAGCCCCAGGCCGGAGAGGATGGTGGCGGCGCGGGCGGGCGCGGCGTGGGCGTCGATGTCGGCAAGCCGCGTCTGGATGGCGGCGATGCGGAGCGGGTCGGCCGCGCGCTCGGCTTCCTCCAGTAGTGCGGCGCGCTCCGTTTCGGCGGCGAGCACCGTGTCGAGCAGCGATTGCTCGCCGGAGGGGGCTTCCTGCGCCACCGTGCCGATGCGGGCGCCGCGCGCCAGCGTGATCGCGCCCTCGTCGGGGTGCAGCAGGCCCAGCGCCAGCTTGAGCAGCGTCGACTTGCCAGCGCCGTTGCGGCCGACCAGTCCCACCTTGTGGCCGGCCGGGATGGCGGCCGTGGCGTGGTCGAGGATGGGCCGGCCGTCGATCCGGTAGGTCAGATCGGTGATGTGCATGGCGAACGCTTAGCCCGCCGCTTCCGGCGGCTCAACCCGCCGTGGCCGCCGGTGCCGCAGCGAGATGTAGATCGCCGAGGCGATGAGGATCGCGACGCCGGTGATGGTCCAGCGGTCGGGCAGATCGCCGAACAGGAGAAAGCCGATCACGGTCGCGCCGATCATCTCGGTGTAGGCCAGCGGCGCCAGCACCGGAGCGGGGGCGAAGTCGTAGGCGCGAATGATGAAGTAGTGCCCGGTGGCGGCGACGATGCCGATCCCCAGCATCAGCGCCCAGTCGGTCATGGCCGGCGGCGTCCATACCGCGGGGACAAGCAGGGATGCGATCACCGCCCCGGCGAGGCTGGTGTGCAGGTTCGTCACCATGGCGTCGGTCACGCCGGCGATCTTGCGGGTGAGCAGCATGTAGACGGCCTGCGAGAAGCCCGCCCCGAGCGCGGCGAGGACGCCGATGTTCAGCTCCTCGAAGCCGGGCCGGATGATGATGAGCGTTCCGGCGAAGCCCACCGCCACGGCGGCCCAGGCCTGGGCGTCCACGGGCTCCTTCAGCGCCAGCGGCGACAAGGCGGTGACGATCAGCGGCATGACGAAGAAGATCGCCAGCGTGTCGGCCATGGGAAGATGCTTGAGCCCGGTGACGAACAGCCAGGTGGAGGTCATCAGCAGAACGCCGCGCAGCGCCAGAACGCCGGGGTTCTGCGGCCACCACCAGCGCGCCGGGCCGCGCGCCAGCACGAAGGGCAGGGTGACGAGCGTGCTGAACACCATGCGCGCCCAGACGATCTGGAGCACCGGCAGGTGCTGGCCGAGAATCTTGGCGAAACCGTCGAGCAGCGGCAGGATCGCCATGGCGACAAGCATCAGCACGACGCCACGCAAGACGTGCGGGGTTGCGCGGCCCTGCGTCACGGGGCGCGGTCAGCTCCGGAGCCGGTCGTTGCCGGGATCCCAGGCCGGCTGCGCGATCACGCGAGCCGTGTGGCGCTCGCCGTAGATCTCGATCTCCAGCGCCTGGCCCTCCGTGGCGAGCGCCGGTTCGAGGTAGGCGAACAGGAGCGACTTCTCCACCGCGTGGCCATATGCGCCGCCGGTCGTCACGCCCACCATCCGGCCATTGGCGAAGACCGGCTCGTTGCCGCGGCTGTCGCTGTCGGTCGCCGCCAGTTCGAGGTAGGCGAGCCGGAAGCGCGGTCCCTGCTGTTTCGCCCTGAGGGTCGCCGCCTTGCCGATGAAGTCCTTGTCGAAGCGCACGAAGCGCTCCATGTCGGCCTCGATCATGTTGACTTCGTTGGTGATGTCGCCGCCCCAGCCGCGATAGGCCTTCTCCATGCGCAGGCTGTTCATGGCGTAGACGCCGAACAGCCTGATCCCGTGGACGCGGCCCGCCTCCATCAGCGCGTCGAACACCTTCGGCATTTCGGCCATCGGGCAGTGCAGTTCCCAACCCAGTTCGCCGACATAACTGACCCTGAGCGCGCGCACGCCCTTGACGCCGGCGGCGGTGATTTCCCGGCCCGTGAGCCAGCGGAACGCGGCGTTGGAGAGATCGGCGCCAGTGATCTGCGCCAGCACGTCGCGCGCCCTCGGCCCGGCGAGCACGAGGCAGCCCCAGGCGTCGGTCACGTCCTCAACCGTCACGTCCCAGCCTTCGGGAACCGAGTTCGCCAGTTTGTCGAAGTCGTGGTGCTGGGCGACCGCCGCGGAGAGCACGTAGAAGCGCCCGTCGGCGAGCTTCGTCACGGTCATCTCGCTTTCGATGAAACCCTGTTCGGTGAGGCAGTGGCCAAGCACGATCCCGCCCGGCTTCGAGGGGATGCGGTTGGCGAACAGCTGGTCGAGATGGCGCGCGGCGTCCCTGCCCGTCACCTCGTACTTGGCGAAGGTCGAGAGGTCCATGAGGCCGACCGCGTTGCGCACCGCCAGCGCCTCCGCCCGCACCGGCTCCCACGAATTGTTGCGCCGGAACGAGTAGCGCTCGCCTTCGCCGCCGCCGGAAGCGTCGAACCAGCGCGCCCGCTCCCAGCCCATGATCGCCTGGAATTGCGCCCCTTGCGCCTGGAGCCTGTCGTAAACCGAAGAGGTGCGCACCGGACGGCCAACATCGTGCTGCTCCGCCGGGCGGTAGCAGTAGTACATATGGTGGTAGTCGACGATGGAGGTGTCCACCGCATACTGGCCCGCCGCCCATGCGCCGAAGCGGCGCGGGTCGAACTCGCGCATGTTGATCTCGGCCTGGCCGTGCACCATCCACTGCGCCAGATACTTGCCCGCGCCCGCGCCCTGGCAGATGCCGATGGAGGCGCCGTTCGCCATCCAGTAGCCGCGGGGCCCGTGCGCCGGGCCGAGCAGGAAGTTGGAGTCCGGCGTGTGCGTGATCGCGCCGGAGATCACCGAGCGGATTCCCGCCTTGCCGAACAGCGGCAGCCGCTCGGTCGCCTTCTCCAGCCATGGTATCAGCCGGTCGGTTTCGGGCGCGATGAGTTCGCTCTCGAAGTCCCACGACGGCGGCTTGCCGTCCCAGCAGATATGCGCGCCGGAGGTCTCGTAGGGGCCGACGAGGATGCCGTTGGTTTCCTCGCGCAGGTAGCAGTGCGAATAGGGGTCGCGCACCACCGGCAGCTCCTTTTGCAGGTCGATCAGTTCCTGCAGCGGCTCGGTGATGATGTAGTGGTGCAGCATGTTGGCGATCGGCACGACATGGCCGGTCCAGCCCGCCACCACGTCGGCGTAGGAGCCGGCGGCGTTCACCACATGCTCGCAGCGGATGGCGCCTTGCGGCGTGATCACCTCCCACTCGCCCGACGGCAGGCGGCGGATGTCCTCCACCTTGCAGCGCCGGTGGATCGTGCCGCCTTTCCGGCGCGCGCCTGCGGCCATGGCGTTGGTCACGTCGGCGGGGGCCACGTGGCCGTCGTCGAAGGTGACGAAACCTGCCTTCACGCCGAAGGTTTCAAGGTAGGGGTGATACCTGGCGATCTCGTCCGGCCCGACGATCTCGGCCCGGTAGCCGACGAGCTTCGAGACGCCGTAGACGTATTTGAACCAGTCCACCTCGTCGTCGGAGACGGCCAGCCGCACGCCGCCGCAGCCATGCCACGACACCGCCTCGCCGGTCAGGTCCTGGAGTCTCGGATAGAGCTTCGTCCCGTAGTCGTGGATCTTCGACAGCGACAGCGAGCCGTTGAAGTGTGGGCATTGCCCGGCGGCGTGCCAGGTGGAGCCGGAGGTAAGTTCGCCCTTCTCGATCAGGACCGTGTCGGTCCAGCCTTCCTCGACGAGGTGGTAGAGAAGGCCCACCCCCATGATGCCGCCGCCCACGATCACCGTCCGCGCATGCGATTTCACGGGTCCGTCCCCCACTCGCTCGATTCATCTGCGCGCCTTTCATAACCGCCCCGCCGGGGCCGGTCCAAGCCCGAAGCGGCATTTCGCGCGCCGATTCCGCAGGCACGGCCTGAACGGCCCGGATGCATGTGCCGGCGGATCATGCGGCGCATCAGGAATCCTCGATGCGTCGCAGCATTTTTCTTGAGGGCCGGGCCGGGGCCGCAAAACTCTCAGGGCGCGGTAGCCAAGGCGTTGTGCTTCCTTCCGCAGATTGCCTCGGAACTTCAAGACCGGGCCCCGCGCCCGGCTCTTTTTTTGCGGCCGTGCAACCGCTACCAGTGTCGTCAGTCAGGGGGCGGCGCGATGGGCGAGCGGCGGGAGCGGCTCAAGGTCAGGCTTCTGGAACTCTACGAGGGCCGCAGCCGCCAGGCGGTTCGCTTTCGTTACGCGCTGCTGGCGTTCGACATCGCCACCATCACGCTGTTTCTGCTGCAGGCGACGTTGCCGATCACCCCGGCGATCATCGCGCTCGATCTTGTGATCGCCTTCCTGCTGTCTCTCGACTTCGCCGCCCGGCTGTTCATCGCGCCGGACCGGCGCAGGCATCTTCTCAACCCCATCACCATCACCGACGCGATCGTGATCGTCAGCCTGCTCGCGCCGCTGCTGCTGGAGAACCTGGGCTTCCTGCGGGTGCTGCGGGCGCTGCGGCTGTTGCGCTCCTACCGCGTGCTCGCCGATCTGCGCCGCGACGTGCCCTTCTTCCGCAAGAACGAGGAGATCATCCAGTCGGTCCTCAACCTCGCGCTGTTCGTGTTCATCGTGACGGCGGTGGTCTACGTCGTCCAGCACGACCGCAATCCGGAAATCGGCACCTACCTCGACGCGCTCTATTTCACCGTCACCACGCTCACCACCACCGGGTTCGGCGACGTGACGCTGGTCGGCGTGGATGGGCGGCTGCTCGCCATCGCCATCATGGTGCTGGGCGTCGGGCTGTTCATCCGCCTGGTGCAGACCTGCCTGAGGCCCGCCAAGGTCAATCACCGCTGCCCCGACTGCGGCCTGCTCCGGCACGACGCAGACGCGGTCCACTGCAAGCACTGCGGCAAGGTGCTGGCGATCGACTCCGACGGCGACTGACGGTCACTCGCCTGCAACGCGAGCGAGCGCCGCCCGGTAGGCGCGCATGCCGTGTTGGTAGTTCACGAGTTCGGCCTCGAAGCGGGTGCGCGCCTCGTCGAACGCGCTGCGGGTGATGGCGCCCGCCCGGAAGTTGTCGGTCGCCGCGCCGAACGCCGCCTCCGACCGCCGCCGCCAGAGTTCGAGATACTGCCGCACCGATTCGAGATCGCCCGCCGACGCCTCGCCGAGGCTGAGATACTTGAGCGACGGGGCCAGCAGCGGGTTCGTTCCGGCGGGCGTTCCCGCATCGCCGGCAAAGATCATCGCCGGGCGGCAGAACCCCGCTTCGGCCTGGGCGGCCGCGCAGGCCGGCCTGCAGGCCTGCGTGGCCGCGCCATCGCAACAGACGCAGACGCCTTGCGCCGAAACCGTCCCGTAACCCGCCAGAAGCGCCGCCAGCGCCAGCCCCCATGCTCCCCGCATTTGCTCGTCCCCTCAGCTTGTGCCGTTGCGCCGACTATGGCGAGGAAACGGGCGCAAGGGCAAGCCGCGCCGTGATCGGCCGGGCTTGCGGGACGGCCGCCTTTGCGGTCATCTTTCTCGGTAATGGGCGAAATTCACTTCTACCACCTTGAAGCGTTCACGCTGGAGCGCGCGCTGCCCCCTATCCTCGAGAAGGTGATGGAGCGCGGCTGGCGCGCCGTGGTTCACACCGCGAGCGAGGAGCGGACCGAGTCGCTTTCGGCTGCGCTGTGGACGTTCCGCGACGATTCCTTCCTGCCGCACGGTACGCCGCGCGACGGCGACGGGCCGCGCCAGCCCGTGTGGTTCACCGAAACCGGGGAGGAGCCGAACGCGCCCCAGGTGCGCGTCTGCGTGGATCGAACGCCCCTGGGCGATCCGGGCGGCCTGGAACGCACGATCGTCATCTTCGACGGGCGCGAGCCGGAGGCGCTGGAGCGGGCGCGGGCCGAGTGGAAGGCGGCGCGCGCGAATGGCCATGAGGTCGTGTACTGGCGGCAGGACCGCGACGGGAAATGGAGCAAGAACACATGACCGACGCCGCAACCCCGGCGAAGCTGCGCTACCGGCTGTTGACCGGCCCGGACGACAAGTCGTTCTGCGAGCGCGTGTCGAAGGCGCTGGACGAGGGCTACGTGCTTTACGGCGCTCCCGCGATCACCTTCAACGGGGAGCGCTGCATCGTGGCGCAGGCGATCGTGCTCGCCGACGATGAGCCCGCGCCGAGCCATGGCGGTCAATCGTAGAGCAGCGCGCCGGTGCGGTGCGGTAACGGCGTTTGCCCGTGCACCTTGGCGATCTGCCGCCCCGGCCACGCGAGCTTGCCCAGCGCGCGGGACAACATCCGCCCGCTCTGCCGCGCCACGATCGGCGTGGAGGTTGCTCCGCGCAGGACGTAGGGGTCGACGATCCGGGCCACCACGTCACCTGCCGCGACCGCATCGCCCGGCTGCTTCTCGAACACGAGAATGCCCGCCACCGGGGCCTTGAGGACATCGGTGGCCTCGTAAGGCCCGGCGACGCCTGAGAACGGTGGCACGGTTGGCGCGGCGCCTGCGATGGCGCCCCGCAGCGTCAGGAACGCGATCAACGCCGCAACGTCCCGCTGGGTGAGCTTCGCGCCGGTGTCCTCCTCGCCGCGCAGTTCCACGGTCACGCTCATCGGCACGGCGAGCGGCGCGCCCGTCGCCGCGGCGGCAAGATAGGGTTGCCGGATCGCCTCGTCGAACGGGCGGTCGCCGCTGTTGCGGGCGAAGATCACCGCGATCGCGTCGAGCAGCCCGGCGAGATCGGCGGCGGCCGGCCAGTCGTCCGGATCCAGGTAGAGATGCATCACGGCGTCCGCGTCAGTGTGGAGATCGAGCATGATATCGGCGTCGCAGGCGAGCCGCGCCAGCGTATGCCGCATCACCTCGTAGTCGCCGCGCGGCGTCTGTTCGTCGAGCGCATCGCGCGTCAGCGCCCGCACCAGTTCGGTGTTGGCCTTCCGGTCCGCGCCGAGGCGGCCGGCGGCGCGCTCGGCCACAATAGCCGATACGTCCGGCCAGCCGCGGTTGAAGTTGCCGCCATGTCCGGCGTGGTAGCGGCCCTGGAGATCGTTCAGGATGACCTGCGACAGGCCGACGGGGTTGGCGACCGGCGTCACCACGATCTCGCCGGTGATGCGGCCCTCCTCCTCCAGCGCGCCGAGCGTCAGCGCCAGGCCATGCGCGGCCAGGTTGGCGGGAAGCTCGTCGGCGTGGACGCCCGCCTGCACATACACCTTGGGCCGGGCGCCGGCCTTGCCATAGCGGCAGACGTGGAGGTGGCGTACCGTGCCTGGCGTGTGCGTCGGCAACGGCAGGAAGTCGAAGGTCGGCATCGGGACACCGCTGATCCGGTGATGGTGATCCCAGTTTTAGCCGCGCCGCTGCGGGCTGCGCAATCGCCGCCACCGTTTCATGTAAGGGAAAGGACAATGCGCCGATGCGCCATCTGTTGATCGCCGGGTCCGGTTCGGGCCTGGCCGCCAGCCTCGCCCGGCGCTTCGCCCGGGATGGCTACCGGGTGGCGCGGGCGGCGCGGCGCGCCGACAAGCTGGCGGCGCGGTGCGTCGAAACGGCCGCCCGGGCGTTCGCCTGCGACGTCACCCGCAAGGCCGAGGTGGACCGGCTGTTCGCCGAGGCGGCCGGTGAGCAGGGCGGCGCGCCCACGGTCGTCGTCTACAACGCCTCCGGGCGTGTGCGCGGACCGTTCGGCGATCTCGACGCCGGCGAGGTGGAGCGCGCCCGCGCCGTCGCCGCCTGCGGCGGGTTCCTGGTGGCGCAGGCGGCCCTCCCGCCGATGCTTGCGGCCGGATCGGGCGTGCTGCTGTTCACCGGCGCTTCGGCGAGCGTGAAGGGCTATGCCCGTTCGGCGCCGTTCGCCATGGGCAAGTTCGCGCTGCGCGGTCTTGCCCAGTCGCTCGCCCGCGAGATGCAGCCGAAGGGCGTGCATGTGGCCCATGTGGTGATCGACGGCGGCATCGGCCGGCCGGCCGATGGCTCGGATGCGACGATCGACCCCGACGCGATTGCCGAGACCTATTTCCACCTCGCGCATCAGCCGCGCTCGGCCTGGTCGTTCGAGACCGAGGTGCGGCCGTGGACGGAAACGTTCTGAGCCTTCAGGCGAGCGGCTTCTCCGCCCTTTCGCGCAGGCGGAGCAGCCACCAGACGGCGACGCTCGCCGCCATCTTCGACAGCGTTTCGAGGAAGAAGGCGGCCGGCGTCAGAATGCCGATCATGTGCTGGAAGATCGCCGTGTCGAGCGGCGTCGATACGGCCGACGAATAGAGGATTCGTTCGCCGAGCGGCTTGCGCGTGGCGGTGTAGACGCCCCAGTCGGCGATCTCGGAGGCCATGAAGGCCGTCACCGACGCCAGCGCCACGGCGGGATCGACGGTGAGGTAGGTCACAAGCCCGGCGAAGGCAGTGGCGAGCAGCACTCTGGCGCCGAGTTCGCGCTGCGCCATGTCGCGCAGGATGAAGACGAACCCGACCACCAGATTGGCCACCGTCCACGAGCCGAACGGCGTCTCGAAGTAGGGCAGCGCGACGAACAGCCAGTTCACCACGACGATGAGGGCGATGTAGGCGATCGTCCACATGACGTTCTCCCGCCACCGCCCCCCGCGCGCAGCGGCGAGGCCGATCAGCCGACGATTTCGGCCGGGGTGAAGTTCAGTCCGATCTCGATCCTGGCGTTCTCGGCGCTGTCGGACCCGTGCACCGAGTTGGCCTCGATCGACTCGGCGAACGCCTTGCGGATGGTGCCGGCGTCGGCGTTGGCGGGATTCGTCGCGCCCATCACCTTGCGGTATTTCGCCACTGCGTCCTCGCCCTCCAGCACCTGGATGACGATCGGACCGGAGGTCATGAAGGCGACGAGGTCGTTGAAGAACGAGCGTTCGCGGTGCACGCCGTAGAACTGCTCGGCGTCGGCTTTCGACCACCGCACCCGCTTCTGGGCGACGATGCGCAACCCCGCGTCTTCGATCATGGCGTTGATCCGGCCGGTGAGGTTGCGGCGCGTCGCGTCCGGCTTGATGATGGAAAAGGTGCGTTCGGCGGCCATCGGGGATGTCCTCTTGATCTTCATCGTCCTGCGTGATGCGCGCGCCTTATAGCGGCCGGTTTTCGCCGCTTCAAGCCGA
>DAIODI010000095.1:0-10689 GCA_036746875.1 Aestuariivirgaceae bacterium | reverse complement strand
CGCATGCCGATCGAGAGCCTGTGCCTTCAGGCGCTGGTCTCCGAGCCGATCAAGCCGGTGATCGACTGCGTGGTGATGGCCAACACCGTGCACGGCTACATGAGCCAGTCCGACAAGGGCGAACTGGTGATCGGCGGCGGCGCCGACCCCTACAACAACTATTCGCAGCGCGGTTCCTTCCCGGCGCTCGAACATACGGTCACGGCGCTCGTGGAGACGTTCCCGATCATCTCCCGGCTGCGGATGCTGAGGCTGTGGGGCGGCATCGTCGACATGACCGGCGACCGCTCGCCGATCCTGTCGAAGACCGACGTCGAGGGCCTCTACGTCAATTGCGGCTGGGGCACCGGCGGCTTCAAGGCCATCCCCGGCTCCGGCTTCGTGTTCGCCGACACCATCGCCAACGACCGACCGCACCCGATCGCCGAGCCGTTCGGCCTCAACCGCTTTCTCGAAGGGCGGTTGATCGACGAGAGCGTGGCGGCGGCGGTGGCGCACTGAGGGGGCAAGTCATGCTGATCGTCACCTGCCCCGTCTGCGGCGTCGCCGGCGAGGAAGCCGATTTCCACTACGGCGGCCAGGCGCACATCCGCCGTCCGGCCTCGCACGACCCGGCGAACGTCACAGACGCCGAGCAGCGAGACTACCTGTTCCTGCGCCACAACCCGAAGGGCATCCACTTCGAGCGCTGGCGCTGCGACCGCGGCTGCGGCAAGTGGTTCAACGCCGTGCGCGACACCGTGAGCCTCGACTTCAAGGCGTGCTACCCGGCCACCGCGCTCCCCCCGCTCGCCTGGATGAAGGCGGCGAAGGGCGAATGGGCGGCGTTCTTTGCGCCGAAGATCGCCGCGCTGGAAGCCGCCTCGCCCGGCGGTTCTGCCGAACCCGCACGCAAGCCCGCGCGAACCCGCAAGCGGACCGAACACCAATGACCGGAAAGCCCTATCGCCTTGCAAGCCCGCACGGCCGGCTGATCGACCGCAGCCGCTTCATCTCGTTCACCTTCGACGGCAAGCGCCTCAACGGCCACCCCGGCGACACTCTGGCGTCTGCGGTGATGGCGAACGGCCAGCGCCTGTTCGGGCGCAGCTTCAAGTACCATCGCCCCCGGGGCGTCGTCGGCCTCGGCTCCGAGGAAGCCAACGCGCTGGTGGGCGTGGGAACGGGCGCGCGGCACGAGCCGAATCTGCGGGCGACGCAGGTTGAGCTCCATGACGGGCTGGAGGCGGTGAGCCAGAACTGCTGGCCGTCGCTGGAGTTCGACATCGGGGCGGTGAACTCGCTGTTTGCTCGGCTTTTGCCGGCCGGCTTCTACTACAAGACGTTCATGTGGCCGCGCTCGTTCTGGAAGCAGTTCTACGAGCCGTTCATCCGCCACGCGGCGGGCCTCGGCAAGGCGCCCACCGGACGCGACCCCGACAGTTACGAACAGATCCACGTCCACTGCGACGTGCTGGTGGTGGGCGGCGGCGTGGCGGGGCTGGCCGCGGCGGAGGCGGCGGCGGCGAGCGGCCAGCGGGTGATCCTCGCCGACGAGAACGTGGCGCTCGGCGGGGTGAGCGACCTCCACGGCGGAACCATAGACGGCAAGCCGGTGGCCGACTGGGTGGCGGCGCGCGCCGCCTCGCTTGAAGCCGCCGGCAACGTCGAGGTGCTGACGCGAACCACCGCCGTGGGGCACTTCCACCACAACTGGGCGCTGCTGTTCGAGCGGCTTGGCGACGACAACCCGGCGACGCGCCGGGCGGGCGCGCCGCGCCACCGCCTGTGGAAGGTGCGGGCGAGCCGCATCGTGCTGGCGACCGGGGCGATCGAGCGGCCGATCCCCTTCGCCAACAACGCCCGCCCGGGCGTGATGCTGGCCACCGCCGCGCGCGGCTTCGCCACGCGCTACGGCGTGTCGCCGGGAGCGACCGGCGGCATCTTCACCAACAACGACGACGCCTACACGACCGCGCTGGAGCTGAAGCGGGCGGGGGCTTCCATCGCCGCCATCATCGACTGCCGCGCCAAGCCCTCCGGCGCGCTCATCGACGAGGCGCGCGGCGCGGGGCTGCGCATCGAGACGGGCAGCGCCGTCACCGGGCTGGTTTCGGCCCGCGGCGGCAAGGACATCGAGGCGGTGAAGGTTTCCGCCTACCGCGCCGGCGGCGCGCGCGTGCTGGCGGAAGAGAAGATCGGCTGCGACTGGGTGGGCGTCTCCGGCGGCTTCAACCCGGTGGTCCACCTGTGGCGCCACAACGGCGGCAAGATCGTCTGGGACGACCGGATCGCCAGCTACAAGCCGGTCGAGCACCACGACGCCATGGTGGCGGCGGGGGCGGCGACGGGCGCCTTCGACCTCGCCTCCTGCCTCGGCAGCGGCCACGCGGCGGGCGACGCGGGCGACGGCCAAGCGAAACGCACCTGGTCGCGCGCCGATATGCCAGGCGAGGCGGCGATGGAGCCGATGTGGTTTTCGCCGGCCAGCGCGCCCTACACGGCGGGCGCCAAGCACTTCATCGACCACCAGAACGACGTGACCGTGGCCGACCTCGAACTCGCCCAGCGCGAGGGCTACACCTCGGTCGAGCACACCAAGCGCTACACCACTTGGTCGATGGCGACCGACCAGGGCAAGACCTCGAACATCGCAGGACTCGGCGTGCTGTCGCAGGCGACCGGCAAGTCGGTCCCGGAAATCGGCGTCACCACGTTCCGTCCTCCCTACACGCCGTTTTCGTTCGGCTCGATCGCCGGGCTCAACACCAGGTCGCTGTTCCTGCCCGTGCGCCAGACGCCGGTCTACGGCTGGCACGTGGCGAACGGCGCGACGTTCGAGCCGGTGGGGCTGTGGCGGCGCGCCTACTGCTATCCGAAGCCGGGCGAGACGAAGGCGCAGGCGATCCACCGCGAGGTTCTGGCGGTGCGCCGCAAGGTCGGCGTCCTCGACGCCTCGACGCTGGGCAAGATCGAGATCAAGGGGCCGGACGCAGGCGCCTTCCTCGACCGGATGTACACGAACGTGTTCTCCACGCTGCCGGTGGGCAGGTGCCGCTACGGGCTGATGCTCAACGAGCTGGGCTTCCTCATCGACGACGGGGTGACCGCACGCCTTGCCGACGATCACTACCTGATGCACACCACCTCCGGCGGCGCAGACCGCATCGCCGCGTGGCTTGAGGAGTGGCTGCAGACCGAGTGGCCGGAGCTGCGCGTGTTCGTCACCCCGGTGACGGAGCAGTGGGCGCAGTTCGCCGTGGCCGGCCCGATGGCGCGCCAGACCATCGAGTGGCTTTCGTCCGATATCGATTTCAGCCCCGGGAGCTTTGCGTTCATGACGCACAAGACGGGGACGCTGGCGGGCGTGCCGGTGAGGGTGTTCCGCATCTCGTTCTCCGGCGAGCAGTCGTTCGAGGTCGCCTGCCCGGCCGGCTACGGCCGCAGCCTGTGGGACGCGCTGATGGGCGCGGGGGCCGAGTTCGGCATCGAGCCCTACGGCACCGAGGCGTTGCACATCCTGCGCGCCGAGAAGGGCTTCATCGTGATCGGCGACGAGACCGACGGCACGGTGACGCCGCACGACGTGGGGCTTTCGGGCCTCGTTTCGAAGAAGAAGGCGGACTTCGTCGGCAAGCGCTCGCTGGAGCAATCGTTCCTCAAGGGTGCGAACCGCAAGCAGCTCGTCGGGCTTCTCACCGTCGATCCGAACGAGGTTCTGCCCGACGGCGCGCACGCGGTTGTCGAGGTGAAGGACAAGCCGCCGATGGAGACCATCGGCCACGTCACCTCCACCTACATGAGCCCGACGCTGGGGCGCTCGATCGCCATGGCGCTGATCCGCAACGGCCGCAACCGGATGGGCGAGACGCTGTCGTTCCCGCTGGAGGGCGGGCGCGTCGTCAAGGCGACGATCTGCGATCCCGTATTCTACGACAAGGAGGGAGCGCGCCAGAATGGCTGACACCCTGACCCATCGCACGCCGCTCGCCGGCCGCACCCCGGCCCGCGACAGCGTCGTCTCCATCGCCGAGGTGACGGACCGCGGCATGATCGACCTGCGCGGTCACCTCGCCGACGCCGCCTTCGGCAAGGCGGCGAAGACCGTGCTCGGTCTGGCGTTGCCGGACATGCCGCGCACCTCGGCGAGCCACGGCGCGCTGAGCGTCCTCTGGCTCTCGCTCGACCAGTGGCTCATCACCTGCCCGCGCAGCGAGACGGCGGCGTTGACGGCGGCGCTTCAGGCGGAACTGAAGGGCGTGCACGCGCTGGCGGTGGACGTCTGCGACATGCGCGCCATCCTGCGCGTCACCGGCCCGGGCGCGGCGGAAGTGTTGATGAAGGGCACGTCCGCCGATCTGACGCTTCAGG
The DNA here is from genome assembly GCA_036746875.1 of Aestuariivirgaceae bacterium. Lineage (GTDB taxonomy): Bacteria > Pseudomonadota > Alphaproteobacteria > Rhizobiales > Aestuariivirgaceae > DAIODI01. The sequence goes on along the minus strand of DAIODI010000095.1, from coordinate 6,339 downwards.
ACGGCAGGCCCGGCGTGGTGCGGCGGATGCGCTTCGCCGGGATCGCCGCGCTCACCCACGCGCTGGCCGGCGGTGAGGGCTTCGACCTCTACGTCTTCCGGTCGTATGCGGAGTATGCGCTCCAGTATCTCGAAGCGGCGGCGCGCCCGGCGGCGGCGATCCGGCTGTTCCAGCCTCAGAGCGCGTAACGGGTGAAGGTGGGGCCGAGCGCCGGCAGCGGCGCGATGTCCATGTGGCGGGCGTCGGGGTCCATGACGATCAGCGCCACGGTGGCCGAGAGGTCGCCGTCGTGCTCGGGCAGGGGCGGACGGCACACCGCATAAGGGTGGCCGAAGCGGCCGGTGAGCGCCGCGACGACATCGGCGCGGGAGATGGCGGGCTTTCCCTTCAGCGCCTCGCGCACCAGAAAATCGCGGTAGAGGCTGTCGGGGTCGCCGCCAAGCCCGGTGTCCTTGAGCTTCGCGCGGGCGGCGCCGCTCAGCCAATGGTTTGCGTGAACGATGAGGCCGTCGTCGGGGGTCAGCCAGAACGCCTCATCCGGCGCGCATTCGAGCGATACGGCGAACCCTTGCGTGTGCGATACGATCATGTTGTTGGACACGGCTTTCGGGGTGGCGATCACGTGGCCCATGGCGGGCGCAAGATGCGGCTGCTCCAGCACGCGGCGGCGGATGACGGGCAGCGGGACGCCGGCCTGCGTGAAGTCGCGATCCGACCTGAGATAGTTGGCGCTGATCGCGACGCCCGCCGCGTTGAAGCCGTGACGGGCGAGGCCGCCGGCTTCGGTGAAGGTGAGGATGTCCGGGCCGGTCTCGCCCCTGATGCGCAGCACGATGGCGGTCTCGGCGCATTGGGCGAGCCAGTCCCAGGTCTGGGCGTGGATGAGGCGCCCGTCGGCGCTGCGGCCGGGAAGCACAACGACGCCGGTGCAGCCGTCGCGTTCGGCGCGGCGGGCGTGCGCCGACGCGACGATTTCGGTGCGGGCGTTGACCAGCACGATATCGGCGAGCGTGGCGTGCGCGCCCTCGGCGACGCCCTCCATCTCGGCGACGAGATCGGGCGCGACGGCTTCGAGCCGGGGCAGGAAGGCGCGCGCGGCGTCATCGGTCTCGTCGCGGCTTGCGCCGGTCGCGGCCATGCGGGAGCGGTAGAGATCGACGCTTGAGGCGATGCGTTCGCGCGCCGCCTCCCCGTGCTGACGGCCGCGCTGGCGCGGCGAACCCGAAACCTCGACCAGCGGGAAGGCCGTCACAACGCCTTTTCCATGAACACGCAGTACGGGTCGTCCGCCGGGTAGTCGCCGAACGGGCCGCGGCGCCAGAAGCCCGCCGCCTCGAAGACGCCGAGCGCCTCCGGTTGCAGCGTGCCGGTTTCGAGCCGGATCAGCGGCAGCCCCATGAGCCGCGCCGCCGTTTCGAGCTGGGCGATGAGGATGCGCGACAGCCCCTGCCCCCGGCTGGCGGGCCGCACGTAGAGCCGCTTCAGCTCGCCGTATTCGCCATCGCGGTTGACGATAGCGACGCAGCCGGCCGGCGCGCCATCCTTGCGAACGACATAGACCGCGACCCCCGGCAGCGCGAGGGAGTCCACGTCCATGATGTGGTTTGACTCCGCCGGGTAGAGCGCGTGCAGGTAGGCGTCGAGCTCGGCCAGCAGCGCGCGCACGTCAGGCGCGCGCGGGTCCTCGCGCGCGATGGCGTAGCCGGCGAACATCGCCGGTCACTGGAAAGCCTGGAGACCCGTCTGCGCCCGCCCCAGAATCAGCGCGTGGACGTCGTGCGTGCCCTCGTAGGTGTTCACCGTTTCGAGGTTCACCATGTGGCGGATGACGTGGAACTCCTCCGAGATGCCGTTGCCGCCGTGCATGTCGCGGGCGAGCCTGGCGATGTCGAGGGCCTTGCCGCAGTTGTTGCGCTTCATCAGCGAGATGGCGGGCGGCGCCGCCGTGCCGCGCTCGAGCGCGCGGCCGAGCGCCAGCGCGCCCTGGAGGCCGAGCGCGATCTCGGTCTGCATGTCGGCGAGCTTCTTCTGCACCAGCTGGTTGGCGGCGAGCGGCTTGCCGAACTGCTTGCGATCGAGCGTGTACTGGCGCGCCCGGAACCAGCAGTCCTCGGCGGCGCCCATCGTGCCCCAGGCGATGCCGTAGCGGGCCTTGTTGAGGCAGCCGAACGGGCCGCCGAGACCGCGGGCGTTGGGAAGAATCGCGCTTTCGGGCACTTCAACCCGGTCGAGCACGATCTCGCCGGTGATCGAGGCGCGCAGCGACACCTTGCCCTCGATCTTCGGGGTGGTGAAGCCCTTCGCGCCGCGCTCCACGATGAAGCCGTGGATGCCCTCGTCCCCGAGCTTCGCCCACACCACGGCGAGATCGGCGATGGGCGAATTGGAGATCCACGTCTTCGACCCGGTGAGCTCGAAGCCGCCGCCCGCAAGCCGCCGGGCGCGGGTCTTCATGCCGCCGGGATCGGAGCCGGCGTCGGGCTCGGTCAGGCCGAAGCAGCCGACGAGCTCGCCGGTGGCGAGCTTCGGCAGATAGCGGCGGCGCTGCTCCTCGCTGCCGTAGGCCTCGATCGGGTGCATGACGAGGGAGTTCTGCACGCTCATCGCCGAGCGGTAGCCGGAATCGACGCGCTCGATCTCGCGGGCGATGAGGCCGTAGGCGACGTAGCCGAGGCCCGATCCGCCGTAGGCTTCGGCGGTCATGACGCCGAGAAAACCCATTGCGCCCATCTCGATCATGATGGCGCGGTCGAAGGTTTCGGTGCGGAACGCCTCCTTCACCCGCGGCGCCAGCTTGTCCTGCGCGAAGGCGCGGGCGGAGTCGCGGATCATCCGCTCGTCCCCGGTGAGCTGGGATTCGAGATCGAGCGGGTCTTCCCAGTTGAATTCGGCGGCGGGCGCGGGGGCCTGGTGGAGCTTCTTGGCGGGCTCGGCCATGGGATCACCTCAAAGTGCTTGGATCGCGGACGACTCCGGTTCCATAGACCACGCAGACGCGCAAGTCCAACCGGAGCCGGGCGCGGCGCGCGGTCACGCCGCGCCCTGATCACGCCTTGTCCGTCACCATCAGCCCGAAGGCGTAGACCAGCGCCACCTCCTTCAGCCGGTCGAAACGGCCGGGCGAGCCGGCGTGGCCCGCCGCCATGCGCGTGTGAAGCAGCGTCAGGGCGTCGCCGGTCGAGACCTCGCGCAGCCGGGCGATCCACTTCGCAGGCTCCCAGTACATGACGCGGGGATCGGTTAGGCCCGCCGTGGCGAGGATGTTCGGATAGGGCTTCGCCGCCACGTTGTCGTAGGGCGAGTAGGAGGCGATGAGGGCGTAGTCGGCGCGCGAGGCGATGGGGTTGCCCCATTCGGGGAATTCCGGCGGCGTCAGCGGCAGCGTGTCGTCGAGCATGGTGGCGAGCACGTCCACGAACGGCACCTCCGCGACGATCCCGGCGAACAGCTCCGGCGCCATGTTGGCGACCGCGCCCATCAGCATGCCGCCGGCGCTGCCCCCTTGCGCGACGATGCGGCCCGGCCGCGTGCAGCCCTCGGCGATGAGATGGCGGGCGGCGGCGATGAAGTCGTGGAAGGTGTTGGGCTTCGCCTGGCGCTTGCCGTTCCGGTACCAGGCGTAGCCCTTGTCCTTGCCGCCGCGCACATGCGCGATGGCGTAGACGAAACCGCGGTCCACCAGCGACAGGATGTTGGTGTTGAAGGCGGCCGGCATCGAAATACCGTAGGCGCCGTAGGCGTAGAGCCAGACCGGCGCTGACCCGTCGAGGGGCGTATCGGCGCGGTGCAGGATCGTCACCGGCACGCGCTCGCCGTCATGGGCGGGGGCGTGCAGCCGCCGGGTGACGTACTGCGCCGGGTCGTGACCGGACGGCACGGCCTGCGTCTTGCGCAAGGTGCGGGCGCGCGTCGTCACGTCGTAGTCGTAGACCTGCGCCGGCGTGGTCATCGACGAATAGGTGAAGCGGATGACGGTGGTGTCGAACTCGTAGCCGGAGGCCAGCCCCAGCGAGTAGGCCTCCTCGTCGAAGGCGATGGCGTGCTCCTCGCCGCTTGCGAGATCGCGCACAACGATGCGCGGCAGGCCGTCCACCCGTTCGAGCCGGACGAGATGGTTGGCGAGGGCCGTCATCGACAGGATGAGACGGCCCGGCGCATGCGGAACCAGATCGCGCCAGTGCTCCCGCCCCGGCGTGGCGGCGGGCGCGGTGACGATGCGGAAGTCTTCCGCGCCGTTGGCGTTGGTCAGGATATAGAGCGTGTCGCCGCACGACTGGACGGAGTACTCGACGCCCGGCTCGCGTGCGGCGACAAGACGCGGGGGCGCGGTCGGATCGGCCGCGTCGATGAGCCAGACCTCGGAGGTTTCGTGGTCGTGGGTGTCGATGGTGATGAAGCGGCCATCGAGCGTCTTGCCTGCGCCGAGGAAGAAGCCGGGATCGTTCTCCTCGAACACCTCGGCATCGGCGGCCGCCACGCCGACCGTGCGTCGCATCAGCTTCGAGGGGCGGTGATTGTCGTCGAGCAGGACGTAGAACAGCGTGCGCGACTCCGCCGCCCAGATCGCCGCGCCCGTCGAGCCTTCGATGGCGTCGTCGACATCGCGCAAGCTCGCCGCGTCGCGGATGACGATGCGGTGCCGCTCCGAGCCCTTGTCGTCGAAGCTCCAGGCGACGCTGGCGTGATCGGGGGCGTGAAAGACGCCGCCGATGCGGAAGAAGCCCTTGCCGTCCGCCTCGCGATTACCGTCGAGCAGGACGGTTTCGGGGCCGCCCTGGCGCGCCGTGCGAACGAACAGCGGCTGCTGGCCGCCCTCGACGTAGCGGGTGGCGTAGGCCCACGGGCCATCGGGGAGCGGGACCGAGGAATCGTCCTCACGGATGCGGCCCTTCATCTCGGCGACCAGCTTTTCCTGGAGCGCCGCGGTTGGCGCGAGAACGGCGTCGCACCAGGCGTTCTCGGCTTCGAGGTGGGCGCGAATCGCCGGGTCCAGCCTGTCGGGCGAGCGCATGACCTCCTGCCAGTTGGCGGCCTTGAGCCAGGCGTAGGGATCGGCGCGCGCGACGCCGTGGTGGCGGATCGTTTCGGGCCTTCGCGCAGCGGCGGGCGGGCGGGCGGGCCCGCCCACGGAGGATGCATCGTGCACGGAGGATCTCCCGTCGGATGAGGCGGATTCAGGTCTCGTCCTTCTCCAGGTCGAGCGCCGCGCCGTTCATGCAGTAGCGAAGCCCCGTAGGCTGCGGCCCGTCGGGGAAGACGTGGCCGAGGTGGGCGTCGCAGGAGGCGCAGCGCACCTCGGTGCGGCGCATCATCAGCGAACGGTCGTCGTGCTCGCTCACGGCGTCACGGGAGACAGGGGCGTAGAACGAAGGCCAGCCGGAGCCGGAGTCGTACTTGGTCTCGGAGCGGAACAACGGCGAGCCGCACACCACGCAGCAATAGGCGCCCTTCGCCTTTTCGCGGTTGTAAGGATGCGAGAATGGCCGCTCCGTGCCGTGTTGCTGGGTGACGTAGTGCTGCTCGGGGGTGAGGTTGCGGCGCGGCCGAGCCGGAGCGTCCCCACGATCTCCTGACGACATTTACCAAACTCCAGATTTCCGGCGGATGGGATTTTAGTGTATTGAAATGAAATCCGGTATCCCGTCTTGTATTGGGCAGTCGGCAACGGCAGGTCAACCAGCTTGTTAGGCAAACTGACAAATGTCCTGGGCCTGATCACGGGCAGCGGGAAGACGGTACAGGCGGAACGCGTGGCGCGCATGACCAACGCCGCGAGCACGCCGGCATCCGCCGGGGATCCGTCTGATCCTCTTGCCGTCGCCGCTGGACAGCCTGTCGCGCCCGCGCCCGCCCCATCGGAGCGGACACTTTCGGCTGAGGCCTTCCTTTCGCTCGCAGAGCAGTCCGCGCGCACCGATCCGCAGCCCAGGGAGCCGCGAGGCAGGCAGCCGCGAGGCAGGCAGCCGCCGACAGGCGTGCAGCGATGGCTGTCGACGCTGAAGCGCTCCGGCCTCCAAGGATCGTTACGCTCCGCCGGCCCGAAGAAAATCACCGCGCCGCCCCAGCTGGGGCGGATCGACGCCAGGCTAGTGTCGCGGCCGGCCATCCCCAAAGGCGAGGGCGCCGGCCGCAGCGCACCATCAGCCGCTGCGGGGGCTGGGGAATGGGCGGCGCAGCCGAATCGGCAGGCCCAACCGGCAACGCCAAGACTCGAGCCGCCCCGGCAGGAGGCTCAGCGAGAGACGGCTCCTGCGACCGCGGCGGCCGTGCGGACGGGCTCTCCGGGTGTTCCTCCGGTTCTTCCTGAAGTCATCACGACGCGTGAGGTTGAGCCGGAGC
>DAIODI010000094.1:3801-10731 GCA_036746875.1 Aestuariivirgaceae bacterium | reverse complement strand
CGTCCATATCGTCTCACCCGCCGGGCAAGGCAAGCCCGCTTCACCGCTGGCTGACGCGCTCCTCGATGAAGGCGGCGAGCGCCTGGGCGGCGGGCGAGAGCCGCGCCGCGCCAAGCAGCGCGATTTCCGCCGCGACGAGCTCCGGCCAGCCATCGAGCACGGCGAGGTCGGGCGGCGTCATGGCGCGCGGCATCACCGCATAGCCAAGCCCGGCGCGCACCGCCGCGCAGCAGCCCGCGAACGAGGGCGACGTGAACACGCCCGTCCACGCCACGCCCGCCGCATCCAGCGCGCCGGCGGCCCGGCTGCGGTAGACGCACGGCGACGGCGACAGCACCAGCGGCAACGGGCGGCCCGTCCGGGCGGCGTCGGGGAAGTTCGCCCCGACACCCGGCCGCGCCACCCAGACGAGCCGCTCGCGCCACAACGGGCGGCTGCCGGGATAGCGCCGGGCCGGATCCTGCTTGACGATGATCAGGTCATGCACGCCGCGCTCGAACTCCTCGACGAGAGGCAGCGTGAGCTGGCAGGTGACGTGCAACTCGACCGCCGGATGCGCCGCGGCGAACACGCCGAGAATGTCGGGAAGATAGGCCGAGGCGAAATCCTCCGGGCTGCCGAAGCGGACCTCGCCGGCAAGATCCGTGGTCTGGAACCGCGCCAGCATGGCGTCCGCCTGCGCCACCATGGCGCGCGCATGGACCAGCAGCCGCTCGCCGTCGGCGGTCAGGCGCACGTTGCGGGTGTCGCGTTCGAGAAGGCGGCGGCCCAGCGCCGTCTCAAGCCGCCGGATCTGGCCGGACACCGCCGACTGCGTCCGCCCGATCCTGATCCCGGTTCGGGAGAAACTGCCGGTCTCGGCCAGGGACAGGAATGTGCGCAGGAGGCTGGTGTCGATATCGTGCATGCCGCTATTTATCACAAATCACGATAAATATGAGTTCCATTTTGCGTTTTCCTTTTGAGTTCTTCTGGACCAAAAGCGCTTCGCCTGAACACCGGGGAGCTTCCATGGAAACCGCAATTCTCATCGAAAATCTGATCTCGCCGATCACCCTCGCCTTCCTGCTTGGCGTCGTCGCCACCCTGATCCGTTCGGATCTGGAGATTCCCGAGCCGGTGGTGCGCATCCTCGCGATCTTTCTGCTGTTCTCGATCGGCCTTCAGGGCGGGCGGGAACTGGCGACCGTCAGTCTTGGCAGTCTCGTGGGCGCGATCGGCGTCACCGCCCTGCTCGTGCTCCTGATCCCTGGTCTCGCCTATCTCGTGGCCCGCCATGTGATCGGTCTCGACATCCGCAACGCCGCCGGCGTGGCGGCGCTCTACGGCTCGGTGTCGTCGGTGACGTTCGTGGTGGCGCGCGCCTACGCCGAGAGCCAGGGGACGCCGATGGAGGGTTACATCACCGGGCTGGTGGCGCTGATGGAGCTGGGCATTCTGGTGGCGTTGTTCTACGGACGCCTCGCGCTGTCGCGCGACACGGGCCAGGCCGGCGCACCGCTGTCGGTGCTGCTCACGGAGACGCTGCGCGGGCGCGGCCTGCTTTTGCTCGGCGGCGGTCTGATCATCGGGGCCGTCATCGGCGAGAAGAACTTCTCCCGCATCGAACCGTTCTTCGTCGATCTGTTCCGCGGCGTGTTGGTGCTGTTCCTGCTTGAGATGGGGATGACCGCCGCGCGCCAGCTCAAGGACTTCTGGAAGGTCGGCGGCAAGATGATCGCCTTCGGGCTGGCGATGCCGATGCTGCACGGGTTCATCGCCACCGGGCTCGCCACCGCCGCAGGCCTGCCGCTCGGCTCGGCCTTCGTGCTGGGCGCGGTGGCGGCGGCGGCGAGCTACATCGACGCCCCGGCGGCGGTGCGCGCCACCTTCCCCGAGGCGAACCCGTCGATCTACCTGACGTCGTCGCTGGGGGTCACATTCCCGTTCATGCTGGTGTTCGGCATTCCGCTCGTCTACGCCATGGCGCGCTTCTGGCAGGGCGCGATGTGATGCGCCGTCAGCCGTAAAGCCCTCCGTACCTCTCCCGCAACGCCGCCTTTTGCACCTTGCCCATGGCGTTGCGGGGGAGATCGTCGACGAACAGCACACGCTTGGGCAGCTTGAACTTCGCCAGCCGCCGCTCCAGCGCCGCGATGACGCCGGGCTCGGTCAGCGCCGCGCCGGGCTTCACCGCCACCACCGCCGTCACGCCCTCGCCGAAATCGGGATGCGGCACGCCGATCACCGCGCTCTCGACGACGCCCGGCAGCGCGTCGATCTCAGTCTCCACCTCGATGGGGTAGACATTGAGGCCACCGGAGATGACGAGATCCTTGCCGCGCCCGACGATGCGCACGTAACCGCGCTCGTCGATCAGCCCCAGGTCGCCGGTGACGAACCAGCCGTCGCGAAACTCGGCCTTCGTCTTCTCCGGCATCCGCCAGTAGCCGGCGAACACGTTCGGCCCCTTCACCTCGATCATGCCGATTTCACCCAGGGCGAGGTCGCGGCCGCCCTCCGGATCGGTGATCCGCACACGGACATCTGGCAAGGGCGGCCCCACGGTTCCCGCGACCCGCGGACCGTCATAGGGGTTGGACGTGTTCATGCCGGTTTCGGTCATGCCGTAGCGCTCGAGAATCTGCTGTCCCGTGCGCGCGGCGAACTCGCGATGTGTCTCAGGCAGCAGCGGCGCGGAGCCGGAGACGAACAGCCGCATCCCCGCCGCCGCCGCGCCCGTCAGGCCGGGATGGGCGAGGAGCCTCGTATAGAAGGTCGGCACGCCCATCAGCACGGTCGCCTTCCCGAACAGCGCGATCACCCGCCCGGCGTCGAAGCGGTCGAGAAAGATCATCGAGGCGCGCGCCGCCAGCACCGTGTTGATCGCCACGAACAGCCCGTGGACGTGATAGATCGGCAGCGCGTGGATCAGCACGTCGTCCGCCGTGAAGCGCCACAGCGCCGCAAGCGTCAGGGCGTTGGAGGCGAGGTTGGCGTGGGTGAGCATCGCCCCCTTGGAGCGCCCGGTGGTGCCGGACGTGTACAGGATCGCGGCGAGATCGCCGTCGGCGCGCGCAACCGTGGCGAACGCCGCCTTGGCGGCCATCGCCTTCCCGGCCAGCGTGCCTTGAACCGGGGCTTCGCGTATGCCGACGCCCAGCGTCTCAAGCCGCGCGCCGGCCTTCGCCGCAACCGGCCGCAGCATATCCGCGGCTGCGGGATCGCACACGAACACGGACGGCTCGGCGTCGGTGAGGAAATACTCCACCTCCGCCGCCGTATAGGCGGTGTTGAGCGGCAAAAACACCGCGCCGGCGCGCAGCGTCCCGAGGTAGAGCATCACCGCCTCGATGGATTTCTCCACCTGCGCCGCCACCCGGTCGCCGGGCTTCACGCCCAGCGCGACAAGCGCGCTGGCGAATCGCGCCGAAACCGCCTCGACATCGGCGTAGGTGTACGACCGCCCGTCTTCGAGCCTTGCGAACACATTGTCCTTGGGCGGACGGACTGCGCCAAGCGCCGCATAGAGATTGGTCACGTTGCTTCCCCGGCCTTACGTCGCGCGTTACGAAACGGCGGAAACGGGCGACGGCGCGGCGGCGAGCTTCTTCAGCGGCGCCGCGGCGATCACTTCGCCACGCTCGGCGAACGCCTCATGGTTCTTCTCGATCGAGTCGAGGTCGTAGAGATAGTTCACCATGAAGCCCGCCGCCTCCGTGAGCCCCCTGGGCGAGCGGTCCGCAAGCCAGTTCAGCCGTTCGAGCCGCGCCCCGTTGCCGAGATGGAACCGCGCCACAGGATCGAAAGGCCGCCCGTTCGCGGCCCTGGCGGCGATGAGATAGCGCGCCGCCAGCGGTTCGAGCCGCTTCTTCAGCCGCTCGGCCACGGCGGCGTCGCCGGCCCATGCGCCATCGCCGATTTCCGCCGCCAGCGCCGCCTCGCCGCCGTCGGTTCTCAGCCAGCGCAGGAAGGCGGGAACCGGCGAGAGCGTCACGAACGTATCGAGCCTCGGCAGATCACGGCGCAGGTCCTCCACCACCTGCTTTATCAGGAAGTTGCCGAACGAAATGCCGCTCAGGCCCTGCTGGCAGTTGGAGATGGAGTAGAACACCGCGGTCTTCGCCTCGCCCGCCGGAATCGGCGCGCGCGCCTCGTCCAGCAGCGGCGCGATGGCGGCGGGCATGTCCTGCGTCAATGCCACCTCCACGAAGATCAGCGGTTCGTCGGGCAGCGCCGGATGGAAGAAGGCGTAGCAGCGCCGGTCCGGCGGGTCGATGCGGTGGCGCAGGTCGCGCCAGTCCCGGATTTCGTGCACCGCTTCGTAGCGGATGATCTTTTCCAGAACGCTCGCCGGGCTTGACCAGTCGATGCGGCGCAGCACCAGAAAGCCCCGGTTGAACCACGAGGCGAGAAGGTGCGCGAGATCGCGGTCCACCGCCGCGATCGCCTGGTCCTCGCGCGCCGCCTCCTGCATGTGGGCGCGCAGATCCACCAACGCGGCGGTGCCTCCCGGCGCCCGGTTGAGGCGGCGGAACAGTTCCTGCCGGCGCGGCTCCGAGGCGTAGTGCAGCGCCTGCGCGCGGGCGTCGGTGGGCTCGGCCTGCCAGGCGGCGACGGCGGCGGCCAGCCGGGCCGGGTCCGGGCCGAAGGCGCGCGCCAGCGCGTGCAGGAAGGCGACGCGGCCGGCCGCGTCGAGCGCGTTCAACCGCCCGATGGCCTCGCTCGCCATCGCCGTGCCGGACGCCTCGCCGCGCCCGGAGAGCAGCGCCTCGCTCAACCGGGAGCGCGCCTCCACGGGATCGCCGGTTTCGCCACTGCGCCAGTCCAGCCAGTCGCGCCGGGCGAGCAGCGCGCGGCCGCGCTCGGTGATCGTGGCGAGAAGGTCGGAGAAATACGATGTCGCCATGGCGCGATCTCCTTACGACCACAATGTGACAAGCGCCAGTCGGGATGCAGGGAGCGGTGAATGCCTCAGGCCGCCGCGGGCAGGCGCAACAGCGCCCGCGCCTCGGCGGCGGTCGCCGGACGGCGGCCGTAGGCGGCGCAGAGGCTCGCCACCCGCGCCACCAGTTCGGCGTTGGACGCCGCCAGCCGCGACCTGTCAAAGCGCACGTTGTCCTCAAGTCCGGTGCGACAGTGGCCGCCCAGTTCGAGCGCCCAGTGGTTGACCTCAAGCTGGTGCGCGCCGATGCCCGCGGCCGTCCATGTCGCCTCCGGCATCAGCCGCTTCAGCTCCGCCACCATGAAATCGAGCGCCGGGCGCTCGGCCGGCATGGCGTTCTTCACCCCGAACACGCACTGGACGCGCAGCGGCGCGGCGAGCGTTCCCTCCTGCGCCATCCGGATCGCCTGGTACATCATCGAGAGATCGAACACCTCGATCTCGGGCTTGACGCCGTACGCGCGCATCTTCGCCGCCAGTTCGAGGATGAGGCTCGGGTGGTTCTCGTAGATGATCGTCGGAAAGTTGCAGGAGCCGGTCGAGAGCGAGGCCATGTCGGGCCGGTGGAACAGCATCCCGCCGCGCTCGGATCCCTTGCCGGAGCGCCCGCCGGTGGAGAACTGCACGATCATGCCCGGGCACCGCCGCCGCAGGCCCTCAAGCAGCCGGCCGAACTTCTCGGGATCGGAGGTGGGCGTCTGGTCGTCGTTGCGGACGTGAACGTGGGCGATGGTCGCGCCCGCCTCGAACGCCGCCTCAGTGGAGTCGATCTGCTCGGCGACGGTGATCGGCACCGCCGGATTGTTCTCCTTGCGCGGCACCGATCCGGTGATGGCGACGGTGATGATGCAGGGCGTGGCCATGCGGCTTTCGGTTCACGGGAGCTCGAAGCCGGAGCCTACCAGCCGCCCCGCGCGGCCGCAACGCGCGGGGGATACGCGGCGCGCGGGCCTTGCGGTTGAACCGCGGCGGCGGCTCGCGCATAACCGGCCGACCTGCCCCGGCCGTAACGAGGAGGCCCCGCCTTGACCGACCTGCCGCCGTTCACCCGGCTCGTGAACCTCGCCTCGCCGCGCCTCGGCACGCGCATCGTCGCCGTCTCCGACGAGTTTTTCGGCCCGGCCGAACGCATGCTGGCGGACGCTCCGGCGGTTTTCGTGCCCGACAGGTACGACGATCACGGCAAGTGGATGGACGGCTGGGAGAGCCGGCGGCGCCGGCGCGGCGGCTTCGATCATGCGGTGATCCGGCTCGGGGTGGCCGGGGTGATCCGCGGCGTCGACATCGACACCAGCCACTTCACCGGCAACTATCCGCCCGCCGCCTCGCTTGAGGCCGCGGCGGGCGACAGCGACCCCGGCGCGTGGACCGAGATCGTGCCGCCGACGCCGCTTGGTCCAAGCGCGCACCATTATCTGGCGGTGACCGACCTTCGTCCCTGGCGCTGGCTCAGGCTCAACATCTTCCCCGACGGGGGCGTGGCGCGCCTGCGCGTCTACGGCGAGCCGGTCCCTTCGTGGACGGGTGGCGCGGAGACGGGCGTGCACGAACTGTCCGCGCTGAAGAACGGCGGCCGCATCGTCGCCTTCAACAACGCGCACTACGGCGCGACGTGGACGCTGCTCACCGAAGGACGCGGCCAGAACATGGGCGACGGCTGGGAAACGCGGCGGCGGCGCGAACCGGGCAACGACTGGATCATCGTGGCGCTGGGCGCGCCAGGCATCGTCGAGCGCGTCGAGGTGGACACCCGCCACTTCAAGGGCAATTTTCCGGACCGCTGCTCTCTACAGGCGGCCGACGCGCGGACCACCGCCGAGGCCGGCCTCGTCACGCAGGCGATGTTCTGGCCGGCGCTGATGGGAGAGAAGCCGCTGTCGGCCGACGCCATCCACGATTTCGACCGGGGCGATCTCGAAGACCTCGGGCCCGTATCGCATGTGAAGCTCAACATCTTCCCCGATGGCGGCGTGTCGCGGCTGCGGATCTTCGGCAGGCTCGCGTGA
>DAIODI010000094.1:0-3701 GCA_036746875.1 Aestuariivirgaceae bacterium | reverse complement strand
GACCCAGGCGTTCGCGCCCATGGAGGACCGCGACTGGTTCGTGGTGGTCGCCGCGCCCGACACGCCGCTTTCGCCCGCCACGCTGCGGGCGTTCCGCGCGACCGGCCGGCAGGGCGTGAACTATCGCCGCAACGTGTGGCACCATCCGTTGCTCGTCGCCGCGCCGCAGCGGTTTCTGGTGATCGATCGCAGCGGGCCGGGCGAGAATCTCGTGGAGCATGATCTGCCGCCGGGCGTCGTTCTGGAGATGTAGCCGTTCAGGCGGGGAATCGTTCGATCCAGTGCCGGGCGATCTCCTCGCGCCGCGCGATCCAGACGCGGTCGTGGCCGCGCACATAGTCGAGGAACCGGGCGAGCGCCGCCGCGCGCCCCGGCCTTCCGGCCAACCGGCAATGCAGGCCGACCGACATCATCTTCGGCGCGCCGGCGCGGCCTTCCGCATACAGAACATCGAAGCTGTCGCGCAGATAGGCGAAGAACTGCTCGCCGCTGTTGAAACCCTGCGCGGTGGCGAAGCGCATGTCGTTGGCGTCGAGCGTGTACGGAACGACGAGCAGCGGCGCGAAGCCCTCGCGGCGCAGCCAGAACGGCAGATCGTCGGCGTACGAATCCGACCAGTACAGGAATCCGCCCTCCTCCATCACCAGGGCGCCCGTGTTCATCGAGCACCGCCCGGTGTACCAGCCGAGCGGCCGGGCTCCCGTGACCCGGGCGTGGATGGCGACGGCCTCGCGCATGTGGGCGCGCTCCTCGGCCTCGGTGAAATCGCGGTAGTCGATCCACTTCAGGCCGTGCGAGGCGATGTCCCAGCCCGCTTCGATCATCGCGGCCGTCTGCTCCGGAGAGCGCTCGAGCGCGGTGGCGACGCCGAACACGGTCGCGGGAACCCCGTACTGGCGCAGCAGCCGCCACAGACGCCAGAAGCCGGCGCGCGCGCCGTACTCGTAGATCGACTCCATGTTCCAGTGCCGCATGCCGGGCCAGGGCTGCGCGCCGATGATCTCGGAGAGGAACGCCTCGGACGCCGCGTCGCCGTGCAGCAGGCAGTTCTCGCCGCCCTCCTCGTAGTTCACCACCACCTGCACCGCCACGAACGCGTCTCCCGGCCATTGCGGATCGGGGGTGTCGCGGCCGTAGCCGCGAAGGTCGCGATCGCAGGTCATGGCTTCTCCGTGGACTGAAGATTGCCGGCGATGTAGGTGGCCTTCACGGCCCGGTCGTCGCCGAGGATCATCAGCGCGAACAGCACATCCTCAAGGCTCTCCGAGAGCGCGTGCCGCGCTGCGAGCACCGGCGTCGCGCAAGGGTCGAGCACGACGATGTCGGCCCACTTGCCGGGCGCGAGACTCCCGGCCTCGTGCGCCATGTGGAGTCGCTCCGCATTGCCAAGTGTAGCCAGGTGAAACAGCTCGCTCGCGGTGGCGCGATATCCACCGAGCATTTGCAGGCGGTAGGCTTCCGCCATGGTCGCCAGCATCGAATAACTGGTCCCGCCGCCAACGTCGGTGCCGAGCGCGACGGCGATCTTCGGCGTCCCGCGATGGCGGCCGGAAAACGGCATGACGCCGGAGCCGAGGAAGCTATTGGAGGTCGGGCAGTGCACGACCGTGGAGCCGGTGGCGGCGAGCCGGGCGCGTTCTCGCGCGTTGAGGTGGATGCCGTGCGCGAACAGGCTGCGGGGGCCGAGCAGGCCGAAGCGGTCGTAGACGTGGGTGTAATGCTTGGCCCACGGATAGAGCGCCGACACGGCTTCGATCTCGCGGGGCTGTTCTGCGAGGTGCGTCTGCACGAGGCAGCCGGGATGCGCCTTCGCCAGGGCGCCGGCGGCCTCAAGCTGCGCTTCGCTGGAGGTGATGGCGAACCGCGGCGTGATGGCGTAGCCGAGACGGCCGCGGCCGCGCCACTTGGCGATCAGCGCCGAACTGTCGCGAAAGGCGCTTTCGGGATCGTCGCGGACGCCGGGCGGGCAGTTGCGGTCCATCAGCGTCTTGCCGGTGACGATCGCCATGCCGCGCGTTTCGGCTTCGGCGAACAGCGCGTCGGCGGCGACCTTGTGAACGGACGAGAAGCACAGGGCGGCGGTTGTGCCATTGGCCACCAGCCGGTCGAGGAAGACTGCCGCCGCCCGCCTCGCGTGGGCGCGCGAGGCGTAGCGGGCCTCCTCGGGGAACGCGAAGCGGTTCAGCCAGTCGAGGAGGTCGCGGCCCGGCGCGGCCAGCATCCGGTGTTGCGGGAAGTGGATGTGCGCGTCGATGAAGCCCGCCATGACGAGGCGGCCGGCGTGATCGTCGGCGCGCGAGGCGCGATACGCCTTCGGCAGGCGCGACGCTTCCCCCACCCAGGCGATGCGCCCGTCGTCGCCAACCGCCAGCGCCCCCTTGCGGTGGTGAACGACGGCGCGTTCGCCCGCCGTCGCGGGATCGTCCGCGAACGACACGATCTCGCCGCGGATCACGAAGCCGCCAGTCATGCCCCGACCATCGCCTCAAGCCGGAAGCGGACGATCCGGCACACTTGCTCCAGCGCCATGGCGAACTCCGTGTCGCGAGCGGCCCCGGCGCGAGCCTCGAACGCGGCGAGGATCGCATGCTTGTCGGCGCCCTTCACCGCCAGGATGAACGGGAAGCCGAATTTCTCCGTGTACGCAGCATTTAGCGCGAGGAAGCGCGCGTGCTCGTCCGGCGTCAGGCGGTCGAGCCCGGCTCCGGCCTGTTCTGCGCGCGACGCCGCGGTGAGATCGCCTGCGATGGCGGCGCGGCCGGCGAGGTCGGGATGGGCGTTGAGCAGCGCAAGCTGCGCGGCGGGCGTCGCCGCCCGGATCTCGGCCGCAAACGCCTCCGCCATCGCCTCGCGCGACGCGAAGGGGCGGCGCGCGGCGGCGCGCTCGGCCACCCACGGCGAACGCTCGGCGACGCCGCCGAAGGTTTCGGCGAAGGCGGTCCGCGGCATGGCGTTGACGGCCGCGAGCGCCATCGCCGCGTTCATGGCTGCGCCAGCCACGCGCCGAGTTTCGCGCGCTCCTGCGCCGTCATCCCGGTTTCGTTGCCGAGCGGCATCATCTCGCTGTTCACCGCCTGGGCGTCGATGAGGGCGGCGTAGCGGCGAAGCTCGTCCACCGTTTCCAGCATCACGCCCTTCGGCGCTTCGGCGAAGCTGTCGTGCGTCGGCCTGGCGGCGTGGCACATGACGCAATGGGCGCGCGCGATCGCCAGCGCCTCGGCGTCGCTGACGGCGGCGGCCGCGGTCGCGGCCGGGCGGGGCGCGGTGAACCACAGCGCCGCAAGCAGCGCCGCGGCGGCCACCGGCAACGTCCAGGCCGCCTTCGCGAACGGATCGCCCGCCTCATGCCGGATCAGGAAATGGCGCGCCGCCGCGCCCGCCACCACGATCAGCCCGCAGAGGATCCACGCCTGCGGATGGGCGGCGAGCATGGGATAGTGGCCGGACACCATGAACACCAGAACCGGCAGCGTGAGGTAGGTGTTGTGAAGCGACCGCTGCTTGCCGGTCGCCCCCAGCGCAGGGTCCGGCGCCTGCCCCGCCATCAGCTGCGCGGCGAGCTTCTTCTGGTTGGGGATGATGACCATGAACACGTTGGCCGCCATCAGCGTGCCGAGGAACGCGCCGACGGGCACCAGCGCGGCGCGCGCCGAGAAAACATGGGTGTAGAGAAACGCCGCGGCGAGGATCAGCGCGAACAC
>DAIODI010000093.1:0-10783 GCA_036746875.1 Aestuariivirgaceae bacterium | reverse complement strand
GGCGATGGTGGCGACGATGTGATCGGCCTCGCCCCGGCTCGCCCCGCCGGTCGAGAGGATCACGTCGGCCGATTGCGCCGCGCGCCGCACCGCCGCTTCCACCGCATCCGGGCGGTCAGGCGCGATGCCGCCGTCGAGCACCTCGACGCCGGCGCGCTGAAGCAGGGCGGCGATCATCGCCCGGTTGCTGTCGTAGACGCCGCCGGGCCGCCAGGCCTCGCCCGGTTCGAGAAGCTCGTCGCCGGTGGAGATGAGCGCCACCCGCAGCCGCCGGTGACAGGCGACGGCGGCGGGTACGGGTTGGGGGGAAGCCCGCCCAGACAGGCGGCGGACGCCGCGGCCCCGCAGGGCCCCCCCCCCCGCCGGCGGGAGAAACAAGCCCCCCCGGAGGAGATGAGCGCCACCCGCAGCCGCCGGTGACAGGCGACGGCGGCGGTTCCGGGCGCGGCGATCGCCGCCTCGTCCTGCGGGCGAAGCCGCGTCCCCGCCTGCGCCACCGCCGCGCCGGCGGCGAAATCCTCGCCCGCCGTGCGGGTGTTGGCGCCGCGCTTCAGTCCCGGCGGCACGATCACCCCGTCCGGAACCGTCTCGGTGTCTTCCTGCATCACGCACGTGTCGGCCCCCTCCGGCATGGGCGCGCCGGTGAAGATGCGCGCCGCCTCGCCGGTTCTCAGCGCCCCGGGCTGCGCTCCCGCCTGCACCCGAGCGCTCACCCGAAGCGGCGCCCCCGGGCGCAGGCTCGCCTGCGCGAAGGCATAGCCGTCCACCGCCGCATTGGTGAACGCCGGGACCGGGCGCGGCGCGACCACGTCCGCCGCCAGCACCCGCCCGTCGGCCTGCCGCAGCGGCACGGATTGCGGATCGGCGACGCGCGACAGCCGCGAGACGATGAGCGCCAGCGCCTCGTCGTGCTTGATCCGCTCCGTATCGGCGAGGAAGCAGTCGTCGAGGAGTTTTCGCCTCATCGGCGAAGCTCCATGCGCGCGATGACGAAATCCGCGATCGCGGCGATGTCGTCGCGGGCGAACACCGGCACGGGCGCATCCACGGCCGCGCTCGCGGCCAGCGCGATCACGGTCGGATCGTCGCCGGCGAGCGGGGAATGGTCGAGCGTCACGTCGCGCACCTCGATCTTGGGATGGCTGTCGCGCTTGTAGCCCTCGACGATGACGAGATCGCACGGCGACAGCCGGTCAAGGATATCCGCCAGCGGCGGCTCGCGGTCGTCGCCGCGGTTCTCGTGGATGATCGCCCAGCGGTGCATCGACACCACCGCCACCTCGCTCGCCCCCGCCTTGCGATGGCGAAAACTGTCGCGGCCCTCGTGATCGACATCGAACGAATGGTGCGCGTGCTTCACCGTGGAGACACGATACCCCCGTCCGGCGAGTTCGCGCACCAGCCGCTCGACCAGCGTGGTCTTGCCGGCGTTCTTGAAGCCGGCGACGCCGATCACCTTGCGCCCGCGCGACCGCAGCCGGCCGCCGATCCGGGCGGCTTCCGCCACGTCCTCGGGGCGGTTCACATTAAAGAACGGGTCGGCCGGTTCGGCCGCAAACTCGGCGACCGCCAGCCGGTGGCGGCCGGTGAAGGCGTCCACCTTGCGCACGCCTTCCACCGTCATCGCCCGTTCGAGATCGTCCGCCAGCCGCACCGGCCACAGGCCGAACACCGGGTGACGCCGGCCGCCCGACGCGGCGCAGGCGAGATCGCCCTCCTGGTCCTGCACGGCGTCGATCAGCCGGGCGACCACATCTGGCGGGAAGAACGGCGTGTCAGTGGCCGCCGTCGCCACCCAGATCGCACCGGGCGCGTTGGCTTGCGCCCACCGCATCGCCGCGAGCACGCCCGCCAGCGGCCCGGCGTAGCCCGGCGCCGTATCGGCAACAACCGGAAGGCCGAACGCGGCGAACCGCGCCGGATCGCCGTTGGCGTTGAGGATCACCAGCGACACCTGCGGGGCGAGGCGCTCGATGACGGTGGCCAGAATCGGCCGCCCGCCGACCTCGATCATCCCCTTGTCGCCACCGCCCATGCGCCGGGCGAGCCCCCCCGCCAGCACGCAGCCCACCACCAGCGCGGCGCGCCGATCAGTCATCGTCCAGCGATCCCTTGCGGCGGTGACGGCGGTCTTCCTCGCCGTCCGCGATCGCGGCGTCGTAGACGATGCGCTCCAGCCCCGCCAGCGCGACGAACCGCTGGCCGCGCGCCCGCCCGATGAGGGTGAGGTTGAAGCGCCGCGCCAGCTCCACGCCCCAGGCCGTGAAGCCGGAACGCGACACCAGCACGGGCACGCGCATCGCCACACACTTGAGGATCATCTCCGAAGTCAGGCGGCCCGTCGTGTAAAAAATCTTGTCCTCAGGCGCGATGCGGTTGAGGAACATCCAGCCGGCGATCTTGTCCACCGCGTTGTGGCGGCCCACGTCCTCCACATAGGCGAGCGGCTGGCCGGCCGCGCACAGCACGCAGCCGTGGATCGCGCCCGCCTTCAGATAGAGCGACGGCGCGGTGTTGATCGCCCTGGTCAGCGCGTAAAGCCAGCTCGTACGGATGATCGCCGTGCGCGACAGCTCGACACCGTCAAGCTGCTCGACGAGGTCGCCGAACACGGTGCCTTGCGCGCAGCCCGAGGTGCGCACCTTCTTGCGGAGCTTCTCCTCGAAGCGGGTTTCGCGCGGCGTGCGCACCACCACCACGCCGAGGTCGTCGTCGTAATCGACGCCGGCGATCTCGTCGCCCGGCTTCAGCATCCCCTGGTTGAGGAGATAGCCGATGGCGAGCCAGTCCGGGTGATCGCCGATAGTCATCGCCGTGACGATTTCCTGCCGGTTGAGGAAGATCGTCAGCGGCCGCTCCGTCACCACCGCCTGCTCGATGCGCGCGCCGGTGTGGTCTCGCCCTTCGACCGGCCGGACGAGCCGCGGATCGTCGGGGTCCGGCGCAACGGCGAGGACGCCCGGCGCCGACGCCACCGTGTCTTTCATCGCCATCGCCTTGTGCGCTCCCGCAACGCTGCGTATGGAAGGGCATCGTTTGTCAGCCGTCGAAACCGATGTCGGCCGCTTCCAGCACCTACCATCGCGGCCTCGCGCTGCTGCTCGCCGGTTCGCTCGCCGATTCGAGCTCCGGGCTGTTCACCCGCCTGATCGCGGCCGACGCCGCCACCATGAACTTCTGGCGCGGCGTGTTTGCGGCGCTGGCGATGCTGGCGTTCATCGCCTGGCGATACCGGTCGCGCACGCTCGCCGCCTTCGCCGGGATCGGCGGGATCGGCGCGATCATCATCGCCGTGCAGGCGTTGGGGATGGTGGCCAACCTCACCTCGCTGCGGCTCACGGCGGTCGCCAACTTCTTCATGATCTTCGCCACCGCGCCGTTCGTGGCCGCCGTGTTCGGGCGGCTGTTCCTCAAGGAGCCGCTCGACCGGGCGACGCTGGCCGCCGGCGCTGCGGGGTTCGCCGGCATCGCCGTCATGATGTGGGGGTCTGCACGAAGCGGCGGCCTCATCGGCGACATTCTGGCCGTGCTCGTGGTGATCTCGTACGCCTCCGGCGTCACCCTGCTGCGGCGTTTTCCGCATGTCGACATTCTGCCGATCATCGCCTGCACCACCCTGATCAGTGGCCTGCTGACGTTGCCGTTCGCCGCGCCGCTCGATGTGAACGGGGCGGACTTCGCGCTGCTCGCCCTGTTCGGCGTCTGCCAGCTGGCGCTCGGCAACATCCTGATCTTCTCCGCCGCCAGCCGCGTGCCCACCGCCGAGATGGGGCTGCTCGGGGTGATGAACGCCGCCTTCGCCCCGTTGTGGGTGTGGCTGTTCCTCGCCGAGGTTCCCCCGGCGCCGACCCTGATCGGCGGCGGCGTGGTCATCGCCGCCTCGCTCGCCCACTTCTTCCGGAAGTGGCGCGGACCGGCGCCGGCGCGCTGATCAGTGCGCCCACAGGCGGCGCGGCGGCGCATAGAGCTTGATCACATCGCCGGTGGCGATGGCGCCGGGCTTCTCCACCCAGCCGACCACGCCGCGCTTGTGCTTCGCCGCGGCGACAAACTTCGCGCCGACGCCGGGGTGATGCTTTTCGATGACGTCACCGACATGGCGGCAGGGCGCATTCTCCAGATCGACGATGATCGTGGCGCCGGAGGAGAACTTCAGCCGGGTGGACGGCGGCAAGAGCGTCAGGTCGGGAATGCCGGAGACAACGATGTTTGCGCCCACCCACTCCGGCGGCAGCGCCGGGATGCCGAGGGTGCGGGCCACTTCCGCCAGTTCCTCGACCGAGAGGATCGACACCTGGCGTGTGTTCGCCACCTCCGTGCCGCGCGCGTACTGCGTCACCATGCGGCTGTCCGAAGGGCGGGTGCGCCCGCCGTGACAATCGCCCTCGACGCCGTCGAAGCTGAGGCCGAGCCGCCCGACCCGATGCTTCTCCAGTCCTGTCTCGCGGCGCGCACTGGCGAGCAGCGCCTCGACGCGGCCTTCGATCTTCGGCTTTTCGAGGACCGCCATCGCATTCTCACTCGGCGGCGGCGAGGCGGGCGGGCTTCACCGGCTCGATCTTCACCGCGCAGTACTTGAACTCCGGGATCTTGCCGAACGGATCGAGCTTGGGGTTGGTGAGCAGGTTCGCCGCCGCCTCGACGTAGGCGAACGGAATGAACACCACGCCCTGCTGCATGCCCGTTTCGGCGCGCACGCGGATCACCACCGATCCGCGACGCGAGGTGACGCGCACCTGGTCTCCCGCCGCAATGCCGAAGCGGGCGATATCGGCGGGGTTCATCTGCGCCGTCGGCTCCGGCTCCACCGCGTCGAGCACGCTCGCCCGCCGGGTCATCGCGCCGGTGTGCCAGTGCTCAAGCTGCCGGCCGGTGGAGAGCACGAAGGGGAACTCCGCGTCCGGACGCGCGTCCGGCGGCAGCACGTTGGCGGGCACGAACTTGCCCAGCCCCGAGGTGGTGGGGAAGCGGTCGGCGAACACGATGTCCATGCCCGGATGATCGGGCGCCGGGCAGGGGTAGGCGACGGCGCTTTCGCGTTCGAGGCGGTCCCAGGTGATGTTGTCGAGCGACGGCATGGCGAGCTTCATCTCGGCGAACACGTCCTTCGGGTGCGCGTAGGTCCACGGCAGGCCCATACGCCTGGCGATCTCGACGGTGATCCACCAGTCGGGGCGGGCCTCGCCCGGCGGCGTCAGCGCCCGGCGGCCCATCTGCACCTGCCGGTTGGTGTTGGAGACGGTGCCGTCCTTCTCGGGCCAGGCGGACGCCGGCAGCACCACGTCGGCGAACATCGCCGTTTCGGTGAGGAAGATATCCTGTACGACCAGGTGTTCGAGCGCGGCCAGCGCCTCGCGGGCGTGGCCCACGTCGGGGTCGGACATCGCGGGGTTCTCGCCCATGATGTACATGCCCTTCACCTTGCCGGCGTGGATGGCGTCCATCGTCTCCACCACGGTGAGGCCGGGTTCGGGATCGAGCTTCGCCTGCCAGAGCTCCTCGAAGCGGGTGCGGATCGCGTCCACGCCAACCTTCATGTAGTCGGGGAAGACCATCGGGATGAGGCCGGCGTCGGAGGCGCCCTGGACGTTGTTCTGGCCGCGCAGCGGATGAAGGCCGGCGCCGGGCCGGCCGGTCTGCCCGCACATCAGCGCGAGCGAAATCAGGCAGCGGGCGTTGTCGGTGCCGTGGGTGTGCTGCGACACGCCCATGCCCCAGAAGATGATCGCGGCGTTGGCGCGCGCGTATTTGCGCGCCACGGTGCGGATCTCATCCGCCGGGATGCCGCAGATCGGCTCCATCGCTTCCGGGGTGAACTGTTCGAGGTGCTTCTTCAGCCGCTCGAACCCTTCCGTATGGGCCTGGATGTACTGGGCGTCGTAGAGCTTTTCGGTGACGATGACGTTCATCATCGCATTGAGCAGCGACACGTCGCCGCCGTTGCGGAACTGCAGCATGTGGGTGGCGTGGCGCTTCAGCGCCGTGCCGCGCGGATCCATGACGATCAGCTCCGCCCCGCGCTTGGCCGCCTGCTTGAAGTAGGTGGCGGCGACGGGGTGGTTCTCAGTCGGGTTGGCGCCGATGACCACGATCACATCCGAATCGCGCACCGCCGTGAACGGGGCCGTCACCGCGCCCGAACCGATGGTCTCCATCAGCGCCGCCACCGACGAGGCATGGCAAAGCCTCGTGCAGTGATCGACGTTGTTGGAGCCGAAACCGGCGCGCACGAGCTTCTGGAACAGGTAGGCCTCCTCGTTGGAGCACTTCGCCGAACCGAACCCGGCGAGCGCTTTCGGACCGTGCTGCGCCTTGATGCGGGAGAGGCCGGAAGCGGCGAACTCCAGCGCCTCCTCCCAGGTCGCCTCGCGGAAGTGGGTGAGCGGGTTCATCGGATCGATGTTGACGCCCTTGGGCAGGCCGGGCTTGCGGATCAGCGGCTTGGCCAGCCGCTCCGGGCTGGCGACGTAGTCGAAGCCGAAGCGGCCCTTCACGCACAGGCGGTTCTCGTTGGCGGGGCCGTCTCGGCCCTCGACCCAGGCGATGGTCTCCTTGCCGGCCTCGTCCTTGCGCAGGTTGTAGGTGATCTGGCAGCCGACGCCGCAATAGGGGCACACAGAGTCCACCTTGCGGTCCGCCTCGCGGCCGCCGCGCTGCTTGTCGTCCACGATCGAGGCCGGCATCAGCGCGCCGGTGGGGCAGGCCTGCACGCACTCGCCGCACGCCACGCAGGTGGACTGGCCCATGGGGTCGTCGAAGTCGAACACGATCTTCGAGTCCGCGCCGCGCCAGGCCATCCCGATGACGTCGTTGACCTGCACCTCGCGGCAGGCGCGCACACACAGGTTGCAGTGGATGCAGGCGTCGAGGTTCACCGCCATCGCCGGGTGCGACAGATCGGCCTTCGGCGCGTCCGATTTCGGGAAGCGCGACACGGAGACGTCCATCGCCTTCGCCCAGGCGCGGAACGCTGACTGGCTGTCGTGGGCGTTCTCCGGCTTCGGCTGGTCGGCGTAGAGCAGCTCGAACACCATGTGGCGCGACGCCTTGGCGCGCTCCGTCTGGGTGTGGACCTTCATCCCCGCCGCAGGCTTGC
This sequence comes from Aestuariivirgaceae bacterium, assembly GCA_036746875.1. Lineage (GTDB taxonomy): Bacteria > Pseudomonadota > Alphaproteobacteria > Rhizobiales > Aestuariivirgaceae > DAIODI01. The sequence continues at coordinate 3,687 of DAIODI010000093.1, read as the reverse complement.
GGATGCAGGATGCGGCGAGCACCCGCTCGCCCTCGACCTCGACCACGCAGGCGCGGCAGTTGCCGTCGGCGCGGTAGCCGGGCGCGTCCTTCCAGCACAGGTGGGGAATGGTGACGCCCTCGCGCTTCGCCACCTGCCAGATGGTTTCGCCGGGCTGCGCCTCGACCTCGCGGCCGTCGAGGGTGAACACAATTCTGTCGGCCATCACGCGATATCCTCCGCAAAGTGCCTGATCACCGAACGGATGGGGTTCGGCGCGGCCTGTCCCAGCCCGCAGATCGAGGCGTCGGTCATCGCCGCGCCAAGCTGGGTGAGGAGATCGGCGTCCCAGGTCTTCTTCGACATCAGCGCCACCGCCTTCTCGCAGCCGACCCGGCACGGCGTGCACTGGCCGCAGGATTCCTCCTTGAAGAACCTCAGCAGGTTGAGCGCCACGTCGCGCATGCTGTCGTGGTCGGAGAGGATCACCACCGCGTGGCTGCCGACGAAGCAGCCATGCTTTTCGAGCTGCCCGAAGTCGAGCGGCAGGTCGGCCATCGACGCCGGCAGGATGCCGCCCGAGGCGCCGCCGGGCAGGTAGCCCTTGAAGGTGTGACCCTTCGCCATGCCGCCGCAGCGCGCGATCAGCTCGCTGGCGGTGGTCCCGGCGGAAGCGAACACCACGCCGGGCGTCTTCACCCGGCCCGACACGGAATACGAGCGGATGCCCTTGTGGCCTTCCTTGCCGAGGCCCGCGAACCAGGCCGCGCCTTTCGCCAGGATTTCCGGCATCCAGAACACGGTTTCGACGTTGTGGACGAGGGTGGGCCGGTTGAACAGGCCCACCTGGGCGACGTAGGGCGGGCGGTGCCGGGGCAGGCCGCGGTTGCCCTCGATCGATTCGATCATCGCCGACTCTTCGCCGCAGATGTAGGCGCCCGCGCCGCGGCGCAGTTCGATGTCGCCCCGGCGCACGATGCCTTCCTTCTCCAGCGCCGCGATCTCCTTGCGCAGCAGATCGATCGCCGCCGGGTACTCGTCGCGCATGTAGATGTAGGCTCGCGCCGCCTCCACGCCCCACGCCGCGATCAGCATGCCCTCCAGAAACTGGTGCGGCCGCGCCTCAAGGTAGAGCCGGTCCTTGAAGGTGCCGGGCTCGCCCTCGTCGCCGTTGATGCAGAGATAGCGCGGCGCGCCGCCGGCGCGGACGAACTTCCATTTCTGGCCGGACGGAAAGCCCGCCCCGCCAAGACCGCGCAGGCCCGCCGCCTGGAACTCCTCGATCACCTGGTCGGGCGTGCGCTGCCCGGCCCGCAGGTTGCGCAGCACCGCATAGCCGCCGCGCTTCATGTAGGCCTTGAGCGTCTCGTACTTCGGCCTTGCGGGCTTTGTCTCGCGCGCCTTCGCCATGGCGAGGAGCTTGGTCGCAGAGACATGGCCGGTGTAGTTCCGGCCCACCGCCGCGGCGGGCGCCTTGTCGCACAGCCCCATGCACGGGGCATGGACCACACGCACGGAGCGGCCCGCCTTTGCGGTCAGCTTCTCGATCAGCTCGCGCGAACCGGCAAGCTCGCAGGAGAGCGAATCGCACACCCGGATGGTGACCTCGGGCGGGGCGGCTTCGCCTTCCTTCACCACATCGAAGTGGTGATAGAACGTCGCCACCTCGAACACCTCGGCGTAGGCGAGCCGCATGATCTGCGCCAGCGCGGCGAGATGGCGCGCCGACAGATAGCCGAAGGCGTCGTGGATCAGGTGCAGATACTCGATCAGGTGATCGCGCTGGATGGCGCGGCCCCTGAGCAGGCGCGCCACGGCGGCGAGCGCGTCGGGCTCCACCTGGCGGCCCTTCGCGAACGCCCGCGCCCTGCGCTTGACGCCGGCGCCGGGCCGGATCGGCTTGAAGTCTTCCGGATGCGACGGCTTGTTCATGCGAAGGTGTTCTCCGTTCGGCCGCGAACGGGTTCGCTGGCCGTATCTCATGACATGTGAAGCGAACCCCTTGCGCCGGCAGAAAGGCGTCGCCACACTCAAGCTCTCGACCATCACAATAAAATGGAATGATGTGAGGTGTCCAGAAGTTCAACCCCCACAGACGCCGAACTCGACGTCCGCGGGCTCTTGTGCCCGCTTCCCGTGCTCAAGGCCCGCAAGCGCATTTCCACCATGAAACCCGGGGAGACCTTGAGAATTCTGGCGACCGACCCGGCTTCCGCCATTGATTTTCCGCACTGGTGCGGCGAGAGTGGTCACGACCTTGTGGTCGCTGCCGAAGCGCACGGCGAATACTCATTTATCATTCGAAAAAATCATGGAAAGTGAGTTCAACGAATACGCTCGGATCGCTCGCCTGACGATCCGGCGGCCGCAGGCGGCGTTCGCCTCGCCCGGGCGGATCGCCGCGCAGTGGCGGGCGCGCACTTATCACGCCGCGCCGGATTTCGACGCGGCGGTGGCCGAGTACAAGGCGTTCGAAGCGATACTTGCCCGGTTTGCCGATGATGTGATCGCGCTCCCCGACGCCGTGGGGCTGGGTCTCGACAGCCTGTATGTGCGCGACAGCCTGATCGTGACGCCGAAAGGACTGGTGGCGGCGAGCATGGGCAAGCCGGCCCGCGCCGAGGAACCGTTGCGAAACGCCGGCCTTCTTGAGGCCCACGGATTTGCGCTTGCCGGGCGCATCGAGCCGCCGGGCAAGGTGGAGGGCGGCGATCTCGTCTGGCTCGACCGACGCACGCTGCTTGCCGGCATCGGCTACCGCACGAACCTCGAAGGCGCAGCCCAGCTTGCCGCGATCGGCGCGGGGACGTTCGCCGTCGAGACGTTCGATCTGCCGCACCACAAGGGCCGGGGCGATGTGTTTCACCTGATGTCGGTGCTCTCGCCGGTCGATCGCGATCTCGCGGTGGTCCACCTGCCGCTCATGCCGGTGCGCCTTGTGGAGTTTCTGGAGGCGCGGGGCTTCGGCTTCGTCGAGGTTCCGGACGCGGAGTTTGCGACCATGGGCTGCAACGTTCTGGCGGTCGCCCCGCGCGAGGTGATTGTGGTGGCGGGAAACCCGCAAACGGCGCGGCGGCTTGAGGCCGCCGGGTGTCGCGTCCATGTCATCGAGGCCGGCGAGATCTGCCGGAAGGGCGAGGGCGGCCCCACCTGTCTCACCCGTCCGCTGACCCGCCGAGGCCCCTGAGCGACAGCGTCGCGTCCGCCGTCGCCGCGCCCTGCCCGGTCAACGGATCGGTGAACGCGGCGAATAGCCTTTCAAGGTCGGCGCGCTCGATGCCGCGGGTGACGAACACCAGCCGTGTCCGGCGGTCTGCGTCCGGCCAGTTGGCGAGCCGGTACGGCGGATGCAGGACATGCTGGACCGCGTGCAGCGCCACCGGGCGGGCGTCGTCGTCGGTGAGCTTCACGATCGCCTTCATGCGCAACAGGTTCTTGCCGTGGAAGCTCTGCAACAGCTCGAGGAACATCTCCAGCCCCTGCGGCGAGATGGCCTGACCGGTGGCGAGGGCGAACGAACGGATGTCGCGATCGTGACGGAACGCGCGAACCGGGCCCTCGCCGGGGGCGTCATCATGCCGGTGGTCGTGCGACCCGTGCCCCGGTCGCGCGCGCCCGCGCAGCACCGCCCCCCTGGTGTCCGACGCCCGCCCAAGCCGGGCGGCCGCCGGCGTGGGGGCGGGGGGGTGAAGGCCCGTGGTGGACCGC
>DAIODI010000092.1:0-10871 GCA_036746875.1 Aestuariivirgaceae bacterium | reverse complement strand
CCATCCCCGCCGCGAGTAACCCGGCGGTGAGCGCCGGCTCGATCATGTAGCCGGAGAGCCGGGGGTCCTTGCCCACCACCACGCGATGGCGGTTACCGCCCCGACGGTAGCGGGCGCCCGCCGCCATGCCGACCTTGAGCACGGTCGCGGCGTCCATCGGCCAGGCGTTGGACGTGCCGCGAATGCCGTCGGTGCCGAAGTAGCTGCGGTCCATGAAGTGTTCTCCCGCCATCGAAACCGGTCGCAGAGACCGTCAGAAAACGGCAAATACAAGGTCAGGGCAACCGGCTCAGCCTTCGGCGGAGCCAAGAAACACCTTGAGCGCGTGCACCGTGTCGCGGACATCGTGCACCCGGATGACGTGCGCGCCGCGCAGGGCGGCGGCGAGCGCGACTCCCACCGAACCCGCCCCGCGCGCGGCGGCGGATGTCTCGCCCGTCAGCATCCCGATCATGCCCTTGCGGGACGCCCCGAACAGCACCGGCAGGCCGAGGCCGTGATAGAGCGCCACCCGGTCGATGATCTCCATGTTGTGGCGGAAGGTCTTGCCGAACCCGATGCCGGGATCGGCGAGCAGGCGGCCGCGGGCGACGCCGGCGGCCTCGCAGGCGGCGATGCGGGCGTCGAGGTGATCGAAGACGTCGAGCGCCGCGTCGTCGTAGACGGGATTGTCCTGCATGGTCTTCGGATCGCCCTGGGCGTGCATGAGGCACACCGGCAGGCCGCTGTCGCGCGCGGCCGGCAGGCTCGCCGGGTCCCAGGTGAGCGCCGACACATCGTTGAGAAGCCGCGCCCCGGCGGCGGCGGCGGCGGCCATCACCGCGCCCTTGCGGGTGTCCACCGAGACGGGCACGGGCGTCTCGCGCGCCAGACGCTCGATCACCGGCAGGACGCGGTCGAGTTCCTCCTGCAGGGAGACGGGATCGGAGCCGGGCCGCGTCGACTCGCCGCCCACGTCGAGAACGCCGGCGCCCTCCGCCGCGAGCTTCAGACCGTGCGCGACCGCCGCTTCGGTGGAGGCGTGGCGGCCGCCGTCGGAAAAGCTGTCGGGCGTGACGTTGACGATACCCATGACGATCGGCCGCGACAGGTCGAACCCGGCAAGGGTGCGCGGCGCGCTGATCGCGCTGAGGTCGGGCGCGATATCCGGCGCGGCGCGCGCCGCATCGAGCGCGACCACGGCCGACCGCGACCCGCCGCCCGCACGGCGCTCGGCGATCTCGACGTGGGTGAACGCCACCGGCGATCCGGCGAGCGGTGCGGCGCGGCCATCCGCCACCGCAATCCGCGCTTGCCGGCCCTGGAGGAAGCCGGCAGGAATGGCGTAACGGCTCCGGCTCACGGCGGCGGGCGACGAAGAGCGCGAGCGGCTCAGGTGGACGGCTGCGGCTCCATGTCGCCGGCCCCGGCGGGGCCGCCGCGCGGCTTCTTCGTCACCGGCACGGCGGAGGCGGCGGGCGCGGCAGGGGCGTCGTCGCCGTCCTTGCGCTCGATGGGCTCGCCCTTCAGCACCTTGTGCACTTCCTCGCTCGACAGCGTCTCGTACTCGAGCAGCGCCGCGGCGAGCGCGTGCAGGTCCTTCAGGCGCTTCTTGAGCACCTCGCGGGCCTTGGTCTCGCCGCCGTCGACGAGGCGGCGAATCTCGCTGTCGATCATCCGCGCGGTTTCCTCGGAAATGTTCTGCGAGCGCGCCACCGAATGGCCGAGGAACACCTCCTCCTGGTTTTCGCGGTAGCGGATGCGGCCGAGCGCGTCGCTCATGCCGTAGTCCATGACCATGGCGCGCGCCATGTTGGTGGCCTGCGTGATGTCGTTGGAGGCGCCGGTCGAGACGTTCTCGGGACCGAAGATCAGCTCTTCCGCCACGCGCCCGCCGAACACCATGGCGAGATAGGCTTCCATCTCGAACTTCTTCATGTTGAAGCGGTCGCGCTCCGGCAGGCTCACGGTCACGCCCAAAGCCCGGCCGCGCGGAATGATGGTCACCTTGTGCAGGGGATCGTTGCCCTTCACGGACAGGCCGACGAGCGCATGGCCGGCCTCGTGATAGGCGGTGAGCTTCTTCTCGTCCTCGGTCATCGCCATGGAGCGGCGCTCAGCGCCCATCATCACCTTGTCCTTGGCGTCCTCGAAGTCTTTCTGCGTCACCAGCCGGCGCGACCGCCGGGCGGCGAGCAGCGCCGCCTCGTTGACCAGGTTCGACAGGTCGGCGCCGGAGAAGCCCGGCGTGCCGCGCGCCAGCACCTTCGGGTCCACGTCCGGGGCAAGCGGCACATTGCGCATGTGAACCTTGAGGATTTTCTCGCGCCCGGTGATGTCGGGGTTCGGCACCACGATCTGGCGGTCGAAGCGGCCCGGGCGCAGGAGCGCCGGGTCGAGCACGTCGGGCCGGTTGGTGGCGGCGATCAGGATCACCCCCTCGTTGGCCTCGAAGCCGTCCATCTCGACGAGCAGCTGGTTCAGCGTCTGCTCGCGCTCGTCGTTGCCGCCGCCGAGACCGGCCCCGCGGTGCCGGCCCACGGCGTCGATTTCATCGATGAAGATGATGCACGGAGCGTTCTTCTTGGCCTGCTCGAACATGTCGCGCACGCGGCTTGCGCCGACGCCGACGAACATCTCCACGAAGTCGGACCCGGAGATGGTGAAGAACGGCACGTTGGCCTCGCCGGCGATGGCGCGGGCAAGCAGCGTCTTGCCGGTGCCGGGCGGGCCGACCAGCAGCGCGCCCTTCGGAATCTTGCCGCCGAGGCGCTGGAACTTGTGGGGATCCTTGAGGAACTCGACGATCTCCTGCAGATCCTCCTTGGCCTCGTCCACGCCGGCGACGTCGTCGAACATCACCCGGCCGTGGCGCTCGGTGAGCAGCTTCGCCTTCGACTTGCCGAAGCCCATGGCCTTGCCGGAGCCCGCCTGCATCTGGCGCATGAAGAACAGCCACACCCCGACCATCAGCAGGATCGGGAACCAGGACAACAGCAGGCTCGGCAGGAAGTCGTCCTGGCCGGCGGGGCGCACCTTGATGTCCACGCCCTTCGTCCGCAGCGTCTGCACCAGCGAGGGATCGTGGGGCGAGAAGGTTTGGAACGGCCGGCCGTCGCCGAGCACGCCGGAGATGTTATCGCCCGAAATCGTCACCGATTTCACAGCGCCTGCGTCGACCTTGGTCATGAAATCGGAGTAGCTGAGGTCGCTCGCCCCGGTCCGCGGCCCTTGCCCCTGGAACAGGCTGAACAGCGCGAACAGCAACAACGCGATGACGACCCAGACGGCGAGATTGCGGTAGTTACCCAACGGAGCGATCCTTATGTGACTGCCGAGTGTGTCTGCCGGCGGCCATCCGGCGGCCGGCTGCGACCTCGCCGGCTGACCCTCGATATTGCACGGTAACATAAGTACGCGCGATCGTGTTGCCAAGTTCACGCTTAACCTTCGGAAAACGGCGCGACCGCGCCCGGCGAGGCTTGCGGCGGCAGCGCCCGCAGCCGCACCACCCCCGCAGCGGCGCCTGGTTCGGGCAGCCAGACCGGCGCGCCGTCATATCGCGCCAGGCACGGCAACGCCGCCCAGACCACCGCGCGGACCGTCCGTGGCCGGGACGGCGGCGGCCTGAGGCTGAACACCGGGCGCACCATCAGCGGCCCGCCGAGCGAGCCGCCGTCCACGTCCATCACGAAGCGCTGATCGAACAGGAAAGGCCTCGCCGGATCGACCGGCCGCGGCTCTCCCGGCATCCGGCCCGGCTCACGGCAGAAGATCAGCGCCTTACCCCGCCGTTCGGCGCGCGCCCCCCGCAAGGTGCGCACGCCCGGCGCGCCGGACGCGATCCAGTCCTCCAGCGTTTCGGCGGCGGCGAGATCGCCGGGGCCGGAATGCCCGCCGGCCCGCCCGATCGCCGCCTGCAACACCCGCACGCGCACCTCCGGCGGCAAGGTGGTGAGACCGTCGGCGGACAGGCTGAGAACCCCGAGCGGGTCCGTGTCGACCAGACGGCGGAGCGCCTGCGCCGTCATCTCCTCAAGGGCGGCGTCGGCGCGCGCCAGCCGCCGGGCGGCGAGCGCGACACGCGCGTCCGTCAGTCCGAGTTCGGCGAGCGCCGGCCTGAGGGCGCGCAGGCGCGCCCGCTCGAAACGGCGGTCCACGTTGCTCGGGTCGTCGATCCACGGATGGTTCGCCGCCGCCAGCGTGGCGACGAGCCGCCGGCGCGGCGTGTCGAGCAGCGGACGCAGGATCGGCCACGGCTCGTGCTGCAGCGGGCGCATGGCGGCGAGACCATGCAGCCCGGAGCCTCGCGCCAGCCGCATCAGCAGCGTTTCCGCCTGGTCGTCCATCGTGTGCGCCGTGACGATCACGCCGGCCCCGTTCGCCCGCCGCCAGGCGTCCATGAGCCGGTAGCGCGCTTCCCTCGCCGCCGCCTGCACGCCGGTTTCGGGCTTCGGCCCGGTCCACGACAGGACCACGGCGGGAAGGCCGAGGGCCTCGGCCCAGCCCGCGACCGCCAGCGCCTCGTCGCCCGCGCCCGGCCGCAGGCCGTGATCGACGGTGAGCACCGTCAGCCTGGCGTGCACCGTTCCGGCGGCGGCGGCCCGGGCGGCCAACCACATCAGCGCCGTGGAGTCCGCCCCGCCCGAGACGGCGAGCGCCACGCGGGGCCAGGCGTTGAGCGGCGCAAGCCGCGCCGCCGCCTCGTCCGCGCAGATCGGATCGTCGGCTGGCCGGCTAGCAGCCGGCACGCTGCATTTCCTTGATGGCGAGGTTCCTCGCCTCGGCGGCGTTCGGATAGCGCTTGGACACTTCCGCATAGGCGCCGCACGCCTGCTTGCGCTGGCCGAGCCTGTCGAGCGACAGGCCGAGCTTGACGAGGGCGTTCGGCGCAAGCCGGCTCTTCGGGTAGGTCTGATAGCCGCTGAGGAACGAGCGCGCCGCATCCCTGAAGCGGCCCTGGGCGAACTGCGCCTCGCCCAGCCAGTACTGGGCGTTGCCGGCCAGCTCATGCGCGCCGTAATCGGCGAGGATCTGGCGGAACCCGGCTTCGGCGGCGGCGTATTGGCGGGCGGCGAATTCGTTGTAGGCGCGCTCGTAAAGCGCCTCAACCGAGCCCGGCGCGCCGACCGAGGCCTGGCCGGCGCCGAGCTGCGCCGTCTCGACGCCCTCGACGACGCCGGGCGCATCGCCGGCCGGGATCGTACCGAGCGTCTTCGGGCCGGGCGCGGTCTGCGGCAGCGTTCCGGTCTGCGGATCGACCTCGACGATGGTGTTGGTTTCGTCCACGTCCGGCGGCGGCATCGGCAGCGGCGCGGCGGCGAACTGATCGCCACCCTGCTGTAGCTGCCCCTGCTGTAGCTGCCCCTGCTGCGCCCCGCCCTGGCGGGCGGCAAGCTGGCGCTGGAGGGTCCGCATCTGGAACTGCAACTCCTGCATCTGGCCGACGAGCTGGCGCATCTGCTCCTCGAGCTGGCTCAGGCGAAAGGCGGCGTCCTGCGCGCCGGCGGGCGCGGCGGCGATCGTCAGCGCAAGCGCGGCGGCCGCAGCCTTCAGCGGGCCTGTTCTCGTCATCCTCATCACCCCCGCAACCCCTGTCTTCATGCGAACGGCCCGGATGGGTTCCATCCGGGCGTTGGTGAAGTTCGAAATTCGCAAGCAAACGCGGTGAAACTGTGTCGCCAGCGATGGGGCGGCGCCGGGCGTTCAGCCCGAAACCGCGCCGCCGGTGATCACCGTCACCGCGCGGCGATTCTGCGACCAGCACGATTCGGCGTCGCACAGCGCCACCGGGCGCTCCTTGCCGTAGGCGATGGTTGAGACGCGCCCCGGCTCCACCCCTTGCGCGACGAGGAACTCGCGCGCCGCCGTGGCGCGCCGGGCCGAGAGCGCGATGTTGTATTCGCGCGTGCCGCGCTCGTCGGCGTGGCCTTCAACCTGCACCGAGACGCTGGGATACTGCCTGAGCCAGGTGGCCTGGCGACGCAGGATCTCCTGGGCCTCCGGCGTCAGCGTCGACTGGTCGACGAGAAAGAACACGCGGTCGCCCACGTTCACCTGGAAATCGCGCTCGGAGCCCGGCACCGCGGCCTGCGCGCCCGGAACGGCGGTGGGCTGCTGGTTCTTCGAGCACGCCGTCACCGCCAGAAGGCTGAGGCAGATCGCCGCGACTTTGAGGCTCGCCAATCTACGCAACATGTGTCCCACTCCTTCGAACCGCCCTGAAGTCCGCGCGAGCGTGCGCCCGGACCCACCGCTCCACCTGACCAACGGACGCCGCCCCCTCGAGGATGCAACGTCCGAACGCATCGCCTTGCTGCTTGCCCGGTGGGGAAGCGGTTCCCGGCGAAACGACTGTTCGCGCGCGCGCTTCGGTACGTTTACACCGGCGAGCGCGCGTTTTAACCATGATCCCTCACCTGAGCAAGGGCGACCACGCCGGATCCGATGCGAACCCGGTGGTCTTCACCGCACGTTCGTTGTAGCCCGTGACATCGACGCTGAAGAGTTTCGGCCCGCCCTGTTCGCCCGGGGTTTCCCGGAAGAACATGATGACCCGGCCGTTCGGCGCCCATGTCGGACCCTCATTGTGAAAACCTTCGGTTAATATTCTCTCACCGGAGCCGTCCGGTTTCATGACGCCGATCCCGAACTGGCCGCTGCGCATGGCCGTGTAGGCGATGAGGTAGCCGCGCAGCGAACACACCGGCGTCGAGTAGAGGCCTTCGCCGAAACTGATACAGTGCTGGTTAGAGCCGTCCGCGCCCAAAACGTAGAGTTGCTGCGTGCCGCCGCGATCGGATTCGAACACGATCCGCGAGCCGTCCGGCGAGAACGACGGCGCGGTGTCGATGGCGGCGGTGTTGGTGAGCTGGCGCAGCTGCTTCGAGCGCAGGTCGAGGATGAAGATGTTCGAGGTCGCGCCCTGCAGGATCGACAGCACGAGCTGCTGGCCGTCCGGCGAGAAGCGCGGCGCGATCGAGGAGTTGTCGGAGAACACCCCGACGATCTCCTTCTGCTGGGTCTCGATGTTGTAGAGGTACACGCGCGGCTTGTCGCCGGCGTAGGAGACGTAGGTGATCTCCTGCGAGGCCGGATTGAAGCGCGGGGTGAGCACCAGGTCCCTGCCGTCGGTGAGGCGGCGCATGTTGAAGCCGTCCTGGTCCATGATGGCGAGCCGCTTCACCCGCTTGTTCTTCGGCCCGGACTCCTCGACGAACACGATGCGGGTGTCGAAGTAGCCCTCCTCGCCGGTCAGCGCCTTGTAGATGGCGTCCGAGATGAGATGGCCGATGCGCCGCCAGTTCTTCGGCGTGGTGACGAACTGGAGGCCCAGCACCTGGTTCTGGGCGATCACGTCCCACAGCCGGAACTCCGCCTTGAGGCGGCCGTCGGGCTGCATCGTCGCCTGCCCGGTCACCAGCGCGTCTGCCTTGATGGCGCGCCAGTCCGGGAAGGAGGGCGCCTCGGCGAAGTTGGTGATCTTCTGGAGGTAGGACTCCGGCGGCAGCGGCCGGAACAGGCCGGAGCGGTCGAGGTTGTTGGCGATCACCGCGGCGATGTCGGCGCCGAACTGCGCTTCCTCGGGGCTCGCGCCGAGGAACGCCGGAACGGCGATCGGCATCGGGTTGACCTGGCCCTGGGTGACGTCGATCTCCATCTGCGCCCGAGCGGGGGCGGGCAGCCAGATCGCCGCCTGCGCCGCGGCGGTGGCTGCGCACAGCAGAAGCAGAACGTCGCGGCGGCCGGGCACGAACATGGGGTTTCCTTGGGACACGTCAGTTGGTCGCCAGCATCTGGCTAGGATCGAAGTTGACGATGATCGACTTCCACTGGTCGTACTTGTCGGCCGGAAGGATGTCGCTGTAAGGCGCGCAACCGACGATGGCCGCGGTGGCGCTGCGCACCGCCGCCCCGAACGCCGGATGTCCGGACGAGTTGAGCAACACAGGTTCCGACGACAGCGAGCCGTCCGGGTTGAAACCGATCTGCAGACGGATCAGCAGCTGGTCGCCGTCGCGCACGCCCGCCGGCACCGACCAGCACTGGCTGATGCGGGCGCGAAGCGCCGCCAGCATCGTCGCCGCCTGCGCCTGATCCGTGCCCTGGCTGTCGAAGGCGGCGCGGCGCGGCGTGCCGGTCACGTCGGTCTGCTCCGCCGGCGCGGCCTGCTCCTCGTCCACCTTGTTGAGGAGGGCCGCGACCTGATCGAGGTCGAGCTTCTCCACCTCCTTCTTCTCCGGCGGCTTCGGCGTGGTCTGCGGCTTCGGCGGCGGCGGGGCCGCGGCCTTTTTCTCGGCGGGCGGCTCGGGCGCCGGCGCCACGTCCTCGGTCTGCTTGATGAGGTCCTTCAGGTCGGGTTCGGGCTCGGCCGGCTTGGGCGGCTCCTTCGCCGCCGTCTCCCGCTTCTCGGCCACCTTGCGGGCCGGTTTCGGGTCGGCCTTCGGCTCGATCTTGGGCGGCGCAGCGGGCTGGTCGGCGGGCGTCTCGGCTGCATCCTTCGACGCCGCCATGCGCTTGGAGAAATCCTCCACGGAGACGATATCCACCGGGATCGGCGGCGGCAGGGCCACCTTGTAGCCTTCGGCGGCAGGCAACGACACGACCGCGGCGAGGAGGATCGCCGCGTGGGCAACAAACGACGATGCGAGGCTCCACCGCTTCCCCGTCACTTCTGGTTCTGCTCCACGTCCGTCACCAGACCGAGCTTGCGGAAGCCCGCCCGGTTCAGTTCCCCCATCACCTTCATGACGTGACCGTAATCGACCGCCCGGTCGGCCCGGACAAAAATCTGCTCGTCGACGCCATTCTTGGCTATGGCGAGCAATTTCGGCGTGAGTGTGTCGAATTCGATCTCGGTGTTCTGCAGGAATATCTTGCCGTCAACGGTCACCGACACGGTCAGCGGCTCGTTGTCCCCCTGCAGCTCCTTGGCCTTGCTCTCGGGCAGTTCGATCGGCACGCCCACCGTCATCAGCGGCGCCGCCACCATGAAGATGATCAAGAGCACCAGCATCACGTCCACGAACGGCGTGACGTTGATCTCGCTCAGCGTGGTGTGCGACCGGCGGCCGCGCTTCGACCGCCCGCCGCCGCCGCTGACGACTGCTCCACCCATGGCTCACATCCTTTCGTCAAGCTGGCGCGAGATGATCGCGGTGAACTCGTCGGCGAAGTTTTCCAGCCGCAGGCCCACCTGAGCCGTGGCGGTGGTGAAGTGGTTGTAGAAGATCGCCGCCGGGATCGCCGCCAGAAGGCCGATGGCGGTGGCGAACAGCGCCTCGGCGATGCCGGGGGCGACCACCGCGAGGTTGGTGTTCTTCGACGCCGCGATCGAGGTGAAGGCGTGCATGATCCCCCACACCGTGCCGAACAGGCCGATGAAGGGCGCGCTCGACGCCACCGTGGCGAGGATCGGCAGGCGGGTTTCGAGCCCCGCCACCTCGCGCTGGAGCTGCACATTCATCGCCGTGTTGCTGCGCCCATGTCTGCCCCCTATCCCGGCGCGCACGACAAGGTCCTGGCTGCGCTTCCACTCGCGCATGGCGGCGACGAACATCGCCGCCGCCCCTTCGGTCTGGCGCGGCCCCAAACCCAGGTAGAGGTCTTCCAGCGACTGCCCCGACCAGAACTGCTGTTCGAAACGATCGATGGCGCGGTTCATCTTCCGGAGCGCCATGAACTTCTCGAACACGATGGCCCAGCAGAGCACCGAGGCGAGAAGCAGCCCGATCATCACGAGCTTGACCACCAGGGTCGCCTGCATGAACAGGCCGAACATCGAGTAATCGGCCTGCGTGGCAAGCTGCGCGGCTTCTACGTCCATCCCATCCCCTTCGCCGCCGCCTCCCGAGCCTGAACCCGGACTGGACGATTTCGCCCCACCAAAACGAGGCAACTGTGTCGAAACTTCGACTGCTTCGCGGGCCAGATCGCCAGCATTTCCGCCGCCTGTCGCCCGGCCGGGGAACGCCGTGCGGCCGTCCTGCAAAGACAGGAAGCAGCCCCATGGTTAACAGACGGTTACCCGGTTAACGAATTCCCGCCCCTTCAGGCTGCGACAGCTTTTCGCGGATATCCGGCGGAATGCGCCGGGGCCGGCCGTCCGCCCCCACCAGCGCCACCGTCACCTCGGCGGCGAACAGCACCGTATCGCTGCGCTTCACCGCCTGCGCCAGCGTCAGGCGCGCTCCGCCCACGTCGCCGGGCACGGTTTCGACCGTCAAAAGGTCGTCGATCCGCGCCGGCGCGAGAAAATCGCACACCATGCGGCGCACCATGAACACGAGGCCGTCCGGGCGCTGCAGCAAGGCGTGGTGGTGGACGCCGAGGCAGCGCAGGAAATCGCTGCGGCCGCGCTCGCAGAACTTCAGGTGGTTGGCGTGATAGACCGCGCCGGAGAAATCGGTGTCCTCGTAGTAGACCCGCACCGGCAGCAGATGCCGCCCGCCGATGATCTCGCCGGCGAGCGGCGGCGTCTCAGGCATCGGGCTCGCCAAGGGGCAGCACGCCCTGCACGATCTCCGGCCGTTCCGGCACGGCGAGGCCGAGGTGGCGGAACGCCGCCGCCGTGAGGATCCGGCCGCGCGGCGTGCGGTTCACAAACCCCTGTTGGATCAGGAACGGCTCGATGATCTCCTCGATGGCGTCGCGCGGCTCCGACAGCGACGCGGCGATGGTCTCCACGCCCACCGGCCCGCCGCCGAAGTTGACGGCGATCACCGAGAGGTAGCGGCGGTCGCGCGCGTCGAGGCCGCGCGCGTCCACCTCAAGCAGCGTCAGCGCCCGGTCGGCGCGCGCCCGGTCCACGGTGGCGAGACCGGCGCCGGCGGCGAAATCGCGCACCCGGCGCCACAGCCGCCCGGCGATACGCGGCGTGCCGCGCGCCCGCC
>DAIODI010000091.1:0-11052 GCA_036746875.1 Aestuariivirgaceae bacterium | reverse complement strand
CCTGTTCGCATGCCTGTTCGGGGGCGCCGGCGGGTTGACCGTGGCGGCGCCTCCGCCTTAAACCCCGCCCGGCGGCGGGCGGGGGGCCTCCTTGTCCCCCCGGTATGCCCCCCCCACGCCGCTCAACGCCTCGGGCGCGGCGCAGGCGCCGGCGCAGCCCCTGCCGCAGGAGCAGCAGGTCGCGCTCAATCTGCCGCCCCCGCCGCAGCAGTCGGCCCAGGCCGTCGCGCCCGCGCCTGAGGACAGCTTCGGGCAGTCGGCGTTTGCGCCGCAGGCTCCGGCGCCGGCGCCCGCGCCGCAGCAGGGCGGCTTCCTGCAGAACCTCCAGCGCAACCTCGGGCTCGGGACCGGCCCGCGCCCGCCCGCCACGGTGGTGACCGGCGAGCAGGCGGCGAACCAGCAGGCGGCCGTGCAGGCCCCGGCGCCCGCACCCGCGCCTGCGCCTCCCGCCGCCGTGCCGGCCGGCGGAGGCTTCCAGGTCCAGCTCTCCACGTTCACCTCGCAGGCCGAGGCGGAGGACGAGTTCCAGCGGCTGAGGCAGCGCCACTCCGGCCTGATCGGCAATCTCCAGCCGCGCATCCAGGCCGCCGATCTCGGCTCGCTCGGCACCCGCTACCGGCTCGGCGTGGCGCCGCTCGGCAGCCGTGAACAGGCGGCGAAGCTGTGCAACTCATTGATCGCGGCGGGCGTGCGCGACTGCATCGTCCGCGGCCTGTGATCGTCCAGACCGCTCGCGGATGACCAGCGCGCTGATCTGCGGCGTCTCCGGCCCCGCCCTCACCGGGAGCGAGCGCGCCTTCCTGCGCGACGCCGACCCGTGGGGCCTGATCCTGTTCAGGCGCAACATCGAAACCCCGGCGCAGGTGCAGGCCCTCGCCGCCGCCTTCCGCGACGCCGTCGGCCGGGCGGACGCGCCGGTGCTCATCGACCAGGAGGGCGGACGCGTGCAGCGGCTCGGCCCGCCGTTCTGTCCGGCCTATCCGCCTGCGCGGGTGTTCGGCGACCTCTACGACGCCGACCCGCCCGCCGGGCTGTCGGCGGCCCGCCTCGTCACCCGGCTGATCGGCGAGGACCTGGCGAAGCTGGGCGTCAGCGGCGACTGCCTGCCCGTCGCCGACGTGCCGCAGCCGGGCAGCCACGACATCATCGGCGATCGCGCCTACCACACGCGGCCCGAGGCGGCGGCGCTTTTGGCGCGCGCCGCCATGGAGGGGCTGATGGCGGCGGGCGTGCTGCCGGTCGTCAAGCATGTCCCCGGCCATGGCCGCGCCACGGCGGACAGCCATGACACGCTTCCCGTGGTGGACGCGCCGGCGATCGATCTGCGCGCCACCGACTTCCTCCCCTTCGCCGCGCTCGCCGACGCGCCGATGGCGAGGACGGCGCATGTCGTCTACACCGCCCTCGATCCCGGCCTGCCGGCGACGCTGTCGCGGCGGGTGATGGGCATGATCCGCGACGAGATCGGCTTCGACGGGCTGGTGATGACCGACGATCTCGGCATGAAGGCGCTGTCGGGATCGCTGCGCTCGCTGGCCGCACGGTCGCTGGCCGCCGGCTGCGACGTGGCGCTGGAGTGCAGCGGCGACCTGTCGAGTATGGCCGCGGCCGCAGAAGGGGCAGGGCGGCTTCACGGCCAGGCCGCCGCCCGGGCGCTGCGGGCCACGCAAACGCGCCGCCTCGCCGCCCCGTTGACCGAAGCGGAACGCGGCCAGGCGCTGGCCTTCATCAGCGCGGTGGCCGCCGCCTGAGGATAACCCGGACGCCCGGTTCGCCAATCGCCTGCGGGATGGTCCATACTGCGCTCATGATTCGCCCGCAGGGCGGGTGCAAGCGAGGGGAACGACCGCGTGACGTCCGCCAGCGCCAGCGAGGGCGAGAGGGAAGACCCGGCGGGCTGGCCCGACGGCGGCGGGCCGTTGCGCCGTGAGACGCCGCAGGCGCAGCCGGGCGACGAGGACGGCCAGCCGCTGATCGTCGATGTCGCCGGGTTCGAAGGCCCGCTCGACCTTCTGCTCGAGATGGCGCGCTCGCAGAAGGTGGACCTCACCCGCATCTCGGTGCTGGCGCTGGCCGAGCAGTACCTGGCGTTCATCGCGGCGGCGCGCCGCCTCAAGCTCGAACTCGCCGCCGACTATCTGGTGATGGCGGCGTGGCTCACCTACCTCAAGTCGCGCCTGCTTCTGCCGCCGCCGCACGGCGACGACGAACCTGCGCCCGAGGATCTGGCGCAGCGGCTCGCCTTCCGGCTGCAACGGCTGGGCGCCATGCGCGAGGCGGCCGCCCAGCTTATGGCGCGCAACCGGCTCGACCGGGATGTGTTCGGCCGCGGCGCGCCCGAACCGGTGGTGGTGGAGCGCAAGCCCGAGTGGGCCGACACGCTCTACGACCTGCTGAAGGCCTACGCCGAGCGCCGCCAGAAGCGCGCCGTACGCTTCACCTACACGGTGGCGCGCCAGCCGGTGATCACCGTCAAGGAGGCCCGCGCCGTTCTCGAACGGCTGATCGGCGGCCTTTCCGACTGGGGCCGCTTCGACGCCTTTCTCGCCGCCTTCACCGCGCCGCCCGAGCGGCGGTCCTCGGTGATCGCGTCGAGCTTCAACGCCACGCTTGAACTGGTGCGCGAGGGCAGGGCGGAAATCCGCCAGGACGGCCACTTCCGGCCGATCTGGCTGCGCCAGCCGCCGCCCCGGCTCAGGCTGGTTCCGATCGAGGAGGAGCTGCGATGATCAAGGGTGGCGCTCTGGCCGGGCTGGCGCGGGCCATGGAGACGGGCCGTCCGCCGGTGGGTGGCGACAACGTCACCCACCTGCCGCGCCCAGACCACGGCAACCTGGTGCGTATCGTCGAGGCGCTGCTGTTCGCCGCCGCCGGGCCGCTTTCGATGGACGAACTGCGCCAGGCGCTGCCCGACGGCGCGAGCGTGGAGGAGATCATCGCCGAACTCGAGCGCGTCTACGCCGGCCGCGGGGTCAACGTGGTGCAGGTGGCCGGAAAGTTCACCTTCCGCACCGCCGACGACCTCAGCTTCCTGTTGCGGCGCGAGGCGGTGGAGCAGAAGAAGCTGTCGCGGGCGGCGCTCGAAACGCTCGCCATCATCGCCTATCACCAGCCGGTGACGCGCGCCGAGATCGAGGACGTGCGCGGCGTGGCGATCTCCCGGGGCACGCTCGACCTACTCGTCGAGGTGGGCTGGGTGAGGATGCGCGGCCGCCGCAAGGCGCCCGGCCGCCCTGTCACCTACGGCACCACGGAAGCCTTCCTTATCCACTTCGGTCTCAACCAGGTGGGCGACCTGCCGGGCCTGGCAGAACTCAAGGCGGCGGGCCTGCTCGACGCCGCGACGCCGCCGGGCTTCGAGGTTCCGGCCCCGAACGGCGAGCTGTCGCTGCTGCCCGACGAGGAGCCGCTCGAGGACGCCGCCGAACCCGAACTGGAGATGAACCTCTCCGCGGCCGTGGAGCCGGACCGCGTCGCGGAGGCCGCCGCCGGTGCGGCCGGGACGCCGAACGATCCAGACGCCGGGAACCGCTGACGCGGCCGTTGCGCCGCGATATACGATCGCCGCCATGACCACCGGGATCCACGGGCGCGAGGGCCGGTCGCTGCGCTGGGGCGTGCGCGGCACGCAGGCGGCCACGTTTGCGGCGAGCGTCACGTTCGAGAACGTCAGCCTGTCGTTCGGCGCGGTGGAGGCGGTGCGCGACGTCTCCTTCGAACTGAACCGCGGCGAGATCGTCTGCCTGCTCGGGCCTTCGGGCTGCGGCAAGAGCACCTTGCTGCGGATCGCCGCCGGCGTGGAGACGCCCGACGCCGGGCGCGTGCTGCTCGACGGCAAGGAGGTGGTGGGCCCCCGCGTGTTCGTTCCGCCGGAGCGGCGCGGCGTGGGGCTGATGTTCCAGGATTTTGCCCTGTTCCCGCACCTGACCATCCTGGAGAACGTCGCCTTCGGGCTGAAATCTCTGGACCGCGCAACCGCCCGGTCGGAGGCGCTGAACGGCCTGCGCCGGGTGGGGCTTGAGGCCTACGCCGGGGCCTATCCGCACCAGCTGTCGGGCGGCGAACAGCAGCGCGTGGCGCTCGCCCGCGCCATCGTGCCACGCCCGGCGGTGATGCTGATGGACGAGCCGTTCTCAGGCCTCGACGAGCGGCTGCGCGACCGGGTGCGCCACGAGACGCTTCAGGTGCTGCGCGAGACCCGCGCCACCTCGATCTTCGTCACCCACGATCCGGTGGAGGCGATGGGCATCGCCGACCGCATCCTGCTGATGCGCAAGGGCCGCCTTGTCCAGACCGGCACGCCTGAAGAGCTCTGGCGCTCGCCGGCGGATGTGGACGCGGCGCGCTTCTTCGGCGACTTCAACGAGCTGACGGGGGTTGCGCGGGATGGCCGTGTGGAGACGCCGGTGGGGGTCTACCCGTCGCCGGATTTTCCCGACGGGACGGCGTTGACCGTGCTGATCCGGCCGCAAGGCATCGTGCGCTCGCGGATCGCCGGGGCAGGCTTCGAGGGGTTCGTGCGCGACAGCCGCTTCCTGGGCGACCATGCGGAGGTGCTGATCGAGTTCCCCGGCGTCGACGACGCGCTGGTGGCGCGGGTGCCGGTGCGCGATACACCGGCGCGCGGGCGGTCCGCCCGGTTCGCCTTCGACCCCGATCACATCCTGGTGTTTGCAAACGCAGCCGCCTGATCCCACGTATGCAGAAACCGGGTGCGGCCGGGTTCAGATTGATAGGGCAGGGCCTTTCTGCAATAGTGCATCGCAATCGCGCCCGCCGCGCCGGGCTCCATGGAGATGACGTTCAATGGGTACGTTCTCGATCTGGCACTGGCTGATCGTTCTTGTCGTGGTGCTGCTGTTGTTCGGCGGCGGCAGCAAGATTTCAAGCCTGATGGGCGACGTCGCCAAGGGCATCAAGAGCTTCAGGCGCGGCCTTCAGGAGGACGAGTCCAAGACCGCCGACGAGGGCGTGAAGACCATCGACCACGACGTCGCCGCGGCGAGCGCCGTGCAGGGCGAGCGCAAGAGCGAAGCCAAGAGCTGAGGCGCAAGGGTACGCCGCCAGCCTCTCGGCGGGCGGCCCTGACTCTGCGTTGCGGCCGGAAGGACGTTAGCAACGATGTTCGATTTCGGCATCGGCTACACCGAGATCATGGTGATCGCCATGGTGGCGCTGATCGTGATCGGCCCGAAGGACCTGCCGAAGGTGCTGCGCCACCTCGGCCAGATGACCGCGGCGATGCGGCGCATGGCCGGCGAGTTCCAGCGCCATCTCGACGACGCCATGAAGGAGGCGGGCGTGGACGAGATGCGCCGCGAGGTCACCGCGATGACGAGCGGCCTCAAGAACGACCTCGGCGGCGGCGCCCTCGACGACACCCTGCGCAAGACCGAGAACGACATCCGCAACGCCATGTCGGGATCGCCCGCCGCGCCTGCGCCCGCCGCGCCGACCACCGCCGCGCCGTCCCCCGCCGCGCCGGCCCTCCCGGATGCGTCCGGCCCGGCGGCGGCGCTGCCGCCCGCGCCGCCCGCCCGGCCGGAACCCGCTGCGCAACCGGCTCCGGCCGCGCCCGCGCCGCCTGAGGCCGCTCGTGCGCCGGCGCCGGCCGTGGTTCCGCCCCCGGCGGCGACTGTCCCCGAACCTGCCGCCAACGGACGCGACCGCCCATGACCCAGGAAGACATCGACGCCTCGCAGGCGCCGCTGCTCGATCACCTCATCGAGTTGCGCCAGCGGCTGATCTACTGCGTTGCCGGTTTTTTTGTCGCGTTCGTTTTGAGTTTCATCTTCGCCGGGCGCATCTACAACATTCTGGTGATGCCGTTCTACTGGGCGCTCGGGTCAGATTTCGACCTGAAACTGATCTACACGTCGCTGCCGGAGAAATTCTTCACCGAAATCAAGATCGCCATGTTCGGCGGCCTGTTCATCGCGTTTCCGCTGATCGCGACGCAGATGTATATGTTCGTGGCCCCCGGGCTCTACAAGAACGAGCGCGACGCGTTCCGACCGTACCTCATCGCCACCCCGGTGTTCTTCGTGCTCGGCGCGATGATGGTGTATTTCTTCCTGATGCCGGCGGCGATCACGTTCTTCACCGGCTTCCAGCAGCTCGGCGGCGACGCAACGCCCACCATCGAGCTTCTGCCCAAGGTTTCGGAATATCTCGATTTCATCATGATGCTGATCCTTGCCTTCGGCTTGTGTTTCCAGCTTCCGGTGATCCTGACGCTGCTCGGCCAGATCGGCGTGGTGTCGCAGGCGGGACTGCGGGCGGGGCGCAAGTACGCGATCGTCGGCATGTTCGTCATCGCGGCGGTGCTGACCCCGCCGGACCCGATCTCGCAGATCGCGCTCGCCATTCCGCTGATCGGGCTCTACGAACTGGCCGTGCAGGCGGTGGGCTTCTTCGAGCGCAGGCGGCTGGCGGCCGAGAAGGCGGCCGAACAGGCGGCCTGAGGCCGCCGCGCCCTTCGCTTTCCCGGCTTGGCTGGTCCCGGCGGATCGGCCTATAGGGAAGCCGAGGTTCCAGGGACGATCCCATGCACGACATCAAGTGGGTCCGCGACAACGCCGCAGGCCTCGACCGCGGCCTCGCCCGGCGCGGGCTGCCTCCCCAGGCGGCGGCGCTGATCGCGCTGGACGAGAAGCGACGGCGCGCCGTGCAGGGCTTGCAGGAGGCGCAGGCCCGCCGCAACGCCGCCTCGAAGGAGATCGGCCAGGCCATGGCGCAGAGCGACGCCGCCCGCGCCGACGCCCTCAAGGCCGAGGTGGCGGCGCTGAAAGGCGCCATCCAGGCGGGCGAGGAGGCCGAGCGCCGGCTGACGGGCGAGCTTGAGGCGGCGCTCGCCGTCATCCCGAACCCGCCGCTCGCCGATGTGCCGGACGGGCGCGATGAACACGACAACGTCGAGCTTCGCCGCTGGGGCGAGCCGCGCGCCTTCGCGTTCGCGCCGAAGCAGCACTTCGACATCGGCGAGGCGCTGGGGCTGATGGACTTCGAGATCGCGGCGAAGCTCTCGGGATCGCGCTTCGTGGTGCTGCGGCGCGATCTCGCATTGCTGGAGCGCGCGCTCGGCCAGTTCATGCTCGACCTGCACACGCGTGAGCACGGCTACAGCGAGATCAACGCGCCCTTCATGCTGAAGGACGAGGCGATGTACGGCGTCGGCCAGTTGCCGAAGTTCGCCGAGGATCTGTTCCGCACCACCTCCGGCCACTGGCTGATCCCGACGGCGGAGGCCTCGCTCACCAATCTGGTGCGCGAGCAGATCCTCGACGATGCGGCGCTGCCCGTCCGCATGACCGCCCTGACCCCGTGCTTTCGCGCCGAAGCCGGGGCGGCCGGGCGCGACACCCGCGGCATGATCCGCCAGCACCAGTTCGCCAAGGTGGAGCTGGTGTCGATCGTGCGTCCGGGCGAGGCGGGGGCCGAGCACGATCGGATGACGGCGTGCGCCGAAACGGTGCTCAGGCGTCTCGGCCTGCCGTTCCGCACCGTCGTCCTGTGCGCCGGCGACATGGGTTTCGGCTCCTGCAAGACCTACGACATCGAGGTCTGGCTGCCCGGGCAGAACGCCTACCGCGAGATTTCCAGCTGCTCGCAGTTCGGCGCGTTTCAGGCGCGGCGGATGAACGCGCGCTATCGTCCGGCGGACGGCGGGCCGCCGCGCTTCGTCGAGACGCTCAACGGCTCGGGGCTGGCGGTGGGGCGCACGCTCGTCGCCATCCTCGAAAACTTTCAGGAGGCCGACGGCAGCGTGCGCGTGCCGGACGCCCTGAAGGGCTACATGGGCGGGGTGGAGGTGATTGCGCGTGGCTGATCCGTTTACGGTCCTCGTCACCAACGACGACGGCGTCAACGCCGAAGGCCTCGCCGTGCTGGAGGAGATGGCCGCGGTACTTGGCGGCGAGGTGTGGACGGTGGCGCCGGAGAGCGAGCAATCGGGCTCGTCGCACTCGCTGTCGCTGTCCAACCCGTTGCGGCTGCGCCAGGTGGCGCAGCGGCGCTTCGCCGTGCAGGGCACCCCCTCCGACAGCGTGCTGATGGCGGTGCGCAAGGTGCTGCCGCGCGCGCCGCACCTCATCGTCTCCGGCGTCAACCGCGGCCAGAACATGGCCGACGACGTGACCTACTCCGGCACCGTCGCGGCGGCCATGGAAGGCACGGCGCTGGGCTTCCGGTCGATTGCGTTCAGCCAGACCTACGGCGTCCATTCGGAAGGCCGCCTGCGCTGGGACGTGGCGGCGGCGCACGGGCCGTCGCTGCTGAGGCAGCTCGCCGCCATCGAGCTTGGGCCGGGGGTGTTCCTCAACGTCAACTTCCCCGACTGCGAGCCGGGCGAAGTCGAGGGCGTGGAGGTGACGCGGCAGGGCAAGCGCGACCAGAACCAGTTGCGCGTGGAGGAGCGGCGCGACACCCGCGGCCAGCCCTACTTCTGGCTCGGTTTCCAGCGCGAAAGCCCCAACCCCGCCCCCGGCACCGACCTCAGCGCGGTGTTCGGCAAGCGCATTTCAGTGACGCCGCTGCACATGAACCTGACCCAGGTGGAGGCCATGGAGGCGCTGCGCGCACGCCTTTCGGCGTAGTCGCAAGGGCGGGACGGGCATGCAGGACCAACGCAAGGCCGAACTGATCCTGGGGCTTCGCAACCAGGGCATCCGCGACATGAAGGTGCTGGAAGCCATGGAGCGGGTGCCGCGCGACCTGTTCGTGGCCGAGCCGTTCCAGAACCGCGCCTGGGCGGACACGGCGCTGCCCATCGCCTGCGGGCAGACCATCAGCCAGCCCTACGTGGTGGCGGCGATGACGCAGGCGCTTGACCTCAACGACCGCTGCAAGGTTTTGGAGATCGGCACCGGCTCCGGCTACCAGACGGCGGTGCTCGCCCAGCTTTGCCGGCGCGTCTACACCATCGAGCGCTACCGCAGCCTGCTCCGCGAGGCGGAGGCGCGCTTTGCGGCGCTGAAGCTCACCAACGTCACCTCCATGGTCGGCGACGGCTCCAAGGGCTGGCCGATGCAGGCGCCGTTCGACCGCATCATCGTCACCGCCGCCGCGCCGGAACTGCCGCAAGCGCTGATTGCGCAACTGGCGGTGGGCGGGGTGATGGTGGCGCCGGTGGACGTGGCGCAGGGCGACCAGGAGATCAAGCGCATCACCCGCAGCGACAGCGGCGTCAGGGTGGAAAGCCTGATGCGGGTGCGCTTCGTGCCGCTGGTCGAGGGTCTGCCGCGCGACGCCTGATTTGTCGCATCCGCGTCCCCGGCGCGGGCGATTTCCATAAACCCCACCTTAACCTTGCTCATTCATTGTGAGCTTGGGATTTCGGTCAGTGGGGTTGGTCGAGTTATGTACACGTCATCGTCGCCGCGCAGCGTCTGGTTACGCCGTTCGTCGCGGATCGCGTTCGCAGGATTGGCGGCCATGGGACTTGCGGGCTGCTCGTCCTCCATGGATCGCTTCGCGGATTATCCCAACATCGCCACCAACTCGGTTTCCCAGACGCAGCAGCGCTCGGTGGGCGACACCGGCGTCCAGTCGGGTCCGCTCGACAACGCCCAGGTGGCGGCGAAACCCGCATGGCAGGGCTACCAGCAGCAGGCCTACGCGCCGCCGGCCCCGCCCCAGCCGGTGCGGACGCCCGCCGCGGCGCCGGTCGCGCGCCCGCAGTTATCGAACCCGACGGGCGCCCACGAGGTGCGCGCCGGGGAGACGCTGTTCTCCATCGCCCGCGCCTACAAGGTGAGCCCGTTCGATCTCGCGGCCGCCAACGAACTGCCGCGCGACTACACCGTCCGCACCGGCGAGATGCTGAAGATTCCCGGCAACGCCGCCGGCGCCCGCGCCGCCGCCAAGGTCGATACGCCGGCGCCCGCGCCGAAGCCGGCGGCGATCGCCGAGACCGATGCGCCCGCCAAGGCGCAGGCCCCCGGGTCTGCGGAGGCCGCCAAGCCTCCGGAGGAAACCAAGCAGGTGTCGCTCGCCGAGGAAGAGGCGCAGGGGACCCAGCCGGCCGGGACGGCGGACCCGGCGGACACCGCCGCCGAAGGCTTCCGCTGGCCGGTTCGCGGCAAGATCATCTCCTCGTTTGGGCAGAAGGCGAACGGGCAGAAGAACGAGGGCATCAATATCGCAGTGCCCGAGGGCGCAAGCGTGCGCGCCGCCGAGGACGGCGTGGTCGCCTACGCGGGCAGCGAGCTCAAGGGCTACGGCAATCTCGTGCTGGTTCGCCACGCGAATGGCTGGGTGACGGCCTACGCTCATAACGCCGAACTGATGGTGAAGCGCGGCGACCAGGTGAAGCGCGGCGACGTGATCGCCAAGGCGGGCCAGACCGGCAACGTGACGAGCCCGCAGGTCCACTTCGAGATCCGCAAGGGCGCGACCGCCGTCGATCCGGTCAAGTACCTCACCTCTGCGACGGCGGCGAACTGATCGTTCCCATCGTCGGGAGCATCGATGGCCGGCGGGCCTTCCGCCGGTCGTCCTGACATCCGGCAACCAATCGAGGACTGGCGCGATGGCCGAAACGACGAACGTTGAGATCTGGGGTCGGCGCAATTCCGTCAACGTGCAGAAGGCGCTGTGGGCCGCCGCCGAAACCGGCATAGAGGTCAAGCGCCATGTCGTCGGCGGGTCGTTCGGCGGAACGGCGGACAAGGCGTTCCGCAAGATGAACCCGGCCGGCCTCGTTCCGGTGATGAAGGACGGCACGCTGGTGCTGTTCGAGAGCAACGCCATCGTGCGCCATCTGGCGCGACGCTACGGCAGGACGACGCTCCGGCCGGCCGGCCTGAGGGCGCAAGCCCTTGCCGACATGTGGATGGACTGGACGGCGACCATGCTCCAGCCCGCGGCTGGTGCGATTTTCATGGCGACGGTGCGCACTGAACCGGAACTGCGCGACGTGCGGCGCATCGGTGAGCTCGCCACGGCGGCGGGCGAGGCGTTCAGTCTCGCCGACACGGCGCGGGGCCCGAAGGAGGTAGTGGGCAGTAGGCGCGTATACCCCAGCGATCTTGCGCAGGGCAGAGACTAAAGGCG
>DAIODI010000090.1:0-11328 GCA_036746875.1 Aestuariivirgaceae bacterium | reverse complement strand
GAAGGAGTTTCTTGCGATGCTGAAGTTCAGAACGCTCGCCGCCGCCGCCGCCCTCTCGGCCCTGAGCCTGCCGGCGCTGGCGGCGGACATGTATTCGCCGATGCCCGAGCCGGCTCCGATGCCCGATCCGTATGCGGGAAGCTGGTACCTGCGCGGCGACGCCGGCTGGGGCTGGCTCGACTACCAGGGCGACAACGGCAACTCGTTCCAGCTTGGCGGCGGCATCGGCTACCAGGTGAACGAGATGTTCCGCGCCGACGTGCGCTTCGACTACGGTTTCGACTACGACATGGGCGACGATCAGGAAGCGAACCTCGGCTCCGTGCTCGCCAACGGCTACATCGACATACCGATGGGGGGCGCGATGGGCGGCATCAAGCCCTACGTGGGCCTCGGCCTCGGCTACGGCTGGGTGAACCTGTCGCCGGGGCGCGACGAAGGCAACATCGCCACCGGCATCATGGCCGGCGTGACCTTCGACGTGGACCCCAGCTGGGCCATCGACGTCGGCTACCGCAACCGCATGATCTTCAACGACAAGACGGCCTACGACAACTCGGTGACGGTGGGCGCGCGCTTCCGCTTCTGAGAGCGGCTTCGGCCACCAACGCACGCGATCCATTGCTTTTCGGCGGAGGCGGCCTTCAGGGCCGCCTGCGTTGTTTTCGGCCAGCGCATCCGACGGCGATGCGCCGACGGTCGCACTTGACGCACGCGCCGGCCCGGGCGCAGCATCGTGGGCGGGACACCCTCCCCCACCGGAGGGCATGCATCTGGAAGGATGACGCCATGACCGAAGCCAGGCCCGCCCTCAGGCCCGCCCGCCCGCTGTTTTCGTCAGGCCCCTGCGCGAAGTTTCCCGGCTGGACGCCGGACGTTCTCGCCCCGGCGCTCCTCGGCCGCTCGCACCGCTCCGCCGCCGGCAAGGCGCGGCTCACTGAAGCGATCGAGCGCACCCGGCGTGTGCTCGAGGTTCCCGAAACGCACCGCATCGCCATCGTGCCGGCGTCCGACACCGGCGCGGTCGAACTCGCGCTCTGGTCGCTGCTCGGCGCGCGCGGCGTCGATCTCCTGGCGTGGGAGAGTTTCGGCGAGGGCTGGGTGGCGGACGTGGTGAAGCAGCTGCGCCTTTCCGACGTGCGCACGCTTGCCGCGCCGTACGGCGCGCTGCCCGATCTCGCCGCGGTGGATTTCGCCCGCGATGTGGTGTTCACGTGGAACGGCACGACCTCGGGCGTGCGGGTGCCCGACGGCGCGTTCATCCCGCAGGCTCGCGAAGGGCTGACCATCTGCGACGCCACCTCGGCGGCGTTCGCGCAAGACCTCGACTTCGGCAAGCTCGATGTCACCACCTTCTCCTGGCAGAAGGCGCTGGGCGGGGAAGCGCAGCACGGCATGATCGTGCTGTCGCCGCGCGCCATCGAGCGCCTGGAAACCTTCACGCCGCCGTGGCCCGTGCCGAAGATCTTCCGGCTGACCAGGGGCGGCAAGGTCATTCCCGGCGTGTTCGGGGGCGAGACGCTGAACACGCCCTCCATGCTGTGCGTGGAGGACTGGATCGCGGCGCTGACGTGGGCCGAGGGTATCGGCGGCCTGAAGGCGCTGATCGCCCGCGCTGACGCCAGCGCCGCCGCCGTCTACGCCTGGGCCGACGCCTCGCGGTGGGCGGCGCCGCTCGCCGCCGACCCCGCCACGCGCTCCAACACCTCCGTGTGTCTCGCCTTCCGCCCGGGCGTGACCGGCGAGCCTGCGGCGCTGGCAAGGCGCATAACGGCTCTCCTCGAAAGTGAGGGCGTGGCGTTCGACATCGGCAGCTACCGCGACGCGCCGCCGGGGTTGAGGTTGTGGTGCGGGGCGACGGTGGAGACCGCCGACGTCAAGGCTCTGCTGCCGTGGCTGGACCAGGCGTTCGCGCAAGCCTCCGCGAAGGCCGCCGCCTGAACCTTTCCCCCCGCCGTTCATCCGTACACGCATGACAAGGAGCGATGGCCATGGCCCCGTCCGTACTGGTTTCCGACGCGCTCTCCGAAGCCGCCGTGGCGATCCTCGAACAGCGCGGGATCGACGTGGACTATCGCCCCGAGCTCGGCAAGGACAAGGAGGCGCTGGCCGAAATCATCGGCGCCTACGACGGTCTCGCCATCCGCTCGGCCACGAAGGTCACGGCGAAGCTGATCGGCCAGGCGGGCAAGCTCAAGGTGATCGGCCGCGCCGGGATCGGCGTCGACAACGTCGACGTGGCGGCGGCGACGGCGCGCGGCGTCATCGTGATGAACACTCCGCTCGGCAACGCGGTGACGACCGCCGAGCACGCGATTTCGATGCTGCTGGCGCTGGCCCGGCAGATTCCCGCCGCCGACGCCTCGACACGGGCGGGCAAGTGGGAGAAGAACCGCTTCATGGGCGTCGAGGTGGCGGGCAAGACGCTGGGGGTGATCGGCTGCGGCAACATCGGCTCCATCGTCGCCGACCGCGCGCAGGGGCTGAAGATGCGCGTCATCGCCTACGACCCGTTCCTCTCGGCGGAGCGCGCGATGGAGACCGGCGTGGAGAAGGTGGAGCTCGATGAGCTTCTGCGCCGCGCCGACTTCGTGTCGCTGCACACCCCGCTCACCGACCGGACGCGCAACATCATCAGCGCCGCCGCCATCGCCCGGATGAAGCGGGGCGCGCGGATCGTCAACTGCGCGCGCGGCGGCCTGGTGGACGAGGCGGCGCTGGCTGAGGCCCTGAAGGCGGGCCACCTGGCGGGCGCGGCGCTCGACGTGTTCGAGAAGGAACCCGCCACAACAAGCCCGCTGTTCGATCTCGACACCGTCGTGCTCACCCCGCACCTCGGCGCCTCCACCAGTGAGGCGCAGGAGAAGGTCGCGGCGCAGATCGCCGAGCAGATGGCCGACTACCTCACCACCGGCGCGGTGACGAACGCGCTCAACATGCCCTCGATCACCGCGGAGGAGGCGCCGCGCCTCAAGCCGTATGTGGCGCTGGTGGAGCGGCTGGGCTCGTTCGCGGGTCAGCTCACCGAGGCGCCCATCGCCGCCGTCGCCATCGAGTACGCGGGTGAGGTGGGCGAGATGAACACCCGCGCGCTCACCTCGGCGCTGCTCGCCGGGCTGCTGCGGCCGATGCTCGGCTCCGGCGTCAACATGGTCTCGGCGCCGGTGGCGGCGCGCGAACGCGGCATGAAGGTGGACGAGGTGCGCCAGACGGCGCGCGGCGTCTACGAATCCTATGTGCGCCTGACGGTGAGGACGGCGGAGATGGAGCGCTCGGTCGCCGGCACGGTGTTCTCCGACGGCAAGCCGCGCATCATCCAGATCAAGGGCGTCAACATGGAGGCCGAGTTCGGCCCGCACATGCTTTACGTGACGAACGAGGACAGGCCGGGCTTCATCGGCGCGCTGGGGACGCTGATGGGCGACGCCGGCGTCAACATCGCCACGTTCCATCTGGGGCGGGACGCGCCGGGCGGCAGCGCGATCGCGCTCATCGAGGTGGACGGCCCGGTGCCGACGCGGGTGCTCAACAAGCTCCAGGCCCTGCCGCAGGTGCGCCAGGCGCGGGTGCTGGCGTTTTAGGAACGATTGGCGATCACTCGCCCGAGGTGAGTTCGGCGCGCCGCTCGCCCGGCGCGGTGAGCGGGACGTGCGGGACGATGCACATGATCTTCGGATAGGTTCCCGGCGTCACCAGCCGCGACTGGGCGGCATAACGCAGGCCGGTGCGGAAGCACTGGCTGTAGCCGGAGGCGGGATCGGGAGCGTAGACGCTCGCCACGGCGGTCTTCACCTGGCAATCGGCGACCGAGACGGACGCGAGGCAGACCAGAACCAGCACATCCATGGGTGTCCCCTTCGTTGGTTGCCGTGCGTTCACCGGTGACGGCGCTGCAGAACGATTAACGATACAACGCGCGCTACGGTTCAGAGTCTGCGAGAGCGCCGGGCGATGATTTTCCGGCCGTTGCAGGCGGTGAAAAGGATCCCCGGGTCAAGCCCGGGGAAACGGGAGGGCGGGCGAGGCCCGGGGAAACGGGAGGCTTCCCTTCCGCGTCCCATGATGTATGACTGCCCGACGGCCCCGGCGTAGATTGCGCGCGCGGGGCCGTTCTGTTGCAACGGCCGGACGAGCGATATGGCGAACGTGGTGGTGGTCGGCGCCCAGTGGGGCGACGAGGGCAAGGGCAAGATCGTCGACTGGCTGTCGGAGCGCGCCCACGTCGTGGTGCGCTATCAGGGTGGCCACAACGCCGGGCATACGCTGGTGGTGGACGGCGTCACCTACAAGCTGTCGCTGCTGCCCTCCGGCATCGTGCGCGGCAAGCTGTCGGTGATCGGCAACGGCGTCGTCATCGATCCATGGGCGCTCGCCGCCGAAATCGACAAGCTCACCGCGCAAGGCGTGGCGGTGACGCCGCAGACGCTGCGCGTGGCGGAGAACGCGGTGCTCATCCTGCCGCTCCACCGCGAGTTGGACCTGCTGCGCGAGAACGCCGCCGGCGCGGGCAGGATCGGCACCACCGGGCGCGGCATCGGGCCGGCCTACGAGGACAAGGTGGGCCGGCGCGCCATCCGCGTCGGCGACCTCGCCGAGCCCGCTGCGCTCCCCGCCAAGATCGAGCGCCTCCTCGCCCACCACAACGCGCTCAGGCGCGGGCTTGGCGTCGATCCCATTGACCCCGTGGCGCTTGAAGCGGACCTCATGGAGATCGCCGGCCGGGTGCTGCCCTACGCCGACACCGTGTTCGAGCTGCTCGACCGCGAGCGCCGCGCCGGAAGCCGCATCCTGTTCGAGGGCGCGCAAGGGGTGATGCTCGACATCGACCACGGCACCTATCCGTTCGTCACCTCCTCCAACACCGTGGCCGGGCAGGCCTCCGCCGGGTCGGGGCTGGGGCCGAAGGCGCTCTCCTATGTGCTCGGCAGCGCCAAGGCCTACACCACCCGCGTCGGCTCTGGCCCCTTTCCCACCGAACAGGCGAACGCCACCGGCGAGCGCCTCGGCGAACGCGGGCGCGAATTCGGAACGGTGACGGGGCGCAAGCGCCGTTGCGGCTGGTTCGACGCGGTGCTGGTGCGGCAGGCGATCAAGACCTCCGGCGTCAACGGCATCGCGCTGACCAAGCTCGACGTGCTCGACGGCCTCGACGAGATCAAGGTGGCGACCGCCTACCGTCTCGACGGCGAGCTGCTCGACCGGCTGCCCGCGAGCCAGGCGGCGCAGGCGCGCGTCGAACCCGTCTACCAGACCTTCGAGGGCTGGCAGGAGTCGACCGCCGGGGCGCGCTCATGGGCGCAGCTTCCGGCGCAGGCGGTGAAGTATGTGCGCCAGATCGAGGAGCTGATCGGCTGCCCGGTGTCGCTGCTCTCCACCAGCCCCGAGCGCGACGACACCATCCTGATGCGCGATCCGTTCCAGGACTGAAGGAGATCCATATGCCCGTGATCCTGCTCAAGGCTGTGGCCGCGATGCCGCCGGACGCCATTGGACCCGCCACCGCGCCCGCAAGGCCGGTGAGCGACCCGCCGCCGGTCATCCGCTCGCTCGACAAGGGCGACGACCCGGACTGCGGGGTGTGGGAGTGCACGCCGGGCAAGTTCCGCCGCACCATCGCCAACGCCGAGTTCGCCCACTTCGTCGCCGGCCGATGCGTGTTTCACCCCGACGCGGGCGTGCCGGTGGAGATCGCGGCGGGCGACGCCGTTTACATGCCGGCCAACACCACCGGCGTCTGGGAGGTGTTCGAGACGGTTCGCAAGACGTGGATTCTCCTGCCCTGAAACCGGGCACGTGTCCCCGCATGCGCCGCCGGGCGAACCGGCGCGCCAGAGTTGCCGCGCCGACGACCGGGCTGCCGTTCAGGCGGGGGGAAGCGCCGCCGCGGCCGGGCCGGCGAGCTTCGCCTGCGCCGCCTGGCGCACCGCCTTCTGCACCTTCTCGAAGGCGCGCGCCTCGATCTGCCGGATGCGTTCGCGCGACGCGCCGAATTCGGCCGAAAGCGCCTCCAGCGTCATCGGCTCGTCGGCCAGCCGCCGCGCCTCGAAGATGCGCCGTTCACGCTCGGTGAGCTTGCCCATCGCGGCCTTCAGCAGACCCATGCGCATGTCCATCTCCTCGGACTCGGCGAGGCGGGTCTCCTGGCTGTCGCTGTCGTCCACCAGCCAGTCCTGCCATTCGCCCTCGCTGTCGGCGCGCAACGGCGCATTGAGCGAGGTGTCGCCGGAGAGACGGCGGTTCATCGAGATGACGTCGTCCTCCGGCACGCCGAGCCGGTGGGCGATCTCGGCCACCTGGTCGGGGCGAAGGTCGCCTTCCTCCAGCGCCTGGATCTGGCCCTTTACCTTGCGCAGGTTGAAGAACAGCTTCTTCTGGTTCGCCGTGGTGCCCATCTTCACCAGCGACCATGATCGCAGGATGAACTCCTGGATCGAGGCCTTGATCCACCACATGGCGTAGGTGGCCAGCCGGAAGCCCTTGTCGGGCTCGAACCGCTTCACCGCCTGCATGAGACCCACGTTGCCCTCCGAGATCACCTCCGCGATCGGCAGCCCGTAGCCGCGATACCCCATGGCGATCTTGGCGACGAGGCGCAGATGCGAGGTGACGAGCTTGTGCGCCGCCTCGCGGTCTCCGTCCTCGCGCCAGCGCTTGGCCAGCATGAACTCCTCGTCCGGCTGCAGCATGGGGAACTGCCGGATTTCCTGGAGATACCTGGAGAGGCCGCCTTCCGAGACGGCCGGCAGGGCAGAAAGGCTCCTGGAGCTCATCGCTTCCTCCTGCGGGGCGGGAGCGGCGGGCGTCCGCCATCCCTGACCCTGAGACACGTGTCTATATGTACGTGCTTTGGCTACTTTAAGACCAGCCGCGCCGTTTGTTCGTTAACTTGCCGTTAGTTTCGGCGGCTGCGGCGCATGGCTGGGGGTCGATTTCCGCAGGGCGTCGAGAAGGCGGGCGAAATCGTCGGGCGGCGGGGCCTCGAAGCGCACCGCACGGCGCGTTGCGGGATGCTCGAACCCGAGTTCGGCCGCGGGCAGCGCCTGCCGGCCGAGGCGCGCAAGCGCGGCGCGCGCCTCCGGCGCCAGCAGCGCTTCCGACGACCGGAAGCCCCGCCCGTACGCCTCGTCGCCGAGCAGCGGATGGCCGATGTGGGCGAGGTGGACGCGGATCTGGTGCGTGCGCCCGGTTTCGAGCTTAAGCCGCACCAGCGAGGCGAGCGGCTTCGTCTTCGGGCCGAAGGTTTCGAGCACCTCGTAATGGGTCACGGCCGCCCGGCCCTTCTCGTCCGCCACCACCGCCATCTTCGTCCGGTTCGCCCCTTTCCGGCCGATCGCCCCCTCGATCACGCCGTGGCGGCGCGCCGGCGCGCCCCCCGCCCGCGCCACGAAGGCGCGGGCGGGCATTGCGGCGCGGCCGAGGGCGGCGAACTGCCTGGCCAGCGCCCGGTGCGCCGCGTCGGTCTTGGCGACGACGAGCAGGCCGGTTGTGTCCTTGTCGAGCCGGTGGACGACGCCGGGGCGCTTCACCCCGCCGACGCCGGAGAGCGTGTCGCCGCAGTGGGCGAGGAGCGCGTTGACGAGCGTCCCGTCCGGCGTTCCGGCGCCCGGGTGGACGGTGAGCCCGGCCGGCTTGTCGAGCACGATGAGGTGGGCGTCCTCGTGGACGATGGCGAGCGGCATGGGTTGCGCGGCGAGCCTCGTTTCCTCCGGCGGCGGCGGGGTGGCGGTGATCGTGTCGCCTGCCTTGAGCTTGCGGCGCGCCTCGCTGACGGCCTCGCCGTTCACCCGAACATGCCCGCCGGCGATCATTGCCTGGAAGCGGACGCGGCTGTATTGCGGAAGCCGCCGCGCCAGCACGCGGTCCAGCCGCTCGCCGTTGTCCGCGGCGGTGGCCGTGAAGGACAACTCTGGACCACAAGGAGAGCCGGAAGCGGACATGCGCGAGGATGAGGAGACCATCGACGATCTGCCGCCGAAGGTGCGCCTGCTGCGCGCGCTTGTCTATGCGCTGGGCGTGGCGCTGGCGCTGGGCGGGGCGGCGGTGATCGGGCTCGTCTTCTGGCGCATGGGCTCGATCGGCAACGATCTGGCGAAGCGGCTTGATCCGCCGCTGGCCGATCCCGCCGGGCCGCCCTCCACGGCCAAGCTGGCGCTGCCGCAGGGCGCGGCCATCGTCGCGATGACGCTCGGCGGCGACCGGCTGGCGCTCCGGCTCAGGCTCGCGTCGGGCGTGGAGGAGGTGCGGGTGGTGAACTGGCGCACCGGCGCGCTCATCGGCACGCTGGCGGTGGAAACGGAAGCCGCCGCGCCTTGAGCTTGCGCTTCACCGGGGCCGCCGCTATACCGGGCGCTCCGGCGGGCTTTAGCCGGCGGCGCTGCCCCCTTCGTCTAGCGGTCCAGGACGCGGCCCTCTCACGGCTGAAACAGGGGTTCGAGTCCCCTAGGGGGCGCCAGATATGAGCTTCAAAGCCTCAGATTTCCTAAACTTTGAACAATCGTTCCCCCAAAACATCCCCACCCGCCCCCTGGGTGCTCAGTCCCGGCATCTGGTGGATCGGGTTGAGCGTGAAGCGCTGCGGTTCTGAAGTCCAGCATTTGCAGATGAATTCGTAAGGCGTGAGGCCTTTGAGGGTCTTCAGGCGGCAGCCAGATGTACTCCCGCAGTGTCTTGCCCATGGCGGCGTCCGCCTCCGCCAGCAATTCGCCGTCGAGGCCATTGATATACTGCACCGTGCCCGCCGGGCCGCCCGGCGCGCCCGCGATCTCTGCGGAACGGGATGCGCCGGCGCGTCCGGGATGACCGCGACGATCCTGCGCAGCGATCAGAGCGCCCCCGACAGCGCCTTCTTCGCTAGCGTCTTGTACTGCTTCTCGGTGAAGGCGATGGGGTTGCCCCCGTGCGATGGGTCCTTCACCGCCATCGCCGCCACCTGGTCGAGCCGCTTGCCGTCGATGCCGATCTCGGAAAGCCGGTGCGGGATGCCAATGTCCTTCCGGAGCTTCACGATCCACTTCACGAAGCCGTCGAAGCCGCCCTTGATGTCGAGGTATCGCGCCGCGCGCTCGATCTGCGGTTCGATCTTCTTGCGGTTGGCCAGAACCACGTACGGCATGATGATGCCGTTCAGCGTGCCGTGGTGCGCGTCGTAAAGCCCGCCGAAGGGGTGCGAAAGCGCGTGGATCGCTCCAAGCCCGCCCTGGAAGGCGGTCGCGCCCATGGCCGAGGCCATCAGCATGGCGCCGCGGGCCTCGATGTCGCGCGGCTTCGCCACGGCCGTCGGCAAATTCTCCTTCACCAGCCGCATGCCTTCGAGCGCCACCCCCTTCGCAAACGGGTGATAGAACGGCGCGCAGTAGGCTTCGAGGCTGTGGGCGAGCGCGTCCATGCCGGTGGCGGCGGTGAGCCTCGCCGGCAGGCCAACGGTCAGCTCGGGATCGAGCAGCGCGATCTTCGGCATCATCAGCGGGTGGAAGATGATCTTCTTCTCGTGCGTGACCGGATGGGTGATGACCGCGGCGCGCCCCACCTCCGAGCCGGTGCCGGCGGTGGTCGGCACGGCGATGACCGGCGCGATGCCCTTGGGGTTGGCGCGCGTCCACCAGTCGCCGATGTCCTCGAAGTCGAACAGCGGGCGGCTCTGGCCCTGCATGAAGGCGATGGCCTTGCCGACATCGAGCGCCGAGCCGCCGCCGAAGGCGATGACGCCGTCGTGGCGGCCGCGCCGGTACACCTCGACGCCGTGCTGGACGTTCTCCTCCACCGGATTGGGCTTCACCTCGGTGAACACGCCAACCGAAAGGTTGGCCGTCTTCAGGCTGGCGATCACCGCCTTGGTCATCGCCATGTCGGCGAGGCCGGGATCAGTCACGAACAGCGGCGCGCGCAGGCCGGTGTCGGCGCAGAACTGCGCCAGCTCCTTCACCCGGCCGGGTCCGAGCCTGATCGAGGTGGGGAAGTTGATGTTGGCGGTGGTCATGGGTCACATGGTCCTGGTGCGGAGGTGATAGCTCTTGGGCCGGGTCAGCATCTCATAGCCGACCGCGGAGAGGGTGGCGCCGCGGCCGGTGTCCTTGACGCCGGTCCACGCCAGCGCCGGGTCGAGGTAGTCGCAGCGATTCATGAACACGGTGCCGGTGGCGATCTCGTCGCCGATGCGCTGGCCCGCGGCGAGATCCTCGGTCCAGATCGCGGCGGTGAGGCCGTAGGGGCTGTCGTTCATCAGGTCGATGGCCTCCTCGTCGGTCTTCACCTTCATCACGCCGACGACCGGGCCGAAACTCTCCTCGCGCATCACCGACATCTGGTGATCGACGCGGGTCAGCACCTGCGGGGCCATGTAGGCCGATCCCTTCTTCTCCAGCGCGAACGCTTTCGGGTCGATGTGCGCCTTCGCCCCGGCGCGCACCGCCGAGCGGATCTGGCTGCGCACGAAGTCGGCGGCCTCAGGCTTCACCATGGGCCCGAGCGTCGTCGCCTCGTCGAGCGGCGAGCCCAGCACGTACGTGCGGGTGAGATCGACGAAGCCTTCGATGAACGGCTTCCACACCTTCTCGTGGACGTAGATGCGCTCGATCCCGCAGCACGACTGCCCGGAGTTGAAGAACGCGCCATCGACGAGGTTTTCGATGGCGTGCGCAAGATTGCAGTCGGCGCGGACATAGGCCGGATCCTTGCCGCCGAGCTCGAGCCCGACGTGGATGAATTGCCCGGCGGCGGCCTCCTCCATCGCCTTGCCGCCGGCGACCGAACCGGTGAAGCACACCATGTCGGCCCAGCGGCTCGAGATCGCCTGCGCCGTCTGGTCGTGCGTCATCGCGAGATTCTGGAACACGCCTTCCGGCAGGCCCGCCGCCGCGAAGGCCTTGGCGAACCGCTCGCCGACGAGGATCGTCTGCGCGGCGTGCTTCAGGACGACGGTGTTGCCCGCCATCAGCGCCGGGACGATGGAGTTCACCGCCGTCAGGTAAGGATAGTTCCACGGCGCCACCGTGAACACCACGCCCACCGGCTCGCGCCTGATGTAGCGGACAAAGCCTTCCTTCGGTCCGGGATCGACGGGTTTCAGCTGTTCCGCCGCGATCGAGATCATGTGGCGGGCGCGCTCCTCGAAGCCGCGCAGTTCGCCGGCGCCGTAGCGCACCGGGCGGCCCATCTGCCAGGCGAGCTCGGGCACGATCTCGTCCTTCATGGCGAGCATCGCCTCCACCGCCTTGAGGCAGAAGGCGGCGCGTTCCTCGATGGCGCGGCGCTTCCAGCCATCCAGCGCGCGCCGCGCCAGCCGGAAGGCGTTGTGTACGTCCCTGGTCTTCGCGGGCTTGCGTTCGGCGT
>DAIODI010000089.1:0-11433 GCA_036746875.1 Aestuariivirgaceae bacterium | reverse complement strand
TTCACGCCCAGGACGGCGCGGCGGTGTGCGCGGTGGCGATTTCGCCGTGGTGGCGCCGGCATATCGCGGGCGCGTTCGCGTTTCCTCATCCGTATACGGAGCGTTGAGATGGCGACGGTGGTGTTGCAGACGGCGGGCGCGGCGCTGGGGGCGGCGCTCGGCGGCCCCATCGGCGCGGCGGTCGGGCGCGCGGCCGGCGCGATCGCCGGAAGCATGGTGGACCGGGCGCTGTTCTCGCCGACGCGGACAGTGGAGGGGCCGCGGCTCGACGATCTGCGCGTCATGGGCTCGACCGAGGGGGCGGGTTTGCCGCGTCTCTACGGGCGGGCGCGGCTGCCGGGACAGCTGATCTGGGCGCTGCCCATCGAGGAGCAGGCGCAACGCCGCAACGAGGGCGGGGGCGTCAAGGGCGGCGGCGGCGGCGTGACCGTGACCGAGTACAGCTACTTCGCCAGCTTCGCGCTGGCTCTGTGCGAGGGCGAGGTGAGCCGCATCGGCCGCATCTGGGCCGACGGGCAGGACCTCGACCCGGCGTCGGCGACATTCCGCCTCCACCCCGGCGACGAGACCCAGGAGCCCGACAGCCTGATCGTGGCGCACGAGGGCGAGGCGAACGCGCCCGCCTATCGCGGCACGGCGTATGTGGTGTTCGAGCGCCTCGCGCTCGGCCCCTTCGGCAACCGGCTGCCGCAGCTCTCCTTCGAGGTGGTGCGGCCGGTGCGCGAGAACCAGCCGCCGATCCGCTCCGTTTGCGTGATCCCGGGCGCGACCGAGTTCGGTTACGACCCGCGCCGCGTGACGCGCAACGCCGGGTGGGGCGAATGGGAGCCGGAAAACGCGCACCAGTCGTCGCGCGCCGCCGACTGGAGCGTGTCGATGGACCAGCTTCAGGCGGAGCTGCCGGATGTCGAGCATGTCTCGCTGGTGACCGCCTGGTTCGGCGACGATCTGCGCTGCGGCTCCTGCACGGTGCGCCCCGGCGTGGACCGCAACAGCAAGGAGACGCGGCCCCTCACCTGGTCGGCCGGCGGCGCGGGCCGGGCGCAGGCGCGCGCGGTGAGCCAGATCGACGGGCGGGCGGCCTATGGCGGCACGCCCTCCGACGCTTCCGTGGTGGCGGCGATCCGCAACCTCGCGGCGCGCGGCCTCAAGGTGACGTTCTACCCGTTTGTGATGATGGACATCGCCGCCGGCAACGCCCTTCCCGATCCCTACGGCGGGCCGCGGCAGGCGGCCTACCCGTGGCGCGGGCGCATCACCGGCGCGGTCGCGCCGGGGCGGCCCGGCACGCCGGACCTGACGGCGGCGGCGGAGACGCAGGCGCGCGCCTTCTTCGGGTCGGCCGAGCCGCACCACTTCGCCATCGCGGGCGACACCGTGCACTACAGCGGGCCGTCTGAATGGCGATACCGGCGGATGATCCTGCACTACGCCCACCTGTGCAAGGCGGCGGGCGGCGTCGAGTCGTTTCTGATCGGCTCGGAAATGGCGGCGCTCACCAGCTTGCGCTCGGCGCGCGGCGTCTACCCGGCGGTGACGGAGCTGGTGCGGCTGGCGGCCGACGTGAAGGCGATCCTGCCCCAGGCGAAGATTTCCTACGCCGCCGACTGGACGGAGTGGCGCGGTCATCAGCCTCAGGACGGTTCCGGCGACTACGCCTTCCATCTCGATCCGCTGTGGGCCTCGCCGGCGGTCGCCTACGTGGGGATCGACAGCTATATGCCCTCCGCCGACTGGCGCGACGGCGCAGCCCACGCCGACGCCGCATGGGGATCGATCCATGCGCCGGGCTATCTCGAAGCCAACATGACGCACGGCGAGGGCTACGACTGGTACTACGCCGACGCCGCCGGGCGCGCCGCGCAACAGCGCCTGCCGATCACCGACGGCGCGCACGGCAAGCCGTGGGTGTTCCGCTTCAAGGACATCGCCGGGTGGTGGGCCAACGCGCACGTGAACCGGTTGGGCGGCGTGGAGCAGGGGCCCCCGACGGCGTGGGTCGCGCGGTCCAAGCCGATCCTGTTCACCGAGGCGGGATGCGCCGCGCTCGACAAGGGCGCGAACCAGCCGAACGCCTTCCTCGACCCGAAGTCGGCGGAAAGCCGGCTCGCCTGGTTTTCGAACGGGGCGCGCGACGACCTGATGCAGCGGCGCTTCCTCGACGCGTTCCACGCCGTGTGGACGGGCGCCGGCGTCCCGCAGTCGTCCGTCTATGGCGGGCCAATGGTGGATCCGGCGCGCATTTCGGTGTGGGCGTGGGACGCGCGGCCCTATCCGGCGTTCCCGGAGATGACCGGCGTGTGGGGCGACTGCGCCAACTGGGCGCGCGGCCACTGGCTGAACGGGCGGGCGGGCCAGCCCGGCCTCGCCGGGCTGGTGGCGGAGATTCTGAAGGCCCAGGGCTTCATGCGCTTCGACGTGAGCGGCCTCACCGGCGCGCTCGACGGCTTCGTGATCGACCGGCCGATGGCGGCGCGCGGCGCGCTGGAGCAGCTGATGGCGGCGTTCGCGTTCGACGCGGTGGAGAGCGGCGGCGTGCTGACGTTCCGGCATCGTTCGGGCGCGCCGGCGGCGGCGCTCGACGAGAGCCATCTCGTGGACCTCGGCGAAGATCGGCCGCTGGCTTCGATCACCCGCGCCCACGACAGCGACCTGCCGGCGGCGGCGCGCATCGGTTTCGTGGACCCCGCCGGAGGGTTTCGCGTCTCGGCGGTGGAGGCCCGCCACAACGGGGCGAGCCTCGCGAGCCGCCGCGAGACGGCCATCGCGACGGCCTGCGTGATGCCCGCCTCGCTCGCCGAGCAACGGGCGGGCGTGATGCTGCGCGAGGCGATCGCCGGGCGCGAGACCGTGGCGTTCGCGCTGCCGCCGTCGCGGCTCGCGCTCGAACCCGGCGACGCGGTGACCCTGACGCTCAACGGGCGGGCGCGCGCCTGGCGGATCGAGGAGACGGCCGAACGCGGACACCGCGCGGTGCTGGCGCGCGCGCACGAACCGTCCGTGTACGCGACGACGGACGCGCCCGACCGCGCCGCCCGCAGCGAGCCCGCCCTTGCGGCGGGCGAACCGGCGCTGCTCGTGCTCGACCTTCCCGACCTCGGCGGACCGGCGGGGAGCGCGCCGCGCGTGGCGGCGGCGGTGCGGCCGTGGCCGGGCGCGCTCGCGGCGCTGGCCGAGATCGGCGCAGGCGGGCCGCAGTCGCTGCGCCTCGACGCGCCGGCGACGATGGGCACCCTGACCGCGCCGCTTGCGCCGGGGCCGCCCAACCGCCTCGACAGGGGCGCACGGCTGATGGTGACGCTGGTTTCGGGCGGGCTCGAAAGCGTCAGCGAGCGGGCGCTGCTCGACGGGGCGAACCTCGCCGCCGTCGGCGCGATGGAAACCGGCTTCGAGCTGATCCAGTTCGCCTCGGCGACGCTGGTGGCGGAACGCACCTTCGAGCTTTCGGGGCTGTTGCGCGGCCGGTTCGGCAGCGAGCCGGAGATTCTGGCCGAGCGCGCCTCCGGCGAACGCTTCGTGCTGATCGAGCCGGCTGTCGCCGCGCTCTCCGGCCTCGACGCAGGCGACCTGATGGGGCGCACCCTGACGGTTCGCGCCGGCCCGCCGGGCCGTGACCTGGCGGACGGTTCGTTCGCGACGGCGAGCGCCGTCTGGCGGGCGCTGGCGCTGCGGCCGCTGTCGCCGGCGCATGCGCGGATCAGGCGGCTGGCGTCCGGCGATATCGCCATCGCCTTCACGCGCCGCACCCGGACGGGCGGCGACGGCTGGGAGCAGGCCGACGTGCCGCTCGCCGAGGACCGCGAGCTTTACGCCGTGGACATCGAGCGCAACGGCGTCATCGTCCGTACACTGACGATCGACCGGCCGAACGCCATCTACGCCGCGGCCGACCAGCGCGCCGACCACGACGGGGCGCTGCCGGGTTCGGTCACGCTCGTCATCGCCCAGATCTCGCAGCGCTTCGGGCGAGGCGCGCCGCTTCGAGGAACATACCATGTCTGAGACGACGCCGAACCTGGCGCTGCCGCTGATCGCGGCGGCGCAGGCGCAGAAGCATGTGACGCACAACGAGGCGCTGGCGCTGATCGACGCGCTGCTCCAGATGGCGGTGGAGTCCATGGCGCTGGCGGCGCCGCCGGCGACGCCGGCGGAGGGCGCGCGCTATGTGGTGGCGGCGGGCGCAACCGGCGCGTGGGCCGGACGCAGCGGCCAGATCGCCATCGTCAGCGGCGGCGGCTTCGTGTTCCAGACGCCGCGCCCGGGTTTTCTCGTCTATAATCGCGCGACGTCGAAACTAATGCTGTTCGACGGAACGGTCTGGCGCGACGCCGCGCCGGGAGGCGAGCCGCCCCCGTTTCCCGCCAGCGTGGCGCGGCTTGGCGTCAACGCCACGGCGAGCGACACGCAGCGCCTGGCGGCGCAGTCGCGCAGCGTGCTGTTCAGCCACGATACGGGCGGCGACGTCCAGGTTCAGGTGAACCGGCAGGGCGCAGCGAACACCGGCTCGGTGGTCTATTCATCCGGCTGGTCGGGGCGGGCGGAAACGGGCCTCGCCGGATCGGACGACTTCACGATCAAGGTTTCGGGTGACGGCGCGACCTGGCGCGACGCCATGATCGCCGAGGCAACAACGGGCCGGATGCGGTTCCCGGGCGGGCTCGCAGCGGCGATACGCCCGGGGTTTTCGGCCTCGACCGACATTCACATGAGCTCGCCCGGCGTTTCGGCTTTTGCGGATTTTCTCACCACCGCCGGGCGGCTCTACGTCGCGCCGTTCGCGCCGCCATGGCGGCGGATGTTCGCGACGGCTGCGATCCGGGTGACGACGGCGGCGGCGGGTCTCGCCCGCCTCGCGCTCTACGACGACACGGGCGACGGCCGGCCCGGCGCGCTGATCGCCGACCTCGGCACGGTGGACACCGGAACGGTGGGCCTGAAGAGCCTCGCCATGGCGCGCGACCTCGACGCGCGGCCGCACTGGCTGGGCGCGCTGTTCCAGGCCGCGCCGCGCGTGATGGGCCAGCAGGGCCCGGTGCTGGGCGTGGCGGGCTCCGGCACGGCGGCCACCGCGATACCGGTGGCGGGACTGTTTCGCGCCCACGCCTGGGCGACGGCGCTGCCGGCGAACGAAAGCGCCGCGACATGGACGCCGGCGACGCCCGCGACCGGCTGTCCGCTGTTCTACATCCGCTGAAGGAGACGACCCCGTGACCGATAACTCCCCGGCCTTCCGCGAGCGCGAGTTCGGCCGGCTCGAAGCGCGCCTCGACGCGGTGGAGGAGGACCTCAAGGAGCTGCGCCGCGACGTGCGGGAGATCCGCGACTCGCTGGCCACCGTGCGCGGCGGCTGGCGGCTGCTGGCGCTGCTGGTCGGCGCTTCGGCCTCGCTCGGCGCGCTCGCCTCGAAGCTTCTGCCGGCGATGCTTATGCGCTGATCATCCCCCGGAGCGGCGCTCGGCCTGACTGAATCAGGCCGGCCGCTCTGTCCTTTTGCATTCGCATCATCTGTTCCCGCCACGTGGCCGCCACTTGGCGGGATGATGCGCAAACGGAGAACATCATGGACGTGGACGACGCCGCGCTGGAGCTGATCCGGCGCTTCGAGGGCCTGCGGCTGGACGCCTACCGCTGCCCCGCCGGGGTGTGGACCATCGGCTACGGGCACACCGCGGCGGCCGGACCGCCGCCGGTGCGGGCGGGCCAGCGCATCACCCGCCACGAGGCCGAGCGGCTGCTGCGCGCCGACGCGGCGCGCGTCGCCCAGGCGATCCGGCCGATGATCGCCCGCGACATCAGCCGCGCCCAGTTCGCGGCGCTGGTGTCGTTCGCCTTCAACGTCGGGCCGGAGGCGTTCCGCCGCTCGTCGGTGCTCAAGGCGGTGAACGCCGGCGATTTCGAGCGCGTGCCGCAGCGCCTGGCGTTGTGGGTGAAGGCGGACGGCCGGACGCTTCCCGGGCTGATCCGGCGGCGCGCCGCGGAGGCGGCGGGGTTCGCCGGAGAGGCGGGCGGAGAGGCCGGCCGGGCGGAACCGGCGCGCGGCAAGACGATGCGGCGCTCGACGACCGTGTGGGCGGCGATCGCCTCGGCGCTGATCGCGACCGCATCGGCGCTCGCCTCCGCCGCGCCGCGGGCGCTGGCCGTGGCGCTGGGCGTGGCGGCCGTCGCCGCCGCGACATGGATCGTGATCGAACGGCGCCGCAAGGCGATGGAGGACGGCGTATGATGACTTCCCTGATGGCGGCTCTTCTGCCCATGGTGACGGCGATCGCGCGCGGACCCCGGGCCGAGAGCATCGACATGCGGGCGCCCGACCGCGAGCGCAAGGAGACCCTGATGCGCGAGATCGAGGCGAAGCTCGTCGAGCACGCCGGCGGGCTCGCTTCGGCGCAGCGCGAGGTGGTGCTGGCGGAGCTTGCGCAGGGATCGCGCC
This sequence comes from Aestuariivirgaceae bacterium, assembly GCA_036746875.1. Lineage (GTDB taxonomy): Bacteria > Pseudomonadota > Alphaproteobacteria > Rhizobiales > Aestuariivirgaceae > DAIODI01. The sequence goes on along the minus strand of DAIODI010000089.1, from coordinate 5,003 downwards.
TGCAACGGCTGTGGCGGCCGTTGCTCATGTACCTGATCATGGCGATCCTCGCCGTCTACGGATTGCTCCTGCCGTTCGCCGAGGCGTTGGCGGGAGGGCCGATCGGCTTCGAGCCGCGATGGTCGGCGGTTCCCGACGGGCTGTGGACGCTGCTGACGCTGGGGCTTGGCGGCTACATCGGCGGCCGCACGGTGGAGAAGATCGCGCTCGCCCGGGCCGGCTCCGCCGTGGAGGCGGAACCTTCGCCGAAACGTGATCGCCGATGAGCAGCCGGGCCGTTAATGACAGGTTCACCTGGCGTTTGGCAGCTTTCCGGATGGCCGTTCGGCCGGCGGGCCGCCGCGCGTCGTCCAGGCGCTGCAGGAGAACGATGAAAGCGAGCGCGCTGAACCCGATGATCGCCGCCGTGGCGTTTGGCGTGGCCGTGGCGGCGTTCGCCGGGGCCCTGTCGCTGCGCGCGGTCGCCAACGAAGACGAGGCTTACGGCGCGACGACCGGCGCGACGACGCTGGTCCAGGAGGACGCCGGGGAGCCGGGCAATATCATCCCGCCCTCGATGGTGTATCGTATCGCGCATGCGTATGTTCCAGGCTGTACGGTGCTCAAGGTCAGCCTCGACCACGCCGCCAAGGTGTATGCAGTGAGGGTGAGGAGCGGCAACGAGGTGCGCAGGCTCATCGTCGACGCCCGAACCGGCGAGGTGGTCGGCGATTGAGGCCTTGGGGCGCGGTGGTTCGCAAGGGGGTTTTGACGCGATGCGCATTCTCGTGGTCGAGGACGACCCCGATCTCAATCGTCAGCTCAACGACGCGCTCACCGACGCCGGCTATGCGGTGGACACCGCCCGCGACGGCGAGGAGGGCCAGCACCTCGGCGAGACCGAGCCCTACGACGCGGTGATCCTCGATCTCGGCCTGCCGGTGAAGGACGGCGTGACGGTGCTGAAGGCCTGGCGGCGGGCGGAACGCGCCATGCCGGTGCTGATCCTCACCGCGCGCGACCGCTGGTCCGACAAGGTGGCGGGCTTCGACGCCGGCGCCGACGACTACGTGGCGAAGCCGGTCCACATGGAGGAGGGGCTGGCGCGCGTGCGGGCGCTTCTGCGCCGCTCCGCCGGGCACGCCTCCAACGAGATCACCTGCGGGCCGCTGACGCTTGACACCAAGGGCGCGCGAGTGACGGTGAACGGGCGCGCCGTCAAGCTGACCTCGCTCGAGTTCCGGCTGCTCGCCTACCTGATGCACCACAAGGGGCGCGTGGTGTCGCGCTCGGAGCTGGTGGAGCATCTTTACGACCAGGATTTCGACCGCGATTCCAACACCATCGAGGTGTTCGTCGCACGGCTGCGCAAGAAGCTCGACGCCGACGTGCTGAAGACCATCCGCGGGCTTGGGTATCTCCTCGCCGAACCGGATAATGCGGCGTAACTCCCTCGCCTTCCGGCTGTCGGCGTCGGCGGCGCTCGTCAGCCTCGTCATGCTGGCGCTGGCGGGCGTTCTGCTGTCGGTGCTGTTCCGCACCGCCATCGAGCGCAACTTCGACGCCCGGCTTCAGGCGATCCTCGACGGGCTGCTCGCCAGCGTCGAGGTGACGGCGCAGGGCTCGCCCGCCATCCCCGGCGCGATCGCCGCCACGCGCTTCCGGCTGCCGCTGTCGGGCTGGTACTGGCAGGTGCGGCCGCTGTCGGGCGACCTGTCGCGCGAACTGATTTCGGAATCGCTGCTCGACCACCGGCTCACGGCCCCGCAGCGGGCGGCGCGCGACGCCTCGGGGATCGCGCGCTTTTATCTGACCGATCCGAACGGCACGCGGCTCAGGGCGCTGGAGCAACGTTTCTCGCTGTTCGGCGGCAGCGAGGCGTATTCGTTCATCGTCGCCGGCAATATCGACGAGCTGAAAGCGGAGATCGACACCTTCACCGCGACGCTGTGGGGGGTGCTGTCGCTGCTCGGCCTCGGGCTGCTGGCGACCATCGTGGTGCAGGTGCGCTATGGCCTCGAGCCGTTGCGGCGGATGCACGACGAGCTTGCGGATATCCGCGCCGGCAACGCCGAGAAGCTGCTCGGTCCCTACCCGGAGGAGATCGAACCGGTGGCGAGCGAACTCAACCTGCTGATCCAGTCCAACACCGAAGTGGTGGACCGCGCGCGCACGCAGGTTGGCAACCTTGCGCACGCGCTGAAGACGCCGCTTTCGGTTCTCGGCAACGAGGCGCGGCTTTCCGGCGGCGACCTTGGCCGCAAGGTGGAGGAGCAAACGCAAGTGATGCGCGACCAGGTGAACATGCACCTCGACCGGGCGCGCCGCGCCGCCCGCGCCCGCACGCTGGGCTCGTCGACCGACGTCCGCGAGGTGCTGGAGGCGCTCGGGCGGACCTTGCAGCGCATCCACCAGGATCGCGCCTTCACGCTCGCCATCGAGTGCGCGCCAGCCCTGCGCTTCCGCGGCGAACGGCAGGACCTGGAGGAAATGGTGGGCAATCTGATGGACAACGCCTTCAAGTGGGCGGCCGGCGCCATACAGGTCAAGGTTTCGCCGGTGCAGGACGGCGGGCGCAACTGGATCGAGATCGCGGTGGGCGACGACGGGCCGGGCCTTCCCGAGGAGCGCCGCCACGAAGCCTTGCAGCGCGGCCGCCGCCTCGACGAGACCAAGCCGGGGTCGGGCCTGGGTCTCAACATCGTGCAGGAGACGGCCGCGATGTACGACGGGAAGGTTCGCCTCGGCGTGGCGGCGGCCGGGGGCCTCGAAGCCGTGCTGCGGCTGCCGGCGGCGTGAGGCGACCTTGCGCCGCCCTCCGGCGCGTTCCTTGGAGCGGAACTCGAGCTGACTGCATCGCCGCTCTATAGTCCTACGGCCGCCAGCAGCGCGGTCGCCGCGTTGACCGGGGTGAGGCGCGCGTGGCGCACGTCGTCCTCGATGGCCGGAAGCTGGTCGCGCACCCGCGGATCGTGGATGAGGCGCGCCTTCAGCCGCTCGTCGAGCAGCGACCACATCCAGGCGACCTGCTGCTCCTGGCGCCGCGCGTCAAGCCTGCCCGAGCCTTGCATGATCTCGCGGTGGCGCATCACCTCGCTCCACAGATGATCGAGGCCGAGGTTTTTCAGCCCGGAGACCAGGATCACCGGCGGCCGCCAGGCGGCATCGGCGGGGCTGAGGATCGACAGCGCCGCGCGGTAGTCGGCGGCGGCGTGACGGGCGCGCGAGGCGTTGTCGCCGTCGGCCTTGTTGACGGCGATCATGTCGGCGATCTCCAGCACGCCCTTCTTGAGGCCCTGCAGATCGTCGCCCGTCCCCGGCGCCATCAGCACCAGGAAGAAATCGGTCATCGCCGAAACCGCCGTCTCCGACTGGCCAATGCCCACCGTCTCGACGATGACCACGTCGAAGCCCGCCGCCTCGCACAGCAGCATGGTTTCGCGGGTCCGCCGCGCCACGCCGCCCAGCGTCGCGCCCGCGGGCGAGGGGCGGATGAAGGCGTTCGCGTCCACCGCAAGCCGCGCCATGCGGGTCTTGTCGCCGAGGATCGAGCCGCCGGTGCGCTGGCTCGTCGGGTCCACGGCGAGCACCGCCACGCGCCTGCCCGCCGCCGTCAGGTTCACGCCGAGCTGGTCGATCAGCGTCGACTTGCCGGCGCCGGGCACACCCGTCACGCCCAGCCGCGCCGCCCGGCCGCTGTGCGGCAGCACCGCCTGGAGCAGCGCCTGCGCCTCGATCTCGTGGTCGGCGCGCCTCGATTCCACCAGCGTGATCGCCCGCGCCAGCGCCGCGCGTTCGCCCGCCATCAGCCGGTTGGCGAGGCCTTCCGTCATGGCGCGGTTTGCGCCAGATCAAGGCGGCGGGATCGCCAGCCGATAGAAGAAGCGCGAAGCATTGCGCAACGGAGAACCGGGATGAGCCGCCTTGCCTGGGTCGTGTACGTCATGGCCGCACCCACCCTTGGAGGGATGCTGGTCACCGCGCTTCTGGCGTCCGGCGCGTATTCGGGCTTCAGGATGCTCATGGCGCTGGCGGTCGGTTTCGTCGTGGCGGTTCCCGTCGCCATGATGATCGGCAAGGCCATCGCCGGCCAGTCGCGCGGCTGATCACTCCGCCGCCTTCTGCGCGTACCCAAGCCGGGTGTTGAGCTCGGCGATCAGCGCCTGCGCGGCCTCGGCGATCACCGTTCCCGGCGGAAACACCGCCGCGGCGCCGGCGGCCTTCAGCGCCGCCACGTCCTCGGGCGGGATCACACCGCCCGCCACGATCACGATGTCGCCGCGCCCTTCGGCGTCGAGCGCCGCCTTCAGCGCCGGAACCAGCGTCAGGTGGCCGGCCGCCAGCGACGACACGCCGACGATGTGCACGTCGTTCTCCACCGCCTGCCGGGCCACTTCCTCCGGGGTGGCGAACAGCGGCCCGATGTCGACGTCGAAGCCGAGGTCGGCGAACGCCGAGGCGATCACCTTCTGCCCCCGGTCGTGCCCGTCCTGGCCGACCTTGGCGACGAGGATGCGCGGCCTTCGCCCGTCCGCTTCCTCGAACGCCTTCACCATGGCGAGGGTGCGGTCCACGGCTTGCGACATGCGCCCGGCCTCCTTTCGATAGACGCCCTGGATGGCCCGGATCTCCGCCACATGGCGGCCCCACACCTTCTCCAGCGCCAGCGAAATCTCTCCCACCGTGGCGCGCGCCCGCGCCGCCTGCACCGCCCCGGCGAGCAGGTTTCCCTCGCCGCTCGCGGCGATGCGGGTCAGCGCCTCAAGCGCCGCCTGACACGCCGCCTCGTCGCGCCCGGCCTTGAGGCGGGCGAGCTTTTCGAGCTGGCGTGCGCGCACGGCCGAGTTGTCCACCTTCAGGATGTCGATCCTGCGGTCGTCCTGGACCCGGAAGCAGTTGACGCCCACCACCGTCTGCTCGCCCGAATCGATGCGGGCCTGGGTGCGCGCCGCCGCCTCCTCGATCTTGAGCTTCGGCACGCCCTGCGCGATCGCCTTGGCCATGCCGCCCATCGCCTCGATCTC
>DAIODI010000088.1:0-11496 GCA_036746875.1 Aestuariivirgaceae bacterium | reverse complement strand
CGAGCCGCGCGTGCGCGCGCTGATCGAACGCTGCGGCCCGGTGGTCGTGCTCGCCGGCGAGGCGCAGTTCGCGCCCGGCGCGGTGCATGCCTGCGTCTACGGCTGGATCGAGCGGCTGATCGCGGAAATGGAGGCATGGAGCCTCGACCATGGGCTTGCGCCGGAGACCTCGCGGCTGCTCAGCGCACAAATGGTTCGCGCCGCCGCCACGGTGGCGCGCGAGCGCAAGGACACGACCATGGCCGATCTCGTGGGCGAACTGGCGACGCCGCGCTCGTTCACCGGCGCGGGCATCCGCCGTCTCGACGGACAGGAGGTGTTCGGCCACTGGCGCCGCGCCATGGACCACACCCTCGATCGCCTGAAGGCCGGCTCGGCGGAGTGATCGTCGGCATCGTTTGAGTTCACCGCCAATCTATGATGAATTCGCCGGTGATGAGGGGTTCTGAGGCAGCGCACGGGGACGCGGTGGAGATCAGGCCTGCAGCGCCCCGGTTCCAGGCGCTGGGGCTCGCCGCCTATTATCTCGCCCATCGCAAGCCGTTCGCCGACATGGCGACAGGCGCGCTCGTGCCGACGCTCGACGGCCAGATCCGGCGTGGCCATGCGCTGATCGCCTTCGAGGGATCGCGCGTCGTCGGCTATCTGGGATGGTCGCTGTACTCCATCGACGAGGCGCTCGCCTTCGCCCGTACCGGCCATGCGCCAGCCAATGCGCCCCGGGACCGGGGCGACGTGGTGTGGGTGACGACGGTGGCCGCCAACTCCCGCACGGTCCTGTTCAAGCTCGCCCGGGCGGCGCGCGCGCAAAATGACGGGCGCAGCCTGATGGCGATCCGCGTCTACCGCGACGGGGCGCAGCGGGTGGTGCCGCCGACCCTCATTGTGCCGCCGGACCGCTGGGCGGTTTAACCTTCGGTTGATACCGCCGCCCGGCGAGGTTGACTCCGGCGATCCATCGACTATGTTACACAAGCGAAAAAGACCGTGATTCCGATGACGGTCGTTCCCGCCTCCGCAGTCTGACGGCCATGCCTGATGTCATCCGGCAGCCGCTTTCCCTGAGCGGACGAGCATTTCCTTATCGAGAGACCATACCCCCTGATGTCGTTGTTCGATACGCTTGGCCTATCCGAACGGGTGCTCGAGGCGGTGAAGGCCGCAGGCTTCGAGACGCCCACCCCCATTCAAAAAGGCGCCATACCGCCCGCCCTCGAACGCCGCGATGTGCTGGGGCTGGCGCAAACCGGCTCCGGCAAGACCGCCGCCTTCGCGCTCCCCATGCTGACGCTGCTGGAAAAGGGCCGCGCCCGCGCCCGCATGCCGCGCACGCTCATCCTTGAGCCGACGCGCGAGCTGGCCGCGCAGGTGCATGAGGCCTTCGAGCGGCTGGGCCGTGGCCACAAGCTCACCATCGCGCTGCTCATCGGCGGCGTCTCGTTCGAGGACCAGAACGTCAAGATCGACCGCGGCGCCGACATTCTCATCGCCACGCCCGGCCGCCTCCTCGACCATGTCGAGCGCGGCAAGCTGATGCTGCACGGCATCGAAATCCTGGTTGTGGACGAAGCCGACCGGATGCTCGACATGGGGTTCATTCCCGACATCGAGCGCATCTGCAAGATCCTGCCGATCACCCGCCAGACGCTGTTCTTCTCGGCCACCATGCCGCCGGAGATCCAGCGCCTCACCAACCAGTTCCTGCACAACCCCGTGCTGGTGGAATCCGCGCCGCCCTCGACGACGGCCGCCTCCATCGTTCAGCGGGCGGTCTATGCGCCCTCCGACGACAAGGAGAAGCGCGAGGCGCTGCGGGATCTGCTCAAGACCTACGACAACATCCGCAACGCCATCGTGTTCGCCAATCGCAAGACGACGGTGGCGGTGCTCGAAGCCTCGCTGAAGAAGCACGGTTTCAACGCCGCCGCCCTGCACGGCGATATGGATCAGTACTCGCGGCTGAAGACGCTCGACGCCTTCCGCGCCGGGGAAGTCACCTACCTCATCGCCTCGGACGTGGCGGCGCGTGGCCTCGATATTCCGCAGGTCAGCCACGTGTTCAATTTCGACACGCCCATCCACCCCGAGGACTACGTCCACCGCATCGGCCGCACCGGGCGGGCGGGACGCGAGGGCCACGCCTACACGCTCGTCACCTACGAGGAGATGCGGGCGCTGAAGGCCATCGAGGAGCTGATCAAGCGCGACATCGAATGGCACGGCGAGGCGCCCGACGCCGCCCTCATCGCCGAGGCGCTCACCGCCCGGGGCCGCCGCCGGGGCGGCCGGGCGCCGGCGCATGCCGGTGACGACCGCAAGGCCCGCGGCCGCGGCGGCGACCGGCCGACGGCGGCCCACCACGGCGACCGGCGCCGGAGCGGGCGCACGCGCGGCGAGGTTCGCCCGGCGGTCGTGCCGGCCGCGCCGCCCGAGGAGGCGGCCGGAGCGCGGGGGAGCGGCGTGGCGGCCGAGCGGCCACGGCGCGATCGCGCCGCCCGGCCGGCGCGTCCGGATCGGGCCGCGCGCCCGGAGTCCGCCGCTCCCGCGCGCGCCGGGCGGCCGCCCAGGCCCGAGCGGTCCGAGGCGCAACCGAAGCCGCCGCGCGACGGGCAGGCGGACCGCCGCCGCTCTCGCGAGGAGCCGCAGGACCGCGAGCCGGCGCGCTTCACCGACCAGACGATGCCGGCCTTCCTGGCCCGCCCTGTTCGCTGATCGACGCCACGCCATTCCACATTGCAGGATAGGCCGCCGCGATCCGCGTGAAGGCGCTTTGCCGTCTCGCGACCCTCTGGTATCGGGCTCCAGTGATGGGCTTCAAGACCCGTAACTGCTGGAGGAAACATGTTCAGGATGACGATCGCCGCCTCCGCGGCCCTTGTCTTCGCCGCCGCCTCGACGCCCGCCATCGCCGCTGACGACGACTGGAAGCCCTACGCTTCGCAGTACGTGTCGGAGGTGATGCGAAACGTGATCACCGCGCCGGAAGTGATCGCCGCGATCCACGCCCAGAACGTCGCCAACGCAGGCGTGACGGCCGAGCAGATCGACGCGCTCGACCGGCAGTGGCGCGCCGAGCGCAGGGCCGGGGCGGGGCCGCTCACCGCCGAGAAGATGACCAACCCGCTGTCGATGTTCCTGCGCGGCTACAAGTCGGCGGTGCGCGATGGCGCGGTGATCGAAATCTTCGTCATGGACAACAAGGGCCTCAACGTCGGCCAGACCGATCCGACGAGCGATTTCATGCAGGGCGACGAAGACAAGTGGACGAAGACCGCCGGGGCCGGGCCATGGATGACGTTCACCGACGAACCCGAGGAGGAGGACGGGGTGAGAAGCGTTCAGATTTCCTCCGCCGTGGTCGATAACGACAAGGCGATCGGCGCCATCACCATCACCCTCGATCTGTCGAAGGTCGTGCCGAAGAAGAAGTGAGGCCGGATCAGCCCGGCGGACGCTGAAATGCCCGGCCGATGCGCCGGGCATTTTGCGTCTCGGGCGACGCGCCGGGGGTCAGCGTTCGTAGTGCGCTTCGACCAGCCGGTTGAGCAGCTTCACGCCCCAGCCCGAACCCCACGACGGATTGATCGCCGATTTCGGCGCGTCCATCCCGGTCCCGGCGATATCGAGGTGCGCCCACGGCACGTTGTTGACGAACCGCTGCAGGAACTGGGCGGCGGTGATCGACCCGGCGTTGCGGCCGCCGATGTTCTTCATGTCGGCCACGTCGGTGTCGATGAGCTTGTCGTACTCGGGCGCAAGCGGAAGCCGCCAGACCTTTTCGCCGGTCTCCACGCCCGCCTCCGACAGCCGCTGCGACAGCTCGTCGTTGTTGGAGAACAATCCGGCGTGCTCCTTGCCGAGCGCCACGAGGATCGCCCCGGTGAGGGTGGCGAGGTCGATCATGAACGCCGGCTTGAAGCGGTCCTGGCAGTACCACATGGCGTCAGCGAGGATCAGCCGGCCTTCGGCGTCGGTGTTCAGCACGGCGATGGTCTGCCCGGACATCGACTTCACCACGTCGCCCGGACGCTGCGCGGCGCCGGAGGGCATGTTTTCCGCCGCCGCGACGACGCCGACGACGTTGGCCTTCGCCTTGCGCCCGGCGAGCGCCGCCATCAGCCCGACGACGCAGGCGCCGCCGGCCATGTCGCCCTTCATGTCCTCCATCCCGGCGGCCGGCTTGATCGAGATGCCGCCGGTATCGAACGTCACCGCCTTGCCGATAAAGGCGAGCGGGGCGGCGCCGGCCTTGCCGCCCTTCCAGTGCATGACGATCATCCGGCCCTCGTGCTCGGAGCCCTGCGCCACCCCGAGGAACGCTCCCATTCCCAGCTTCTTCATCTCGCGCGGGGTGAGGATGTCCACGGTGACGCCGAGCCGGACCAGCTCCTTCGCGCGGTCCGCGAGCGTGGCAGGGTAGAGCATGTTGGCGGGTTCGTTGACGAGATCGCGGGCGAGCGCCACGCCGCGGTTCACGGCGTCAAGCGACGCCCACGCCTTGCGCGCCGCCGCCGCCTCGCCGGTCAGCACGCTGACCTGCTCGAGCTTCGGCTTGTCGTTCGGCTTGACCGTCTTGTATTTGTCGAAGGCGTAGCAGCGCAGCCCGATTCCCGACGCCACCAGCGCCGCGACCTGGCCTGCGGGAAGGGCTGGTTCGCCGGCAAGGTCGGTGAGGACCGCAGCCTCCTTGGCCTTGGCGGCGAGCAACAGGCCGCCGATCGTGCCTCCGGTCAGCTCCGCCTCGCGGGCCTTCAGCTTGGTCGGGTCGCCCACGCCAACCACGATCAGCCGCGACACGCCAAGGCCCACCGGCGCCAGCAGATCGGCCACCTGGTCGCGCTTGCCCTCAAAGTTCGCCGCCGTGAACGCCTTTCGGACATAATCGTGGACCGCCTTGTCGGCCCTGGCGGCCGCCGCGGGAAGCGCTGCGCCTTCTCCGGCGAGCATGACGAGCAGCCCCGAGGACGGCAGGGCCGGGGCAGCAAAGCGTGTTTTCATGGTGTGATTTTCCGCCTGTCTTGTGAAATCTGGCCGCCTTGCCGGCGTCCGGGCATCCCATAGCCGCCGAATCGGCGGCGGGCAACGGGACAGGATGGTGAGCGCAGGTTAACCACGCGTGATCATGATGCCACAGCAGCCGGAATTTGGCCTGGATTGGAGTGAGAATGGCGTAATGCCCCGTGGTGGAAGCCGGTAAGAATACGTAAACTTCCGTGATCGGCAGGGGCGCCGACTCAATCGGGCGCGTGGGATCCGATCGGGCGTGTGGGACAGGAGGGGCGCGGCGTGAGGTTGGCTTCGGCCATCGCGCGGGTGCGGGAAACCGGCTTTCGGCCGGCGGCCTTGGCGGTGGCCGTGGCTGCGAGCCTGCTGCTGTCCGGCCCGGCCCGGGCCCAGTTGCCCGAAGGCGCGACCCCGCCACGCCCGATCGAACCCGAACTGGAGCGCCCGGCGAAGGGCGCGCCGGTTGACGTGACCGCCGACAAGATCGTCTACGACAGCAGAACCGGGGTCGCCACCGCCACGGGCAAGGTGAACATCGTCTGGGGCCGCTACCTGCTCGACGCCACCAGGGTCACCTACAACCGCAAGACCGACGTTTTCGACGCCGAGGGCAGCGTGCGGGTGATCGAACCCGGCGGCAACATCACCGAGGCCGAGTCCGCGCAGATGCGTGACGGCTTCCGCAACGGCTTCGCGAGGCACCTGCGTCTTCTGCTCACCAACGACGCGACCGTCACCGCCGATTACGGCGAGCGCACCGACGGCAACCTGACCATCTACACCCGCACCACCTACACCCGCTGCAAGTACTGCGTGCTCGACGACGGCGCCCCCGCCTGGCAGCTGCGCGCGGCGGAGAGCAAGCATAACGCCGAGGAACGGCGCATCTATCACCGCGACGCCTGGCTTGACGTGTTCGGCGTGCCGGTCGCCTACTTCCCCTACATCTCGCACCCCGACCCGGGCGTCGGACGCGCATCGGGCTTCCTGTCGCCGTCGTTCGGCTGGTCGTCGGTGTTCGGCGCGGGCGTCAAGACGCCCTATTTCTGGAACCTCGCGCCGAACTACGACCTCACCGTGGCGCCCACCTTCACCACCCGGCAGGGACCGCTGGTGGAGGCCGAATGGCGCCACCGCATCGACCGCGGCGCCTACTCCATCACGGGCGCGGGCATCTATCAGTGGGACACCGACATCGAGCCGCCGGGCGACACGCCCTGGCGCGGCGGTATTCGCGGCCAGGGGTTCTACAACATCGACAATCACTGGCAGTGGGGCTTCGACCTCACCTCCGTCAGCGACGAGACCTTCGGCCGCCAGTACGATGTCGACCAGCGCACCGAGATCGACAACCAAGTCTATCTGCAGGGTCTGCGCGGCCGTAACTACATGTCGGCCAGCGTCTACCAGTTCGTCGGCCTTCTGGAAGACGACAACAACGACCAGTTCCCCGTGGCCGCCCCTTACGTGCGCCACTCCTACACCTTCGACGACCCGGTCTGGGGCGGGGTGCTCGGCATCGACACCAACGTCTATTCGCTCTACCGGGACGAGTCCGTCAGTCCGCTGAACTCCAGTTACGACGACGTTTACCAGGGCACCGAGCAGGCGCGCGGCGTGACGGTGGTGCGCTGGCAGCGTGAGATCGTCACCCACGGCGGCATTCAGGTGAGCCCGTTCGGCCGGCTGCGCGGCGACGTGTTCATCAACAACAACCTGCCGGACCAGAACGACCCCGCGATGCTCCAGGAGGAGGAAGTCACGGCGCGCGTCCTGCCGAGCGCCGGGTTCGACCTGCGCTGGCCGTTCCTGCGCACTGACGCCAGCGGCACCCACATCGTGACGCCGGTGGCGCAGGTGATCGCCGCCACCAACGAGACCGACCGGGACCGCATCGGCAACGAAGACGCGATCACGCTCAACTTCGACCAGTCGAGCCTGTTCCTGCACGACCGCTTCACCGGCCTCGACCGCTACGAAGGCGGCACGCGCGTGAACGCCGGCCTGCTCTACTCGTACCTGCTGCCATCCGGCGGATTCTTGCGGGCGAGCGTTGGCGAGAGCTTCCACATCCTCGGTGAGAACAGCTTCGCGGCCGGTTCCGGGCTTGAGGGCGACGCCTCCGACATCGTTGGCGCGGTCGCGCTCCAGCCGTGGGACAACATGCGCTTTTCCATGCAGGCGCGCGTGGACGAGACCACATTCGACATCCGCCAGTTTGAGACCGGCGCGTGGTTCAACTTCTTCGGCCTCAACGCGGCGGTGAACTATGTCAATCTCGCCGCCGAGCCGCTGTATGGCCGCAACGCCGCGGAAGAGCAGGTCTGGTTCAGCGCCGATTACATGGTCTGGCGCGGCTGGAGCGTGTTCGGCGGATTGCGCTACGACGTCGAGTCCGACAGCTTCATCGAGACGCTGGCCGGCATCGGCTACGATTGCGATTGCGCCAGCATCAAGCTCTACTACCGCGGCGACTACCAGGAAGACCGCGATATCGAGCCGGACACCTCGATCCTGCTGTCGGTTGAACTCAAGACGCTGGGCGGCGCCCAAGTTGGGCCACTATTCTGAGCGATCCGGCAGATCGCTGCTGACGCCATGATGCGAACCGTCGTTCTCGCCCTTTTGCTGGCCGCCGTGAGCGTCGCCGGATTTCACGCCGGGCCGGCGGTCGCGGCCTCGCGCGTGGTGGTGGTCGTCGACGATCAGCCGATCACCGACTACGACATCGACCAGCGGGTGCAGCTTTACGAGACGCTCGGCATGCGCCGCAACACCGACCGCAAGGCGGTGGTGAAGGAGTTGGTTGACGACGCCGTGAAGCGCTCGGAAGCCAGGCGCAACAAGGTGAACGTCACCGACAAGCAGATGCAGGAGGCGCTGGAACGGCTCTCCAAGGGCTCGGGCGCCGACATCAAGGGGCTCGAGGCCAAACTGCAGGAGCGCGGCGTTGCGCTCTCAACGCTGAAGGAGTTCGTCGAAGCCTCTATCATCAACCGCTGGCTGCTCGGCCGGACGGGCGATATCCAGGTTCAGGTGTCGGATGCGGAAGTGCAGCGCCGGGTCGCCACCATCACCTCCGATCCCCGGCTCAAGCCGGTCACCGTCTACGAAATCCAGCAGATCGAACTGCCGATCGAGAAGGGTTCGGAAGCCATGGCGCAGCAGCTGCTTTATGCCCGCGCCGTGGAGGCTCAGCAATTGGCGCAGCGCTACAAGGGCTGCGGCTCCCTGCGCAAGGCGGCGGAGGGCATTTTCAACGTGAAGATTGGCGAGCCCGTGCAGGCCGCCGCCGACAAGATGCCGCCCGAGATGAAACAGGCGCTGGAGGAGGCGGGCACGAAGCGCCTCATCGGTCCGATTCCGGGGCCGGCCGGCATCCGCATGATCGCGTTTTGCGGCCGCCGGAACGTCTCCTCGCCGCTGCCGCCCAAGGACCAGCTTGAGGCGTTCGCCCGCAACCAGATCGAGGAGGAGCGGTTCCAGGTGTTGATGGAGCGCCTGATGCGGGATTTGCGCCGCCGCTCGTTCATCGACTACAAGGACCCGTCGCTCCAGTAGCCGCCCTCCGGGCGCGGTTCGTCCCCCGGGGTTCCAATGACCGACACCGCGTTGCCGCTTGCGCTGACCATGGGCGAGCCGGCGGGGATTGCGCCCGACGTCACGCTCGCGGCGTGGACGGCGTTGCGGGAAAATGGCCCGGTGTTCTTCGTCGTCGGAACAACGGCGGCGCTGGAGGCGCGCGCGAGGCGCCTTGGCCTCGAGGTTCCGCTCGTCGAGATTGACGATCCCGCGGCCGCGCAAGCGTGGTTCGCCCGCGCCCTGCCGGTGCTGCCGTGCGGCGTGGCGCTTCCCGCCGTGACGCCCGGCCACCCCGACCCGGCCAGCGCCGCCGCCGTGATCGCGTCGATCGACAGGGCTGTTGCGCTGACGCTGGACGGCAAGGCCGCCGGCGTCGTCACCAACCCGATCCAGAAGCAGACGCTCTACGCCGCCGGGTTCAGGAACGAGGGGCATACGGACTATCTCGCCGCTCTCGCCCGCCGCGCCGGTTACGACGCGGACCCGGTGATGATGCTTGTGGCGGGCGATCTGCGCACCATTCCCGTCACCGTGCATGTGCCGCTCGTCGAGGTCCCGCGGCGGCTCTCCGCTCCGCTGATCGAGCGCCAGACGCGGGTGCTGGCGGCCGCGCTGACGGCGCGTTTCGGGTTCGCCGCGCCGCGCATCGCCGTCGCCGGCCTCAACCCGCACGCCGGCGAGGGCGGGACCATCGGCCGCGAAGAGACGGAGATCATCGCCCCCGCGATAGCGGCGCTCGCATCCGGCGGACTGGCCGTCGAAGGTCCGTTCGCCGCCGACAGCCTGTTCGCCGGGCGCGTGCGAAGCCGCTACGACGCCATCGTGTGCATGTACCACGACCAGGCGCTGATCCCGGTCAAGGCGCTGGGCTTCGACGAGGGCGTGAACGTGACGCTGGGCCTGCCGTTCGTGCGCACCTCTCCGGATCATGGCACGGCGCTGACGCTCGCCGGAACCGGCGCGGCCTCGCCGCATAGCCTGCTGTCGGCGATGGCGATGGCCGCCCGGCTGGCGGGCGTTTCGTGACGCACGACCCGCTGCCGCCGCTGCGCGAGGTGATCGCCCGCCACGGGCTTGCGGCGAAGAAGTCGCTCGGCCAGAATTTCATCCTCGACCTCAATCTCACGCGGCGGATCGCCCGCGCCGCCGCGCCTCTGGACGAAGGTCCGGTGATCGAGGTGGGGCCGGGACCGGGCGGCCTGACGCGCGCGCTCCTGATGGAGGGAGCGACCGAGGTGATCGCCATCGAACGCGATCGCCGCACGCTTCCGGCGCTGGCGGAGATCGCCGCCGCGTTTCCGGGCCGGCTCCGGGTGATCGAGGCGGACGCGACCGTCGTGGACTGGCCCGCGCTGCTCGCCGGGCGCACGGCGAAGATCGTGGCGAACCTCCCTTACAACGTGGCGACGCCGCTGCTGGTGCGCTGGCTGACCGTCTCGCCGTGGCCGCCGTGGTGGCGGTCGCTGACGCTGATGTTCCAGAAGGAAGTGGCGGAGCGCATCTGCGCCACGCCGGGGAGCGAAGCGTACGGGCGGCTCGCCGTGCTGGCGCAGTGGCGGGCCAGCGCGCGCAAGCTGTTCGAGGTGGATCGCCGCGCCTTCACGCCGGCGCCCAACGTCACCTCGGCGGTGGTGCACATCGAGCCCGGCGCGCCTTTGGGGTCGTGCCGCGTGGCGACGCTGGAGCGGGTGACGGCGGCCGCCTTCGGCCAGCGCCGCAAGATGATCCGCTCGTCGCTGAAAGCGCTTGGCGGCGATCTGGCGGCGCTGATTGCGGAAGCGGGCTTGCGCGGCGAGATGCGGGCGGAAGAGATCGACATCGCAGGTTTCTGCCGCCTCGCCGCGGTGCTTGAGGAGATGGAGAGCGCATGCACGCCCAGTCGATGACCGCCTACGGCGCCCCGCTCGCTGCGCGCACCATGCCGACGCCCGCGCCGAAGGGCCGCGAGGCGCTGGTGGAGGTGCGCCACTGCGGGCTGTGCCACTCCGATCTGCACCTGCACGAGGGAGCGATCGACCTCGGCGACGGCAAGAGCCTCGACATCCGTTCAGGCCGCGCCTTGCCGTTCACGCTCGGGCACGAGATCTGCGGCACGGTGGCCGCCGTGGGCGAGGGCGTGACGGAGCGTTTCGGCGGCGGCCTTTACGCGGTCTACCCCTGGGCGGGCTGCGGCGCGTGCGACCGCTGCGCGCGCGGCGACGAGCACCTTTGCGACGACAGCCGCCACATCGGCGTCAACCGCGACGGGGGTTTCGCCTCCCATGTGCTGGTTGCGGACGCCCGCCACCTCATTGACGTGGACGGCGTTGCGCCCGAACTGGCCGGAAGTCTCATGTGCTCCGGGATCACCGCCTACGGCGCGATCAACCGCGCGACGCCGTTTCTGGAGGGCCGGCCGCTGATGGTGATCGGGCTGGGCGGCGTCGGCCTGATGGCGGTCCGCATCGCATGCGCGATGACGGACGGGCCGGTGCTCGCCGCCGACATCGACCCGCGCAAGCGCGAGGCGGCGCTGGCGGCGGGCGCGGCCGGCGCGTTCGATCCGCGCGCCGAGGGCGTCCGCAAGGCGGTGATGGCGCTCAAGGGGCCATGTGGCGCGGCCGTTGATTTCGTCGGCTCCGGCGACACCGTGGCGTTCGCCGCCGGCGTCACCGGCAAGGCGGCGGCGATCATCGTGGCCGGGCTGATGGGCGGGCGCATGACCATGCCCGTCCCGATGTTTCCGCTGCGCGCGCTGTCGATCATCGGCACGTTCGTCGCCTCGCTTGAGGAGGCCCGCGATCTCGTGGCGCTGGTGAAGGCGCGGCGCGTCGTTCCGCAACCGGCCGAACTCGTCCCGCTTGCCGAGGCCAACGCCGCCATGGAGCGGCTGCGTCGCGGCGATGTGGTGGGGCGGCTGGTGCTGACGCC
>DAIODI010000087.1:0-11585 GCA_036746875.1 Aestuariivirgaceae bacterium | reverse complement strand
CTCAACATCACGCTCAATCTTTACATACTCGACAACATCCCGCGCCACGAACTGGTGCGCTCCGAGCCGTTGCGGCTGTCGCTCTCCACCTTTTCGTGGACGCTGGGGCCGACGCTCGGCGTCTGGCTTTACACCCACCACGGGCCGTGGGCGCCGCAGGCCTTCGCCGCCTTCTGGGCGCTGGTGCTGCTCGCGGTGTTCTGGAGGCTGCGGCTGATCGAGACGATCCGCCCGGCCGGCTCCGCTCCGGCGACGCCATGGCGGAGCATCAGCCGCTTCCTGGTGCAGCCGCGGCTGAGGCTTGCGTGGCTCATCGCCTTCGGGCGCTCGTGCTTCTGGGCGGTGTTCTTCGTCTACGGCCCGCTTTTGATGGTGACGAGCGGACTGGGCAACGAGGCCGGCGGGCTTCTGGTTTCGGCGGGCAACGTGGTGCTGGCGAGCGCCATGCTGTTCGGCAAGCTCGCCGAGCGGGTGGGAGTGCGCAAAGTCATCGCCGGCGCGTTTCTGGCGATCGCCGCCTCCTCGGTGGCGGCCGGGATCGCCGGTCTGCTCCACCATCCGCTCGTCGCCGCGGCCTTCCTTCTGGTGGCCGCCACCGCGGCCTCGGCGCTTGACGGCGTGGGCGCGATCCCGTTCCTGAAGGCGGTCCGGGCGCGCGAACGGGCGCCGATGACCGCTGTCTACCGCACCTATCTCGAGATCTCGGATCTCGTCCCGTCGGCGGTGTTCGCGGTGGCGCTGCTGTTCGCGCCGCTGTCCATCACGTTCGTGCTCACCGGCGTCTGGATGGTCGTGTGCGCAGCCGTTTCGTGGCGCTTCCTGCCGCGATCCATGTGACGATGCGCCGAAGGCCGGCCCTGCCGGCCGGGGCGATGCGGCTTGACGCGACGCGCGGCGGGCGGCAACGTTTCGCCGTTCGCTTCGGGAAACAGGCCTCATGATCGGATCCTCCGCCCATGCGCCGCTGCGCGTCCGCCTCGCTCGCGCCGGGCGCCTGGCGTGCGCGCTCGGTCTGCTCACGGTGACCCCGGCGATCGCCGAAGCCGATTTCGCCGATAACTTCAACGAAAGCCGCATCGATCAGTCGCGATGGTCGTCCGCGCGTCTGCCGGCCGAGCGGGCCTGGCTCTATGCCGACGAGGGCAGGCGCGTGCTCGCCATCCGCGTCAAGGGCACCGATTATGACAAGGTGTGCGCATGCCAGCGCATCGAGTTGCGCGAGGCGGAACGTCATCGCCTGCCCTTCGGCGAGGAGCGCTGGTACGCCTTCTCGTTCCGCATGGAGGGCCAGCCGCCGGCGTCGGGATCGCAGCGCTGGGTGATCGCCGCCTGGAAACAGGAGGCCGACGGGAGCCCGTTTCTCGCCCAGCGCTTCGACCAGGGGGTGTTTCATATCACGCTGGAGAGCGGCGCCACGCGCGTACTGCTCGCCACCGCGCGCATCGCCGCCCGGTCGTTCCCGCAGCTTCTGCGCGACGGTCTCGGGTCCACCATCGCCTTCATCTCCGACCAGAACCTCTACTCCGGCACGACCGACGTGACGCTGGAGTACGGAGACGACCCGATCCTGCCCGATCCCCGCAAGGGTTACGTGGACATGCTCTACCGGGTGAAGGGCGGCCTGAACGGCGACGGCGTCGTCGAGGTGTGGGCCAACGGAAAGTTCATCGTCAGGGCGACCGGCACGATCGGCGTCCCGTCGCAGCCGGGCGCAAGGCAATACCTGAAGCTCGGGCACAATCGCTCACCGATGCCCGGCACCTCCACGGTCTACTTTGATGACGTGCGGCGCGGCGCCTCCCGCGAGGACGCCCAGAACCCGCTCAAGGTCGCGCCATGACGGACACAACGCCGCACCTCGTGATCGGCAACAAGAATTACTCGTCGTGGAGCTTCCGGCCGTGGATCGCCATGCGCGCCACCGGCGTCGCCTTCACCGAGGAGGTGATTGCGCTCGACCAGCCCGATACGCGCGACCTCATCCGCGCCCACGGCGGATCGCTGCGGGTCCCGGTGCTGCACCACGGGCCGCTGGTGATCTGGGAATCGCTCGCCATCATCGAATACCTGGCCGAGACGTTCCCCGGCGCGCGGCTGTGGCCGGAGCCTTCCGGGGCCCGCGCGCTGGCGCGGTCGGTGGCGAACGAGATGCACGCAGGTTTCATGGCGTTGCGCGCCGCCTGCCCCATGAACATGCGCCGCGCCAGGAAGCGGCTGGCGATTTCGGCGGAGGCGCAGGCCGACGCCCGGCGCATCGAGGACCTCTGGAAGCTGTGCCGCGACCGGCATGGCGCGGCCGGGCCGTTCCTGTTCGGCGGGTTCTCGGCGGCGGACGCCATGTACGCCCCTGTCGTCAACCGCTTCGACGTTTACGACATCCCCGTCTCGCCCGAGAGCCGCGCCTACATGGAGGCGGTTCAGGCGCTGCCGGCATGGGCGGAGTGGGAGGCGGCGGGCAAGGTCGAGACCTGGATTATCCCCCACGACGAGGCCTGACGCCCGGGCGTGGCCGCCAGAGCATCATCCCGCCAGGTGGATACCGCCTGGCGGACAAGGATGATGCAGACCCGACGAGATGCAGCGGTGGGGTGCGATCAGGCCGGATCACACCCCGACCGGGCGGCGCTGGCCGCGCCGGCCGCTGACGTTGCGGCGCGCGGCAACTCTCTGCGATCGGAAACTGGAAACGCATTTTGGCGTTTTGAGATTCTAGTTGAATGAATGGCAACCATGGGCTGTTTTGATGAGGCGTGCGGAGACGAATCGGGAAAGCTCCGCGCGTCGGGAAACGCGAGCCGAGGGTGCAGGCGGTGGCCGTACCGGACTACCGGGACTTGATGATACCCGCCCTGGAGGTCCTGGTGGCGGCCGGCGGGGAGCTCACCGAGAACATGCTCGCGGGCGACCTTGCGCGGAAGCTGATGCTGACCGACGAGGACCTGGCGGAGGAATTGCCCTCCGGCCGCACCTCGCTGTTCCGCGAGCGGTTGCGCTGGGCGCTGAGCTATCTGGTGCAAACCGGCCATGTCGAAACCGGCGGGGGATCGGTGCGGACCACCAGCGCGGCCCAGGCCACCCTGGCGAAGTCGGCCGCGAACATTCCGCACGCCTTCACCTTCAGCGAGAGCGCGCGGCCGAGTCTCGCCATCAACGCCTTCAACGACGGTCCCGCCGCGGACTATGAGCCGCCGCCGCCGCCGGGCGATCCGGGCTCCAGCGCCGCGCAGGAAGATCTGGTCGCCAGGCTGATGAGCGCCCACGCGGCGTCCATGCAGCATCTGCGCAACGAGGTGTTGAGCCGTCTCATCGTGCAGACGCCGACCTTCTTCGAATACGTCGTCGCCGACCTTCTGGTGGCGCTCGGGTACGGTCGGCATCGCGACGCGCTGCTTGAGCAGCTGAACCGGCGCGGCGACGGCGGCGTCGACGGCTCCATCGAGTCCGACGAGCTCGGCCTCGACATCATCTACATCCAGGCCAAACGCTATCGCGCCGGCGTACCCGTGCAGATTTCGGACGTGCGCGATTTCGCCGGCAGTCTCGAAGCCAACCGGGCGACCAAGGGCGTGTTCGTCACCACCTCACGGTTTCCGGCGTCCGCGCACGAGTTCGTCCGCACCTATCCGCGCCGCATCCGGTTGATCGACGGCGTGCAGCTTGTGGATCTGATGATCCGGACCAACCTCGGCGTGCTGGTGCGCGAGCGGCTGGAAGTGAAGGTGCTCGACGAAAGCTACTTCGTGACGCCGCGCATCCCCTCGCCATAGGCCGGCGCGCTGGCGCGGGCGCGGATGGGATCATTGCGCACGGCGATGCTCCTGTCTGTCCTGATCCCCGGGCGCGTCGCCCGAACCGCCCGGCGGCCCGGGATGAGTGGAGTTGCAATCCACGCCTCGGTCCACCAGAAGATGTCCCCCTGGCGGAAGTTCCGCTGATGCGGGAAGCGATGGAGATGGCGGCTATGGTGCGGGCGGGCGTCGAGGCGGCCGGATGAGCGGGAAGCGTGCGGCGAGCGCGGCCGCCACCCGGGGCGCAAGCGTCCACCTTCTCAAGCTGTGCGTTGGCGTGGACGAGATCGCCGGGCTTGCCCAATGGCAGGCGGAGCGGCTGCGCCAGCAGAAGCGGATCTATCACGTTACCCGGATGATCCCGAAGCGGGCGGAGGAGATCGTGGGCGGCGGCGGGTCGATCTACTGGGTGATCCGCGGGCTCATTCTGGTGCGCCAGCGGATCACCGCCATCCAGCCGTTCGTGGACGGGGAGGGGATCGAGCGCTGCAAGCTGGTGTTCGATCCCGAGCTCGTGCCGGTGCGCCCGTCGCCACGCCGCGCCTTCCAGGGCTGGCGCTATCTCATGGCGGCGGATGCGCCGCCGGACCTCGCCGGAGGCGCCGCGTCCGGCGATCTCAGCGACGCCATGCGCGCTGATCTCACGGCGCTGGGGCTGCTTTAGGGTGTGATCCGACCTGACTGCGTAAAGGCCGCCGCCTCGGCCGTTCGACGGGCTCGCTTTCCCGGGTCGAAAACGATCGCCGGGTCAAGCCCGGTGAAGACGACAGGGAGCGCGCGTCAATCCACCCCGATGTTGTCGATCAGCCGCGTCGATCCCAGCCAGGCGGTCGCGAGCAGGCGCAGCGGCTCGGTGACGGCTACCGGTTCGGCGAGCGTGCGGGCGTTGCGGGCGGCGACATAATCCACCCGGAACCCCGCCCCGGCGAGAGCCTGTTCCGCCGCCGCCGCCGCCTGCGCCGGGGGCGTCCCGGCCCGGATGTCGTCGCGCGCCCGTTCGAGCGCCCGGATGATAGCCGGCGCCTGGGCGCGTTCTGCAACCGAGAGATAGGCGTTGCGCGACGACATCGCGAGGCCGTCCGGCTCGCGGGAGGTTTCGACGCCGATAACCTGCACCGCAAGCCCCAGGTCTCGCGCTATCTGGGTGACGACGAGAAGCTGCTGGTAGTCCTTCTCGCCGAACATGGCGTAGTCGGCGCCGGCGGCGATGAACAGCTTCGCCACCACCGTCGCCACGCCGGTGAAGAAGTGCGGCCGGAACCGATCCTCAAGCCCCGCCGCCGCCGGCCCTCCCACCACGACCTCCGTCGCGAAGCCTTCCGGGTAGACCTCTTCCGGCGGCGGCGCGAACACCAGGTGCGCGCCGGCGGCCTCAAGCTTCGCCACATCGCCCGCCTCGTCGCGGGGATAGCGCGACAGGTCCTCGGTGGCGGCGAACTGCTTCGGGTTGACGAAGATCGTCACCACCACGCGCCCCGCGTGACGCAACCCCTGGCGCACCAGCGCGAGGTGGCCGTCGTGCAGCGCGCCCATAGTCGGAACCACCGCCACGCGGTGGCCCTGCCGCCGCCAGCGGGCGACCGTGGCGCGAAGCTCCTCGACGGTGCGGACGATCTCGACCGGGTTCGACATGCGAAAGCCTTCTTAAGGGAGAGCGCGACACCCCCGCAATGGCCTGTTGGCCGAACCGACGCTAGACTGGCGTTTCGTTTCCGCCGTTTGAGGATCGCGCCATGACCGCCGCCGTGCCCGACCGCTCCGCCATCGCCGCCATGCTGTTTGCCGACGAGGCGCAAACGGTGCGGTCGCTGGCGCTCGCCGCGCGTCTTTCGCCGGCCGAAGCGGCGGAGACCGCAAGCCTCGCCCGGCGGCTCGTCGAGGCGGTGCGGCATGGCCGCGCGCGCGGCGGCGTGGACGAGTTCATGCAGGAGTATTCGCTCTCGTCCGAGGAAGGGGTGGTGCTGATGTGCCTCGCCGAGGCGCTGCTGCGCATCCCCGACGCGGAGACCGCCGACAGGCTGATCGCCGACAAGATCGGCGGGCGCGACTGGCAGCGCCACCTCGGCCAGTCGGAGTCGCTGTTCGTCAACGCCTCCGCCTGGGGGCTGATGATGACCGGCCGGGTGCTGGAGCTCGGCGGGCTCAAGACCGCCGATTTCTCCGGCATCCTCGGGCGGCTGGTGTCGCGCTCGGGCGAGCCGATCATCCGCCAGGCCATGCGGCAGGCGATGCGGATCATGGGCAGGCAGTTCGTGCTCGGGCGCACCATCCGGGAGGCGCTCGGCGTGGCGAAACCGCTGGAGCAGGAGGGCTATCGCTTCTCCTACGACATGCTGGGCGAAGCGGCGATGACGGCGCATGACGCGGAGCGCTATCTCGCCGCCTACGCCGCCGCGCTCGACGCGGTGGGCAAGGCGGCGGGCGCGATGAACGGCGCCAACGGCGCGGACATCTTCGCCAGGCCCTCGTTGTCGGTGAAGCTCTCGGCGCTGCATCCGCGCTATCAGGAGAAGGCGCGGGCGCGGGCGCTCGCCGAGCTTCTGCCGCGCGTCGAAGGTCTGGCGCGGGCGGCGAAGGCTTCGCACATCGGCCTCACCATCGACGCCGAGGAGGTGGACCGGCTCGACATGTCGCTGGAGCTGTTCGCCCGCCTCGCCGCATCGCCCGCGCTCGCCGGCTGGAACGGCCTCGGGCTGGCCGTGCAGGCCTACGGCAAGCGCGCGTTGCCCACCCTCGAATGGCTGGCGGCGCTGGCGGAGCAGACCGGGCGGCGGCTGCCGGTGCGCCTCGTCAAGGGCGCCTACTGGGACAGCGAGATCAAGCGCTCGCAGGAGGCGGGATACGAGGGCTACCCGCTGTTCACCCGCAAGGTCTCGACCGATGTCTCCTACCTCGCCTGCGCGCGCTACCTGCTGACGCGCCGCAGCCGGTTCTACCCGCAGTTCGCCACCCACAACGCCCACACCGTCGCCGCCGTGGCGACCATGGCGGGCAACGACCGCGCCTTCGAGTTCCAGCGCCTGCACGGCATGGGCCAGGCGCTCTACGCCGAGGTGGTGGGGCGCGACCGGCTCGACATTCCCTGCCGGATCTATGCGCCGGTGGGGAGCCACGAAGACCTGCTCGCCTATCTCGTGCGCCGCCTGCTCGAAAACGGCGCCAACACCTCGTTCGTCAACCGTCTGGCTGACGACGAGGCGCCCATCGAGGCGATCATCGCCGATCCGGTGGACGAGGTGGCGAAGCTCAAGGCCATTCCCAACCCCCGCATCCCCCTGCCGCGCGACCTGTTCGCGCCGCGCGTCAACTCCGCCGGGGCGCCGCTGTGGGACGAGCGTACCCGCGCCGCCCTGGTGGCCGACATGCGCGCCGCCGCCGCATCTCCGGTTTCCGCCGGGCCGGTGCGGGCAGGCGCGAACGGGGCGGGCGGGCTTGCGCCTGCGCCCGTAACGTCGCCGCAGAACCGCAGCGTCCGGGTGGGCGAGGTGCGCGAGGCGGCCGACGCCGACATCGACGCCGCGCTCGCCGCCGCGCATGGCGCTTACGTCGGCTGGGACCGGACGGGCGGTGAGGCGCGGGCCACGATCCTGGAGGCGGCGGCGAACCTCTACGAGGCGGAGCGCGCCCGGCTGATCGATCTTCTGGTGCGCGAGGCGGGCAAGACCCTCGACAACGCCCAGGCCGACCTTCGCGAGGCGGTGGATTTCCTGCGCTACTACGCCGCCCGCGCGCGGGCGCAGTTCGCCGAACCGCAGGCGCTGCCCGGACCCACCGGCGAGCGCAACACGCTGAAGCTCCACGGGCGCGGCGTATTCGCCTGCATCAGCCCGTGGAACTTCCCGCTGGCGATCTTCACCGGCCAGGTGGCGGCGGCGCTGGCGGCGGGCAACGCGGCGATCGCCAAGCCCGCCGAGCAGACGCCGCTCGTGGCCCATACGGCTGTGACGCTGCTCCACCGCGCCGGCGTGCCCGGCGAGGCGCTGGCGCTGCTTCCGGGCGACGGCGCCCGCATCGGCAGGCGGTTGCTGGCGGATGCGCGCCTCGCCGGCGTCGCCTTCACCGGCTCCAACGACACCGCCGCGGTTATCAACCGGGGGCTGGCGGCGCGCTCCGGCCCCATCGTGCCGTTCATCGCCGAAACCGGCGGCATGAACGCGATGATCGTCGATTCCTCCGCGCTTCCCGAACAGGCGGTGCGCGACTGCGTCGCCTCGGCCTTCGACAGCGCCGGGCAGCGCTGTTCGGCGGCGCGCATCCTCATCGTGCAGGAGGACGTGGCGAAGAAGGTGACCGACATGCTTGCGGGCGCCATGCAGGAGCTGGTCGTTGGCGACCCGGGCGACTACGCAACCGATGTCGGCCCGGTGATCGACGAGGAGGCCCGCGCGATGTTGCAACGGCACCGCAACGCCATGGCCGCCCGCTTCAGGGTGCTCGCCGAATGCCGCCTCGGTCCCGAGACGAAGGCGGGGACGTGCTTCGCCCCCGTCGCCTTCGAGCTGCCGGACCTCAGGCCCCTGGAGCGAGAGGTGTTCGGGCCTGTCCTGCACGTGGTGCGCTACCGCGCCGACCGGCTGGACGAGGTGATCGACCAGCTCAACGCCAAGGGTTTTGGGCTGACGCTCGGCCTTCACACCCGCATTGAGAAGACGGTGGAGCAGGTGAAGGCGCGGGCGCGGGTGGGCAACATGTACGTCAACCGCAACCAGATCGGCGCGGTGGTGGAGGCCCAACCGTTCGGCGGCGAGGGACTTTCGGGCACGGGTCCGAAGGCGGGCGGGCCGCACTACCTGCCGCGCTTCGCTTGCGAGCGGGTCGTCTCGGTGGACACCACGGCGTCGGGCGGCAATGCGGCGCTGATGTCGATGGAGGCGGGCGAGGCGTGAACCGCCGCCGCAGCGGAAAATCCGCTCACCCGCAAGGACGGGGTTTCAAGTCAAACCCTTTATCTTTTCCGGAACGGCCCCCACGTTAAGAGGGAACCTGGCCAGGAAGCCCGGCCCAAGAGGACCAGAGATGACCAACGCAAAGGTTCCGGCGCAACGCCTCGGCGGCAAGCCGCCTTCGGCGTCCGGCGGCGAGGCGGCGGTGGCGGAGTTTCTCGCCCAGGTGAACGCCATGAAACCGGTCGCGGCGAAGACCGGCGAGCGCGGCCGGTTGGTGTTCGCCATGGACGCCACCATGAGCCGCCAGCCGACCTGGGATCGGGCGTTGCAGATCCAGTCCGGGATGTTCGCCGAGACGGCGAAGATCGGCGGGCTCGACGTCCAGCTGGTGTTCTTCCGCGGCTTCGGCGAATGCCGGGCGTCCAAATGGGTCAGCCATCCGGACGCGCTGGCGAAGCTCATGACCTCGGTCGATTGCCGCGGCGGCGCCACGCAGATCGGCAAGGTGCTCTCCCATGTCCTGAAGGAGGCGAAGGCGGCGAGGGTGGGCGCGGTGGTCTATGTCGGCGACTGCATGGAGGAGAACCCCGACGCGCTGTGCGCCAAGGCGGGCGAGATCGGCCTTCTCGGTGTGCCGGTGTTCCTGTTCCAGGAGGGCCACGACGCCATGGCCGAGCGCACCTTCCGCGAGATCGCGCGGCTGACGCGCGGCGCCTGGTGCCGGTTCGACCAGTCGTCGGCGCGCCAGCTCAAGGAGCTGCTGGCGGCGGTGGCCGTCTATGCGGCGGGCGGCAGGCAGGCGCTGGCGGATCATTCGCGCGAGAAGGGCGGCGGCGCGGCGCTGCTGCTGGAGCAGCTCAAGTGACCTATGTTCTCGCCGGCGTCGCCGGCTTCGTGGCCATGGCGCTGCTCAGCCAGGTCTTTATGCGGACCAATCCGGGGCAGGTGGCGGGGGTGATGCGCAAGGTGGTGGGACCGGGCGCGATTGCGCTCGCCGGGCTGCTGACGTTGCGCGGCATGTTTCCGGTCGCCGTGCCGGTGTTCCTGTTCGGCCTGCAGATGCTGGGGATGCGCCAGCCCTACGGCTGGCCGGGCCAGACCGGCGCGGGCAAGACCTCCCGGGTTGAAACATCCATGCTGGCCATGGAGCTCGACCACGACACCGGCTCCATCGACGGCATGGTGCGCGCCGGCGTGTTCGCGGGGCGGCTGCTGTCGTCGCTCGATATCGCCGATCTCCTGAAGGTGCGCGAGGCCTGCGAGGCCGTCGCCGACCAGTCGCTGATGCTGATCGAGGCCTACCTCGACAGACGCGACCCCGACTGGCGGCGCGAGGCGCAGGGGCGCGCCCGGTCCGGCGGTAGTTATGGCGGGCGTCAGCGCAACGCGATGAGCCGGGCCGAGGCGCTCGCCGTGCTGGGGCTGAACGACGGCGCGACCGAGGCCGACATCAAGGCGGCCCACCGCCGGATGATGAAGGTGAATCATCCCGACCGCGGTGGCTCGGCGGACATCGCCGCGCGGATCAACCAGGCGAAGGACGTGCTGCTGGGGTGAAGGCCGCCGTCAACCCTGCGGGGCGATGGCGAAGCAGGACAACCCCTTGCGGGTGAGCGCGCTGCAAGCGTCGCGCGCTTCACGCTCGCCGAACCCGAGGAAGCGGGCACGGTAGAGCGTCTGGCCATCCTTCTGCGCCGCCAGCATCAGGCCCTTCTTGCCCTGAAGCTGCTTTCCGGCCGCCGCCCGGGCGGCCTTGAGGCGGTTACGTGCGCCTTCCTCCGAGGGGAACGCGCCGATCTGGATCGCCCAGGTGTCGCCGCGCACCTCGCCAGAGCCGTCTGCCGTGCCCAGCGCCGCGGTGGTGGCGGCCGGCTCAACCTGCGTGCCGGGCGCCTGCGCGGCGGCGAGCGAGGCGGCCGCGAGCGCGGCGGCGGTCGGCTCCGGCGCCTGCGGCAAGGCGATCGGCTCGGCGGCGGTGGCCTGGGCTTCCGCCTTGCGTTGGATAAACAGGCTGTCGCTCTTGCCCGACACCGTCCCGATGAGGCTCGCCATGGTGAGGCTTCCGGCCGGCGGCGCGGTGACGACCGGCTTCGGCGCAGGGGCTGCGGGCGGCGCGGGGGCTGCGGGCGCTGCCGGCGGCGCGGCCGGAACCGGCGCCGTCACGGCCACCTGGCCCACGCCCGGCGTCGCCGCCACGGTTTCCTCGCGGCTGCCGGCGTCTTCGGTGTTGCCGTACTCGTCGGTATCTTTGGCGACGTCGGCCGGGACGAGCGCCATGTTTGGCTCGTTCAGGTCGGGCGTGCGGTCCTTGACAGGGGCGGTTTCCTTCCGGCGCGGCTTCGGCACGGCCTCCGCCCCGGCGGCCGCCTGCGGAGCCTTGCCAGGGGCGAGCGCGATGCCCCGGCCGTCCTTCGCCTTGGGGAACGCACCGTTGACCATCGCCGCCATGTAGCGGTTGCGGGCGTTGCCGGTGGTTCCGCCCATCACCACGCCGACGATGCGCTTTGATCCACGCCCGGCGGAGGTGACGAGATTGAAGCCGGAAGCGTTGATGAACCCGGTTTTGATTCCGTCCACCCCCTCGAGCTTACCGAGGAGACGATTGTGGTTACGGATGATGCGGCCGCGATAGTTGAAGCTCGACAGCTTGAAGTAACCGAAGTGCTGGGGGAAATCGCGCTGCAGCCGCAGGCCGAGCGTGGCCATGTCGCGCGCCGTGGTGCGCTGCTGCGGATTGGGAAGGCCGGAGGCGTTGCGGAAGGTGGAGCGGCTCATGCCGATGGCGCGGGCGGTGCGGGTCATGCGTTCGGCGAAGGCTCGCTCGCTGCCTGAGATGCGCGCGTCGAGCTCCGTCTCCACATCGTTGTCGGATTTCGTGACGAGCGCGCTGACAGCTTCTTCCACACTGATC
>DAIODI010000086.1:0-11615 GCA_036746875.1 Aestuariivirgaceae bacterium | reverse complement strand
ACGGCGGCGGGAAGGGCGAGGCGGGCGATGAGCGGCACGATATAGACGCAGCCGGTGTCGAGCACCGCCCCGCGGGCCAGCGGGAGCTCGTGCAGCGCCAGCGGCTGCAGCCGTTCCTCGACCGTTGAGCGCGGGCCGGGCAGGAACGAGGCGCGCACCCGATAGGCCACCGCCCCAAGCCGCAGGTCGAGGCTGGCGGGCTGCACCTGGCCCTCGACGAACGGCGCCGCCGCGCAAACGCCCCCGGACGCCGCCAGCCGGAGGATCGCCTGGGACGGCAGGATGCCCGCGCCTTCGCTGATCGCCACCGGTTTTCCCCCCACGCGCCTCGCGCTGGCGTGGTTTGCCGCAGCCGGCCCCCCGCCGCAAGCGCACCCCGCGGGCGCGCCAGCGGGAGGTTGTGGAAAAGCCGCCATCGTCGGGGTAGAAGGCAAAGAGGCATCCTCCGGAATCGCCATGGCGAACTACACCTGCACCACCCGAGACATCACGGTCAGCGTCGAGCCGCAGTATCTCGAAGACCGCTCCCGGCCGGACGAGAGCTATTTCGTCTGGGCCTACACCATCACCATCGAGAACGGCGGCGACGAAACGGTGACGCTGAAAACCCGGTACTGGCGGATCGTCGACGCGATGGGCCGGGTGCAGGAGGTGCGCGGCGCGGGCGTGGTGGGCGAACAGCCCACCCTCGAACCCGGCGACAGCTTCCAGTACACCTCCGGCGCGCCGCTCTCGACGCCTTCCGGCTTCATGTCGGGGGCCTACCGGATGGAGACCGATCAGGGCGAGCCGTTCGACGTCGAGATTCCCGCCTTCGCGCTGGCTCGCCCGGACCAGCTCCACCGCATCCATTGACCGGACCCGAACCGATGGCCGCCGCGCCGCAGAGCCTTCGCGCCGACACGCTCGACCTGCTCGAAAGGCTGGTTGCGTTCGACTCCACCACCCGCAACTCCAACCTGCCGATCCTCGCCTTCGTGCGCGATTATCTCGACAGGCTCGGCGTGCCGTCGGTCACCGTCGATCATGAGCCGGGCAAGGCCAATCTCTACGCCACCATCGGTCCCGAGACGCCCGGCGGGGTGGTGCTGTCGGGCCACACCGATGTGGTGCCGGTGGACGGACAGGCGTGGTCCACCGATCCGTTCGCGCTGACGGTGCGCGACGGGCGCGCCTACGGGCGCGGCGCGTGCGACATGAAGGGCTTCCTCGCCGCGAGCCTGGCGATCGTGCCGCACGCGCTCGAGGCCCCGCTGGCCCGGCCCATCCATCTCGCCTTCTCGTGCGACGAGGAGGTGGGCTGCCGGGGCGTGCGTCCGCTGATCGCGCACATCCGCTACCATCTGCCGCTGCCGGCCGCCGTCATCGTGGGCGAGCCCACCTCGATGGGGCTGGTGGACGCCCACAAGACGGCGATCTCCTTCGAAACGGTGGTCACCGGCCACGAGGCCCATTCGAGCCTGCCGCACGAAGGCGTCAACGCCATCATGATCGCCGCCGGGCTGATGGCCGAGCTGAACCGCATCGAAGCGGAGATGCGGGCGCGCGGCGACCCTACGGGCCGCTTCGATCCGCCGTGGACGAGCGTCCACATCGGGCTGGTGGCGGGCGGCACGGCGCGCAACATCGTGCCGAGGCGGTGCGCCTTTTCATGGGAGACGCGGCTCCTGCCGGGCGCGGACCCGCAGGAGGTTCCAGATCGCCTCAACGCGGTCGCCGCACCTCTCGTCGCCGCCCTGCGGGACCGACATCCGGAGGCGGGCGTCGAAACGCGGCTGCTCAACGCCGTGCCGGGCCTCAGGCCGGATCCCGGCTCCCCGGCCGAACGGCTGGCGCGGCTCCTCACCGGCGCGAACCGGGCGCAGGCCGTTTCCTACGCGACCGAGGCCGGGCTGTTCCAGGAGGCGGGCATGTCCGCGATCATCTGCGGCCCCGGCTCCATCGAGCAGGCGCACAAGCCGGACGAGTTCGTGCCCGTCGCCGATCTTGAAGCCTGCGCCGCCATGCTGGTCCGGCTCGTCGGGCATTGCCGCGCCTGATGGCCCTGCGGTCGCGTCTCATCCGCCGCTGGTTCCGCCTGACGCGCGCGATGACGCTCGGCGTGCGCGGTCTCGTCATCGACGATCGCAACCGGGTGCTGCTGGTGCGCCAGACCTACGCGCCGGGGCTGGTGCTGCCGGGGGGCGGCGTGGAGCGGGGCGAAACGCTGCTTCAGTCGCTGGAGCGCGAGCTTGAGGAGGAGGCGAACGTGCGCGCCACCGAGCCGCCCGTCCTGCACGGGGTGTTTTCCAACGAGGCCGTGTTTCCGGGCGACCATGTGGCGGTGTTCGTCGTTCGCCGCTTCGAGGCGCGCCCCTTCACGCCGACGCGGGAGATTTCGGAAGCGGCCTTCCACGACCCGGCGCGGCTCCCGGCCGATGTGTCGCCCGGCAGCGCGCGGCGCATCGCCGAGGTGCTGGAAGGGCTGACGCCGCCGCCGCACTGGTGAACGGCATTGATGAGCGGCGCGTCGTGTGCTACGCCCCGCGCCGGTTTCGGAGATCGGGGCGCGATGACGCTGACACGGCGCGAGCGACGGTTGCGACGACGGGGAGAGACGATCTCCCGCGTTCCGCCCGCGTTCGCCTGACGCCCGCGCCTTCCGGCGCCGGCGCCCCGGCGAAGGCGCAAGCCCCACGCCACAGGCGCCAGACCAATGACCTCGCAAACCTTCTCCATCGAACCCCAGTCCGCATCTGATTCCCCGCTGATCGAAGCGCTGCTCGACGAGGCCTTCGGCCTGTCGCGGCGGACCAAAACCTCCTACCGCTTCCGCGAGGGTGAAACCGCCATTCCCGGCCTGTCACTGGTGGCGCGCAGCGCCGGCGCGCCGCTCGCCGGAACCATCTCGTTCTGGCGGCTGGTGATCGGAGAGGCGCGCACGCCGGCGCTGCTGCTGGGGCCGCTCGCCGTCGAGTCCCGCCTGAAGAACCAGGGCATCGGGCTTGCCCTGATCGAACACGGGCTGGCGCTGGCGCAGGCGCGCGGCGAGCGCCTGGTGCTGCTGGTGGGGGATGAGCCCTACTACGCCCGCGCCGGGTTCCGCCCCGCGCCGGAAAGGCGCTTTCTCTTTCCCGGGCCGGTCGATCCGCGCCGGCTGCTCTATCGGGAACTGGCCGACGGCGCGCTCGGGGAGGCGCGCGGGCTCGTGCTGCCGCCGCGCCGGGTGAGGGGCGCAGCGGACGGCGCGCGCCCGCCCGCCGCTGTCAGTCAGACCTGAAGCACAGGCTTGCCCAGCGCCGCCATGACCGGCTCCACGCCGAGGCCCGGCGCTTCGGCGGCCCGCATCAGGCCGTTGACGCGCTTCGGCGCGCCCGCGGCGATCTCCTTCGTGCCGTAGGAGTTGAAATCGGTCGCCGCGAAGGTGAACTCCTCCGGCGTCGATTGCGCAAGGTGGGCGATCGAGGCGGTGACGATGTCGCCGCCCCACGTGTCCTCGATAATCATCGGCACGCCCGCCGTAATGCAGAGATCGCGCATCTGGCGCGCCCTGGTCAGCCCGCCGACCTTGGAGATCTTGAGGTTGACGACATCCATGGCGCCCTCCGCGATGGCCCGCATCAGGTCGCCCACGCCGCCGATCACCTCGTCGAGCACGAACGGCAGGGGCGAGCGCCGCCGCGTGGCGAGGCACTCCTCGTAGGTCGGGCTCGGCTGTTCGATATACACGTCGAGATCGCGCACCGCGTTCACCACGCGGGCCGCCTCGTGCATGGTCCAGCCGGTGTTGGCGTCGGCCACCAGTACGTCGCTGGCGGGCAGGATCGCCCGGCAGGCGCGGATGCGGGCGATGTCGCTGTCGGCGTCCGCCCCCACCTTGAGCTGGAAGCGGGTGTAGCCCTCCGCCCGGTAGCCGGCGACGTTCTTCGCCATCGCGTCCGGCTCGATCTGCGAGATGGCGCGATAGAGGCGGATGTCGTCCTGCGCCTTGCCGCCGAGCAGCGTGTAGAGCGGCAGCCCGCAGACCTTGCCGAGGATGTCCCAGCAGGCGACGTCGATGGCGGATTTCACATAAGGGTGGCCGCGCAGCACCGCGTCCATGTGGCGGTTCAACACCGCAAGATCGCGCGGGTCGAGGCCGATGACCTTCGGCGCAAGTTCGGTAAGGCCGGAGCGCACCCCCCGCGCATAAGCCGGGAGATAGGCCGAGCCGAGCGGGCAGCACTCGCCCCAGCCGGTGATCCCGGCGTCGGTCTCCACCGCCACCACGGTCGAATCGAACACGTCCACGAAGTTGTTGTTGGACCACCGGTAGCGGCCTTCCTTAAGCGGAAGATCGACCTGGTAGGCGCGGATGCCGGTGATTTTCATGCCAGTCCCCTCGTGGTTTGCGCGCCGGAGGCTACAGAATCATCCCGCGAGGTGAATACCACGTGGCGTGCAGGGCGCGTCAGCGGCCTTCGCGCCACCACGTCAGGCTGGCGAGGCCGAGCAGCAGGGCGAGTGTCAGCAGCGAGCCGTAGAGCGGCGCCCGGTCGATCGACGTCACCCGGTAACTGCCGTTCGCCTGGAAGCCGATCCAGCCCGATCCCGCCATGGCGCGGCCGGGGCGGACCATGGCGACGCGCGGCACGCTGAGGCCGCCGCCGTCGTTGAGCCAGCGCACGGCGCCGCCCGTCGGCTCGAGGACCGGGGCGAGAACGGCGTCGGTGGCGTGAACGGCCGCGGTCTCGCGCGGGTCGGTACTACCGACTGCGGCGACGGCGGAGAGCTTGCCGTCGGCGAGGCGATAGACGCCGGCCTCCGACACGGTGAAGCGGCCGCGGAACACCCCGGGCATGGTCTCCGTCAGCGTCACCGTCTCGGTCTTGCCGGACGGCGCGGTGACGGTCACGGGCGCGGTCTCCTTCTCCATCGTTCGCCGTTCGATGACGAGATCCGGGCCCTTCTGCTCGCCCGACAGCGCCTCCTCCTCAAGGTCGGGCTGCTTCATCGTCCAGTGCGCGAGGCGGCGCAGCAGCTCGGCCTGGGGGCCGCCGCCCTCGTAGCCGCGCGCCCACAGCCAGGCGTGGTCGGAAAGCAGCAAGGCCACGCGGCCCTCGCCTTCGCGCGACAGCACCATCAGCGGCCGGTCGCCGGGGCCGGACATCACCGTTTCGCCCTCCTTCACGGCGGCGTCGACGATGCGGAACCAGCGGCCCCAGGTTGGCGGCTTCGCCTCCTTGCCTTCCTGCGCGGAGCGGCCCGCGCCGGGGAGCCCGCGCGTCACCGGATGGCGCTCGCCGCGTTCCGTCACCACCGGTTGGAACGGCGCAACCGTCACGCCGCCGTCGGGCGCGGCGGGCAGCACGGCGGCGAGCGGCGTGTTGTAGAGCGAGAACGGCGAGGCGTAATCGGGACCGGCGTTGACCAGCACCGCGCCGCCCTTCTCCACATAGTCGGCGATGTTGGCGATGTATGCGAGCGGCAGCACGCCGCGGCGCTGGTAGCGGTCGAAGATGATGAGGTCGAACTCCGACAGCTTGTCCACGAACAGCTCGCGCGTCGGGAAGGCGATCAGCGACAGCTCGTTGATCGGCGTGCCGTCCTGCTTCTCCGGCGGGCGCAGGATGGTGAAGTGCACGAGGTCCACCGAGGCGTCGGCCTTGAGCAGGTTGCGCCAGGTGCGCTCGCCCGGATGCGGCTCGCCGGAGACGAGCAGAACGCGCAGCCGGTCGCGCACGCCTTCGATGGCGGCGATGGCGCGGTTGTTCTGCAGCGTCAGCTCGCCCTCGGCGGCGCCCGCCTGAAGCTCGACGAGGTTCTGGCCGCCGTGGGCGACGGGCACGGAGGTTTCCACCGTTTCGCCCGGCGTGACGAGCAGGCTCGAGGAGGGCTCGCCGTCGATGGATATCTTCACTTCCACTGGATCGCCCGAAGCGACGCCGTAGTCCTCCACCTTGAAGGTGATGGTCTGCGGCTGGCCGACGATGCCGAACTTCGGGGCGCGCGTCAGCACCAGCCGGCGATCGGTTTCGCCGCGCCGGCCGGTGATCAGCGCATGCAGCGGGCCCTTGTAGCCGGGGACCGGATCGCCGGCCTCGGGCAGGTCGTGCACCTGGCCGTCGGTGATGAACACCGCGCCGGCGAACCGCTCGGGCGGAATGTCGGCGAGCGCCTCGCCCAGGGCCCTGAAGAGCTGCGTGCCCTCTTCGCCTTGCGCGACGCCGGACCTGCCGGCGACGGTGCGCACCTCAAGGTTCGGCAGCGCGCGCAGCGCTTCGGCGAGACGCCGGGCGCCTTCCTCGGTCTCCGCCTGCCGGTCGCCGAAGGTCTGGCTCTGGCTCTCGTCGCGCACGACGATGGCGATGTCGGCCATCGGCTGGCGTTCCTCGGCGAGCAGCGTCGGACCCCAAAGCGCGAGCGCGGCGGCGGCCAGCGCCGCCGCCCGCAGCGGCGCGCCGCGGGCGCGCGCCACGAGGCCGGCCAGCGCCAGCGCGGCGGCGGCGAGGGTCAGCGCCCACAGCCACGGTTCGGGGAGAAGCGGTTCAAACACCAGACGCCAGGTCATCTCACTGCCCCAGCCGTTCGAGCAGCGCCGGAACGTGCACCTGGTCGGCCTTGTAGTTGCCGGTGAGCGCGTACATCACGATGTTAATGCCGGTCCTCAGCGCCATCTCGCGCTGCGGCTCGCCGCCGGGAACGGCGGGATACAGCGCATCGCCCGTGGTCGAGGTGGCCCAGGCGGCGGCGTAGTCGTTGGAGCCGATGATGATGGCGCTCACCCCGTCGGCGTTGCCCGCCGTTTCCGGCGCGCCGCCCCGGTCGGCGGCCTCCACCCACAACTGGCCGTTGGCGAAACGGCCGGGGAACGACGACAGCAGATAAAACGCCTTGGCGAGGACGTGCTCCGGCGGCGCCGGCTCAAGCCGCGGCACGTCGAGCGATTCGAGAATGCGGCGCAGCGCGGCGGTGGCCGGTGTCACCGCCGTTCCCATCACCGCTTCCGGATCGCCGGCGTCGCGGGTGTCGAACAGGATGGTGCCGCCGTTCTTCATATAGGCGTCGATTTTCTGCGCCGCTTCCGGGGAGGGGGCGGGCGTGTCCGGCGTCACCGGCCAGTAGAGCAGCGGGAAGAACACGATCTCGTCGCGCTCGACATTGACGCCCACCGGCACGCCCGGCTCGACGGCGGTGCGCTGCATCAGCGCGTCTCCCAGTCCCGTGAGACCCTGAAGGGTGACGTCGTCCACGCTGCGGTCGCCGGTGAGCACATAGGCGAGGCGGGTTTCCGTGGTGGCGCGAACCGCGAAGTCGTCGGCGGGAGACAGCGGTTCGGCGGGCTGGGCGCGCGCGCCCTCCGGCGGGGCGAAAGCCACGGCCAGCACGATCACGGCCGCCGGCGCGGCGCGGCGCAACAGCCGCTGCCACGCCCCGCCCATGGCGAGGGCGATCAGGCTGTCGAGCAGCAGCAACACCAGCGCCAGCGTGAACAGCGCCGGACGCATGTCCACGGCGCGGACCGGATCGTAGCCCGAGACCGTGGCGCCCGCCGGCGCGACCAGCGGCGCAAGCCCGTCGTCCGCAGGCGCGACGTTGAGCGCGCTCTGGGCGTTACGGCTGCCGTAGAGGCCGGCCGGGTGGATGCGCGACGGGCGGGTTTCGGCGAAGACGGCGGCGGCGATGGGCTCGGCGATGGCCGGCGGCTGGCCAAGCTCGCCGAAGCCGTTGAGGGTGCGGCGCGGCGCGAGGGCCTCGTCGCCCAGGGCGAGCTCGCCCGCATCGCCCGCGCCTGACATCTCGTTCAGCCGTTCCAGCATCGAGACGAACAGGCCCGACAGCGGCAGGTTCGACCAGTCGGGGCTGGCGGTGACGTGGAACAGCACGATCATGCCGCCGCCCTCCGTCGCGGCCGTCACCAGCGGCGTACCGTCGGCGAGGCTCGCCCAGGTGCGGTCGGCGAGGTCTGGCGTCGGGTTGGCCAGCACCTGCTGCGACACCTTCACCTCGGGATCGGCCCTGAGCGCGGCGAACGGCGAGCCGGCCGGAAACGGGGCGAGCTCCTGGGGCTGTTCCCAGCTCAGCGCGCTGCCCAGCGAGCGCCCGCCCGCCCGCAGGCTCACCGGCGACAGGGCGTCGATGTCCCCCGCCGCGGCGACCCTTGGCCCGGCGAACCGCACCAGCATTCCGCCCTTGCGAACCCACGCGACGAGCCGGTCCGTGACCTGCTGCTGCAGCACGCCGACGTCGGCGAGCACGATCATCGACACGCCGCGGTCCATGGCGTCCAGAAGATCGCCCGTCGTGCGCACTTCGCTCACTTCGGCGCTCGGCGACAGCGCGCGCGACACATAGTAGAGCGGCGACAGCAGCGGCTGGGCCATCTCGATGGAGGCGCCCGAAAGCATCGCCACGCTCTTGCGGCGGTGGCGGTCGTCGAACAGGTAGGCGGCCCCGGCGGTGCGCTCGCCCGCAAGCGTCAGCCGCGCCGCCTCGTTGCGCAGTTCGGTGGGCAGCTCGATCAGCGCCTCGGCGCGGGTCGCCGCGCCCGCGAAGGCGAGATCGACGGCGGCGAGCGTGCGGCCGTTCAGCGCCTCAAGCTGGGCGGTGGCGCGCCCCGGCTGGCTGTCCGACGCTCGCAACGCGATCACCTTCAGGCCGTTGGATTCGAGCGCCGGCTCGGCGAGCGCCATCGGCAGCCGCGCGGCGGGCGGCATCGCCACGTCGAGCCGCGCGCGGCCGCCCGCCAGCGCCTGCAGCGCCGCGGCGAACGCCGCCGCGTCGGCGTGATCGAGGCCGTCCGCCAGCCAGACGACATCGAGCGCCGGGGCGTTGGCGAACGCGGCCTTGAGCGGCTCGACCAGCGCCGCCCGGCCGCTGTCGGCGGCCGCCGGTTCGCGCGCGGAGGCGAGGCGGCGGGCCTCCGCTGCGGTCTGCAGCGCCAGCCCCTGGGGCGGGCCGCCGGCGGCGGTGAACGCCAGCGCCACCGGCACGCCAGCCTGCTCGGCCTCGGCGATCCGGCGCAACAGAACCTCGTGGCGGGCGTCCCAGTCCTTCGCCCCGGCCCAGCCGTCGTCGACCACGATCAGCACCGGCGCGCCGCCCGACACGGCCCCTTCGCCGGGCGGCTTGAGGAACGGCCCGGCGACGGCGAAGATCAAAAGCGCCGCCAGCGTCATGCGCAGCAGCAGCAGCCACCACGGCATCCTGTCGCGCTCGTCCTCGCGGGCGATCAGGTCGCGGATCAGCCGGAACGGCGGGAACCGCACGAGTTCGGGGCGCGGCGGCGTGAAGCGCAGCAGCCACCAGATGGCGGGCAGCAGCGCGAGGGCGCCGAGCGCCAGCGGGTTGACGAAGGTGAGCGCCGAAAGCCAGCTCATGGGGCGGTCATCCTTGCGCCACGCGCGGCAGATCGACCGGGTGGCCCGACAATGCGCCGAAGATCGTCAGCAGCGCGCCCGCCGCCGGACGGTCGGTGCGGTGGAGCGACAGGCTCCAGCCGAGCTTGCCGAGCAGGTCCTTCAGTCCGGCGCGATGGCTGGCGAGGCGCGCCGTGTAGGCGGCCTTCAGGGTTTGGGCGCGCCCCGCCGTCATGCTGTCGCGCCCGCTGGGTTCCTCGAAGCGGGTGCGGCCGGAGTACGGGAACACCTCCTCGGCCGGGTCGAGCACCTGCATGACGTGGCCGCGCGCGCCCTGCGCGGCCAGCGCCGTGACGGCCTCGGCGATCTCGGGCAGCGGTTCGAGGAAATCGCCGACGAGCAGGCAGGTCGAAAACCGCGCCACGCGGGCGGCGGGCGGCAAGCCCGCGTCCGGTGGCTGGCCGGAGGCTTCCCAGTCGGCGAGGTTCGCCAACGCCAGCCGGGTGTGGCCGGGGGCGTGCGGGCTCGCCAGCGCGGTGACGCGCTCGCCCGCCCGGACCGCGATCACCCCGGCGGCGACCGCCAGCAGCGCCGCACGGTCGCGCTTCGACACCGGCGACATGGCGGACCGGAACGCCATGCCCGGCCCGTTGGCGGCCCAGATGTGCAGGGTGTTGGTGGCCGCCCACTCGTTCTCGCGGATCAGCAGCTTCTGCGTTCGCGCCGACTTGCGCCAGTCGATGCGGTTGGCGGCGTCGCCGAAGCTGTAGGGGCGATACTGCCAGAAATCTTCGCCCGGCCCGGCGCGACGGCGGCCGTGCTCGCCCTGGATCAGCGACTGCGCCACCCGGTCGGCGGCGATCAGCAGCGGCGGGGAGACCTCGCTCAGCGCCTGGGCGCGCTGGCGCAGGGCCTCCCTGCGGCGATCCGGGCTGACGGGCGGACGGGACATCGGCGCAAGGGCCATCAGCGCAAGGGACCGGTGAGCCTTCCGATCACGTCGTCCAGCGTGACGCCGTCGGCGCGCGCGGCGAACGTCACCGCCATGCGATGGCGCAGCACAGGGCCGGCGATCGCCAGCACGTCGCCGATCGAGGGCGACAGTCGGCCCTCCAGCATGGCGCGGGCGCGCACGCCGAGCATGAACGCCTGGCTGGCGCGCGGACCCGGCCCCCACGAGACGTTGGCGTTGACGAACGGATCGGCTTCCGGGCCGGGGCGGGCGGAGCGCACCAGCTTCAGGATCGCCTCGCCCACCTGCTCGCCCACCGGGATCACCCGCACCAGATGCTGGGCGCGGCGCAGTTCGCCTGAGGTGAACGCCCGCGCCGGCATATCCTCGCCGGCCCCGGTTGTGGCGTACAGCATCCGCCGTTCCGCTTCGAGGTCGGGGTAGGGCACGTCGATCTGCAACAGGAAACGGTCGAGCTGCGCCTCGGGCAAGGGATAGGTGCCCTCCTGCTCGATGGGGTTCTGCGTGGCGAGCACATGGAAGGGCGAAGGCAGGTCATGGCGCTGGCCCGCCACCGTGACGTGGTGTTCCTGCATCGCCTGAAGCAGCGCCGACTGGGTGCGCGGCGAGGCGCGGTTGATTTCGTCGGCCATCAGGAGCTGGCAGAACACCGGGCCGGGGATGAAGCGGAAGGCGCGCCGGCCGTGGTCGGATTCCTCCAGCACTTCCGCCCCGACGATGTCGGCGGGCATCAGGTCCGGGGTGAACTGCACCCGCTTGTCCTCAAGGCCCAGGACATGGCCGAGGGTGGTGACGAGCTTGGTCTTGGCGAGACCCGGCGCGCCCACCAGCAGCGCGTGACCGCCGCCGAGGATCGCCGTGAGCGCCAGCGAGATCACCTCGTCCTGGCCGAAGATCACCCGGCCCACAGCCTCGCGCACGAGGCGCAGCCGCGCGGCGGTCGAATCCAGTTCGTCGATCAGGCTCTTGTCAGCTTCGGTGATGCTGTTCATCGCTCATCCTGAGGCCCGCCGCGCCGCGCGTGAGGACGCGCCGCCCGGCGGAACGGGTGTCTGGCGGCGGTTGCCGCGGGAGTGGTGGACAACGCGCCAGTCCTCGCCCACATCATCGGGGAAAGCATGGCCTCACTGTGGCCGCGCCGTTACAATCCTGTATGTTTCGCATACGCACCCGGACCGCCGCCAGACCATGCCGCCTGATCGCGAAGACGTGAAATCCGGCGTCGGCGGCGCCCCGGGCGCGGCGGGCGCCGCCCCCCGCAAGCGGGCGGCCGTTCAGGGCGCCCCCCGGAACGGCGACCCCCGCAAGCCCCCCGGGGGACCGGG
>DAIODI010000085.1:1495-11699 GCA_036746875.1 Aestuariivirgaceae bacterium | reverse complement strand
GCGCGATCGTCATCTGGTTCGTGCGCAACTACATCGCCAAGGGCTTCGCCCTGGGGAGGGTGTGACAATGGAGACCCACGCGCTCGATCTCTCGTGGATGGCGTGGACGTGGCAGACCGCCCTGTTCTTCATCCTGATCGGGCTCGCTCTCGCCGGCATGACGCTGTGGGAGTTCGCCAGCCCCGGCGGCGCGCCGCGGCGCGGGGCGCTCGGCCTTGACACGACGCGCGGCGACCGGCTGTTCATATCGTTGCTCTCGGCGGCCTACATCCACCTGATCTGGCTCGCCCTGACCGACGTCCCGCTCTGGGGCGCATCGATTGTTTCGGCGCTTCTTGCCCTTGCGATCTTTCGATGGGTATGAGAAGCGCCATCCAAGATCGTCCGGCTCAAACCCGGACGCATCCGGACGCAACGGGGACCGTGGCGACGCGTTCGCGCCCCCGGGCGTTGCACACACGGTCATCGTGTGCGTCAGCAACCCTCAAGGAGGAAATGCCATGAGACTGAAGCTTCTGGCGTCAGTCGCCGCCATCGGCCTTCTTTACGGCGCCGTGCCGGCGTCTGCCGACATGGCTGCGGCCGAGAAGTGGGTGAACGAGGAATTCCAGCCTTCCGTGCTCTCCAAGGAAGAGCAGATGAAGGAGATGGAGTGGTTCATCAAGGCGGCCGAGCCGTTCAAGGGGATGGAGATCAACGTCCTCTCGGAAACCATCCCGACCCACGAATATGAATCGAAGGTGCTGGCCAAGGCCTTCGAGGAAATCACCGGGATCAAGGTCAACCATCAGCTGCTCGGCGAGGGCGAAGTCGTCCAGGCCGTGCAGACGCAGATGCAGACCAACCGCAACCTCTACGACGCCTACATCAACGACTCCGACCTGATCGGCACGCACTCGCGCCTGCAAAGCGCCACCAACCTGACCGACTGGATGGCCGGCGAGGGCAAGGACGTGACCAATCCCGGTCTGGACCTCGCCGACTTCATCGGCATCTCGTTCACCACCGGACCGGACGGCAAGGTGTGGCAGTTGCCCGACCAGCAGTTCGCCAACCTCTACTGGTTCCGCAAGGACTGGTTCGACAAGCCGGAGCTGAAGGAGAAGTTCAAGGCCAAGTACGGCTACGAACTGGGCGTGCCGGCCAACTGGTCGGCCTACGAGGACATCGCCGAGTTCTTCACCAACGACGTGAAGGAGATCGACGGCGTTCGCGTCTACGGCCACATGGACTACGGCAAGCGCGCGCCGGACCTCGGCTGGCGCATGACCGACGCCTGGCTGTCGATGGCCGGCTCCACCTCGCCGGGTCTGCCGAACGGCCAGCCCATCGACGAGTGGGGCATCCGCATGGAGAAGGGCTCGTGCAACCCGAAGGGCGCCTCGGTGTCCCGCGGCGGCGGCACCAACGCTCCCGCCTCCGTGTTCGCCATCGCCAAGTGGGACGAGTGGCTGAGGAAGTATGCGCCTCCGGGCGCCGCCGACCTCGACTTCTACCAGTCGCTGCCGGCGCTCTCGCAGGGCAACGTCGCCCAGCAGATCTTCTGGTACACCGCCTTCACCTCCAGCATGGTCGCGCCGAAGAGCGAGGGCAACAACACCGTCGACGACCAGGGCAACCCGCTGTGGCGGATGGCGCCCTCGCCGCACGGCCCGTACTGGAAGGAGGGCATGAAGCTCGGCTACCAGGACGCCGGTTCGTGGACGCTGTTCAACTCCACGCCCGTCGACCGCCGCAAGGCGGCCTGGCTCTACGCCCAGTTCGTCACCTCCAAGACCGTGGACACGAAGAAGAGCCACACCGGCCTCACCTTCATCCGCGACAGCACGGTGAATCATTCCTCGTTCACCGAGCGGGCGCCGAAGCTCGGCGGCCTCGTCGAGTTCTACCGCTCGCCCGACCGCGTGAAGTGGACGCCGACCGGCATCAACGTGCCGGACTATCCGAAGCTCGCGCAGGTCTGGTGGCAGCAGATCGGCGACGTCAACTCGGGCGCGTTCACCCCGCAGCAGGCCATGGACCGTCTCGCCGGCGAGATGGACCAGATCATGGCCCGCATGCAGGCGGCCGACGAGAAGCAGAACGTGTACGGCGGCTGCGGCCCGCGGCTGAACCCGGAAGTCGATGCGGCGCAGTGGCTGGGCAAGGAAGACGGCCCGGCCGCCAAGCTCGAGAACGAGAAGGAGCCGGGCGAGACGGTCGCCTACGAGGAGATCATCAAGCGCTGGCAGTGAGGCGCTTGCGGCTCACGCTTTCCACAACGCACTGGACCGGGGCCTCGCGCCCCGGTTTCCACATGACGCGAGACTGGGCATCAGCCGGAGAAACGCCATGGGCCATATCCTCGCCATCGACCAGGGCACCCCGTCCTCGCGCGCCATCGTGTTCGACGCCAGCTACGCCATCCTCGGCGTCGGCCAGCAGGAGTTCCCCCAGCATTTCCCGCAGGCCGGCTGGGTGGAGCACGAACCCGAGGACATCTGGCAGACCACCGTCGCCACCGCCCGCCAGGCGATCGCGGCGGCGGGCCTCGAGCCCCGTCAAATCGCCGCCATCGGCGTCACCAACCAGCGCGAGACCACGGTGGTGTGGGACCGCCAGACCGGCCGCGCCATCCACCGCGCCATCGTCTGGCAGGACCGGCGCACCGCCGATCTTTGCGCCACGCTGAAGGCGCGCGGCGCGCAAGCCATGGTGACGAGGAAGACCGGGCTCCTCCTCGATCCCTATTTCTCCGCCACCAAGGCGGCGTTCATCCTCGCCCGCGTGGAGGGCGCGCGCCGTCTCGCCGAACAGGGGCGGCTCGCCTTCGGCACCGTCGATACCTTCCTGCTGTGGCGGCTCACCGGCGGGCGCGTCCACGCCACCGACGCCACCAACGCCTCGCGCACCATGCTCCTCGACATCGACACCGGCCAATGGGACGACGACCTCATCGATCTCCTGCGCGTGCCGCGCTCCATGCTGCCCGAGGTGAAGGACTGCGCCGCCGAGTTCGGCGTCACCGATCCGGCGATCCTCGGCGCGGCCATTCCGGTGCGCGGCGTCGCCGGCGACCAGCAGGCGGCGCTGCTCGGCCAGGCCTGCTTCGCGCCGGGGATGCTGAAGGCGACCTACGGCACCGGCTGCTTCGCCATCCTCAACACCGGGCACGAGCGCGTCGCCTCGACCAACCGCATGCTGACGACCATCGCGGCCAAACTGGGCGGCCGCACGCTCTACGGCCTCGAGGGGTCGATCTTCATTGCGGGGGCCGCCGTGCAGTGGCTGCGCGACGGCTTGAAGATCATCGCCACCGCCGGCCAGACGGGCGCCATGGCCGACCAGGCCGACCCGGCGCAGGATGTCTACCTCGTCCCCGCCTTCACCGGGCTCGGCGCGCCGTGGTGGGACGCCAACGCCCGCGGCGCGAGCTTCGGCCTGACGCGCGCCACCGGGCCGAACGAGTTCGCCCGCGCGGCGCGCGAATCGGTGTGCTACCAGACCGCCGACCTGATCGGCGCCATGCGCCGCGACTGGCCGGGCATGGGCGAGGCGGTGTTGCGGGTGGACGGCGGCATGGTCGCCTCCGACTGGACCATGCAGCGGCTCGCCGACCTGCTCGACGCGCCGGTGGACCGCCCCGCCGTGCTCGAAACCACCGCGCTCGGCGCAGCCTGGCTCGCCGGCTGGCAATCCGGCGTCTGGCCCGATCAGGTGGGCTTCGCGGAAGGCTGGAAGCTCGACCGACGGTTCTCGCCCGCCATGGATGAAGCGATCCGGGCCAAAAAACTGGCCGGCTGGCGCGACGCGGTCTCCCGCACCCTCACCAGCCGGGGGATGTGAGGCTCCGGATTGGCGTCACCTTGCTCGGCCAGATGGCAGCCATCCGGCGAGGGATGGCGCGCTAGCAATCGAGCGTGGTCTGCCGTTCCCATTCGGTGAGGTGGCGGCAGTACTGGTTCCACTCGCTGGTCTTGAGCTTGATGTAGGCGGCGGAGAACTCGTCGCCCAGCGCCGCCTTCAGGTGCTTGTCGCGGTCGAAGTTGCGGATCGCGTCGAGCAGGTTCAGCGGCAGTTTCTTCGCCCCCTTCACCTTGTGGCCGTCGGCGTACATGTCGATGTCGAGGCGCTTGCCCGGGTCCATCTTCTCGTCGAGGCCGTGGAGGCCGGCGGCGAGGATCACCGACATCATCAGGTAGGGATTGGCCGCGCCGTCCGGCAGCCGCAGTTCGATGCGGCCCTCGTCGGGCACGCGCACCATGTGGGTGCGGTTGTTGCCGCCGAAGGTGATGGAGCTCGGCGACCACGTGGCGCCCGAGGTGGTGCGCGGGGCGTTGATGCGCTTGTAGGAGTTCACCGTCGGGTTGGTGATCGCGGCGAGCGCTTCGGCGTGGTGCATCAGCCCGCCGAGGAAATGGTAGCACAGCGCGGAGAGGCCAAGCTCGCCCTTGCCGTCGTGGAACAGGTTCTTCTTGCGCGCATTGTCCCACACCGAGATGTGGACGTGGCAACCGTTGCCGGTGAGATTGACGAACGGCTTCGGCATGAACGTCGCCCGCATCCCGTGCTTCTCGGCCAGCGACTTCACCATGAACTTGAAGAACGACAGCTGGTCGGCGGTGGTGAGCGAGTCGTTGAAGTTCCAGTTGATCTCGAATTGCCCGTTGGCGTCCTCATGGTCGTTCTGGTACGGGCCCCAGCCGAGCTTGACCATCGACGAGCAGATGTCGGCGATCACATCGAAGCGGCGCATCACCGCCGACTGGTCGTAACAGGGCTTCTCCTGGGTGTCGCGGCCATCGGAGATCGCCGAGCCGTCCGGGCTGATCAGGTGAAATTCGGGCTCCACGCCCGCCATCAGCTTCATGTTCTTCCTGGCGGCCTTGTCGATCAGGCTCTTGAGAACGAGCCGCGGCGCC
The DNA here is from genome assembly GCA_036746875.1 of Aestuariivirgaceae bacterium. Lineage (GTDB taxonomy): Bacteria > Pseudomonadota > Alphaproteobacteria > Rhizobiales > Aestuariivirgaceae > DAIODI01. Next base: position 6,798 of record DAIODI010000085.1, on the reverse strand, counting down.
TGCGCCACCGGTTTGCCGTCCATCCACGGGTCGCCCGCCACCCACGCCACCTCCGGCTTCCACGGCAGCTGGATGACGGACTCGGGGTCCGGCATCACGAACATGTCCGGGTGGGCCGGCGTCATGTCGAGCCAGGTTGCGAAGCCGGCGAACCCGGCCCCCGACTTCTGCATCGACGCGACAGCCTCGGCGGGAACGAGCTTGGCGCGCTGGGCGCCGAACAGGTCGGTGAAATTGAACAGGAAGAACCGTACGCCCTTGTCCTTGGCGTATTTGGCAAGCTCCGACATGGGTTTCCTCTCCAGGAAGATCGCTTTGTTATCGTACTGACAAAAGGGGACGCCTAGAAGGGCGTCCCCGGGATCCAGGTGGTTCCGGCGAGCGGCACCCTGGCCATCGCCGCCGCCTCCACGGTGAGCGCGACGAGATCCTCCGGTTCGAGGTTGTGGACATGGCTCTTGCCGCAGGCGCGGGCGATGGTTTGCGCCTCCAGCGTCATCACCTTGAGGTAGTTGGCGAGCCTGCGCCCGGCGAGCGCCGGATCGAGGCGCTTCGCCAGGTCCGGGTCCTGTGTGGTGATGCCGGCCGGGTCCTTGCCCTCGTGCCAGTCGTCGTAGGTTCCCGCCGTGGCGCCGAGCTTCCGGTACTCGGCCTCGAAGCGCGGATCGTTGTCGCCCAGCGCCACCAGCGCAGCGGAACCGATCGACACCGCGTCCGCCCCGAGCGCCAGCGCCTTCGCCACGTCGGCCCCGTTGCGGACGCCGCCGGAGACGATGAGCTGCACCTTGCGATGCATGCCGAGATCCTGCAACGCCTGCACCGCCGGGCGAATACAGGCGAGCGTCGGCTGGCCGACATGCTCGATGAACACCTCCTGCGTCGCGGCGGTGCCGCCCTGCATGCCGTCCACCACCACGCAGTCGGCGCCGGACTTCACCGCCAGCGCCGTGTCGTAGTAGGGCCGCGCGCCGCCGACCTTCACGTAGACCGGCTTCTCCCAGTCGGTGATCTCGCGCAGCTCGAGGATCTTGATCTCCAGATCGTCGGGCCCCGTCCAGTCGGGATGGCGGCAGGCCGAGCGCTGGTCGATGCCCTTGGGCAGCGAACGCATCTGCGCCACGCGGTCGGAAATCTTCTGGCCGAGCAGCATGCCGCCGCCGCCGGGCTTGGCGCCCTGGCCCACCACCACCTCGATGGCGTCGGCCTTGCGCAGGTCGTCCGGGTTCATGCCGTAGCGCGAGGGCAGATACTGGTAGACGAGAATGCTGGAGTGGCCGCGCTCCTCCGCCGTCATGCCGCCGTCGCCGGTGGTGGTGGACGTTCCGGCGAGCGTGGCGCCCCGTCCTAGCGCCTCCTTGGCCTGCCCCGACAGCGAGCCGAACGACATTCCGGCGATGGTGATGGGGATTTTCAGCTCGATCGGCTTCTTCGCAAAGCGCGTCCCGATGACCACGTTCGTGCCGCAGCGCTCGCGATAGCCTTCCAGCGGATAGCGCGAGATCGACGCGCCGAGGAACAGGAGATCGTCGAAGTGCGGCACGCGCCGCTTGGCTCCGCCGCCCCGGATGTCGTAAATGCCGGTGGCGGCGGCGCGGCGGATTTCGGACAGCGTGTAGTCGTCGAAGGTGGCCGATTGCCTCGGCGTCGTTCTGGGCGTTTCGTAGGCCATCAGTAGGCGTCCGCGTTGTCGATGTTGAAGTTGTAGAGCTTGCGCGCCGAACCGTAGCGGCGGAAGCTTTTCGGATCGGCGTTGATCTGCGCCTTGTCGAGAAGACGGGCGAGCTTGGCGAGGTGATGGTCGGTCATCGGCTTCTCGACGCAGTCGGCGCCGAGGCTCGCCACCTTGCCGCGCACGTAGAGCCGGGCCTCGTAGATGGAATCGCCAAGCGCCTCGCCCGCGTCGCCGCAGACGACGAGCGAGCCAAGCTGCGCCATGAACGCCGACATGTGACCGACAGAGCCGCCGACCACGATCCCGACGCCCTTCATCGAGATGCCGCAGCGCGATGCGGCGTCGCCCTCGATGACGAGCAGGCCGCCGACACCGGTGGCGCCCGCCGCCTGGCTGGCGTTGCCCTTCACCCGGACCGTTCCCGACATGATGTTCTCGGCGACGCCAGGCCCGGCATGGCCGTTGATGACGATGTCGGCGTGCTTGTTCATGCCGCCGCAGTAGAATCCCACGTGCCCGTCCACCTCCACGCGCACCGGCGCGTCCACGCCGACGGCGATGTTGTGCGCCCCGTTCGGGCGCTGCACCCGCCAGGCGCGCTGGTTGCTCAGGTCGTTGATGCGGTGCAGGCGCTCGTTCAGCCCCCGCACCCCCTCCGTCTCGACGTCGTATTCGATCATTGCGCGTGGCCTTCCCAGGTGTAGATCGTCTGCGGCTCGGGTTCCCAGATCCTCGCCTTGTCGGCGCCTGGCAGATGCGCGATGGCCCGGAACTCGGTGGCCATCGCCACCCAGTCGTCGGTCTCGGCGAGCACCGCGTGCTTGCAGGCGATGGGATCGCGCACCACGGCGAACCCGTCCGCCGTGCCGATGCAGAAGGTGTAGAAGCCGTCGAGGTCGCGGATGCCGTTTTGCAGCGCCTCGCGCAAGGTGTCGCCCCGGCGCAGCCGCCAGGTGAAGTAGGCGGCGGCCACTTCCGTGTCGTTCTCGGTCTGGAAGATCATGCCTTCCTTCTTCAGGCTCTCGCGCAGCCGGTTGTGGTTCGACAGCGAGCCATTGTGGACGAGGCAGAGATCGTCGCCGGTCGAGAACGGGTGCGAGCCCGCGGTGGTCACCGCGCTCTCGGTCGCCATGCGGGTGTGGCCGATGGCGTGGGTGCCCTTCGCCTTGCGCAGCTCGAACTTCTCCGAAACGTCGGCGGGAAGTCCGGTCTCCTTGAAGATCTCGATGAGATGCCCCGCGCCGACAATCCGCACCGAAGGGAACCGCCCGGCGAGGAAGCGTGTTACGTCGTCCTCGCGCGCGTCGGTCTTCAGCACCGCATGGCTGCCGACCTTCTTCACCGTCACGTCGCAGTCGAGCGCCTTCTCCATCTCGCCGTCGAGGCCGTGCCAGTCGAAGGCAGGATCTTCGGCCGCCAGCGTCAGCTTGATCTGGTTCGCCTTCACCGGATCGCGGTAGATGGCGAAGCCCGCCGAGTCGGGTCCGCGGTTGGTCATCTCGATCAGCATCGGCGTGAACATCTCGCCGAGCTTCGGCTGGAGCTTCTGGTTCTTGAGGTAGAGGCCGACGATTCCGCACATCCTTGTGGTCTCCGGAGCAAAGCCAAGTTGCCCTTAGCAGGGCGGCGTCGGTCAGTCAACGAAAGGAAACTATGTTTCCTGATGTGAAACTTTCAGGTTCTGAAGCCGCTCCGCCACGGCGAGCGCCGCCGCAGGCGCCAAGGGCTCGCGTCAGAATCCCGGCTTTCTCGGCTTCCACCGGCCGTTCTTGACATTCGCTACCCCGTTGTTCTCCAATACGGCAAAATTCCGGCAAAAAAAATCAGCCGGAGCACGAGGAGCGCGCCAGCCGTCAAAGCAACGACGCGCCGAGGAGAGGGCAAGGATATGGGCGACAACATCACGACGATCAACGTGATCTTCACTGAGTTTTACTACTGGGTTACAGTTGTTTTCATGTTTCTCATTCACGTCGGTTTCTGCATGTATGAGGTCGGGGCCTCCCGCCGTAGACACCATCTCCATACCCTGATGAAGAATACCATGACAATTCCGCTTGTCACGGTCACGTTCTTCTTGTTTGGCTGGTGGATTTACTTCGCCTTCCCGAACGGTCCTGGAATTCTCGATGGCGGCATCCCGGAAATCGCCGCCACGGTCGCCGTACCGTGGAGCCCATTGCTTGGCACCCATCTTTCGGGCGCATCGCCTGATCTGGGCGTCAGCGCCGAAGACGCGGCGATCTGGCACCGCTTGAATGGCGTGTTCTGGGCCGCGTTTCTGCTGTTCTCGTGGACCACCGCCTCCATCATCTCGGGCTCGGTGATCGAGCGCATCCGCTCCGGCGCCTTCTGGCTGATTGCGGTCCTCGTCGGATCGCTGCTCTGGATAACGGGCGCCGCCTGGGGCTGGAGCGCGAGCGGCTGGATGGTGAAGGTTCTCGGCTACCACGACGCCTACGCCTCCGGCGTGGTGCACGCCGTCGCGGGCGGGGCGGCGCTGGCGACGCTGATCGTGCTGGGTCCGCGCATCGGCAAGTTCCGCGAGGATGGAACCCCGCGCGATATTCCGCCGCATAATCCGTGGCTTGTGACCATTGGTCTGTTCCTGATCTACACCGGGTTCTGGGGCTTCTACGCCGCCTGCAACATCCCGATGATCGATCCCGCCACCATCGGCGGCCAGATCACCGGCGATACGTGGACCGCGACCACCATTTACCTGACGCCGACGACGCTTTCGGCCATCACGGTGAACTTCCTGATGGCGCTCTCCGGCGGACTGATGGCGGGGTACCTGATCTCCAACGGCAACGCCTTCTGGACCTACTCGCTGGGCCTGTGCGGCATCATCGGGGCTTCCGCCGGTAACGATCTCTACCATCCGATCCAGGCGATGCTCATCGGCGCGGTCGTCGCGGTGATCGTTTACAAGCTGCACCACTGGGTCGAACGCCGGTTCAGGATCGACGACGCCGTCGGCGCCGTGGCCGTGCATGGCTATGGCGGATTCCTCGGCGTCGTCATCGCGGGCTTCATGCTGTGGGGTCAGCCGGCCTCGCCTTTCGAGGGCTACGCAACCATCAGCCCGTGGGGCAACTTCATCGGCGCCTGCATCATGTTCCTGCTCGGCTTCATTCCGGTGTTTGTTCTGGCGAAGATCCTCAGCGCCATGGACATGCTGAGAGTGCCGCGCAAGGTTGAACTGGAGGGCCTCGATTTCTCCAACCAGCAGGAATACGAAATCGCCGTGAATGAAATCATCCAGGCTGAACGCGCGCTGGTGAAGTGAAGGGAGAGACGACGTGTCAACCAATGGACTGACGAACTGGGCCGTCGATCTCAAGGATGTCGGGGCCATCTATCCCTTCCAGGGCAGCGAGGTCTTGCTGGTGATGCTCGCTGTCGCCTTCTGGATCGGCTGGCACGTACTCCAGCTTCGCCGCGAGTCGGCGAAGCTCGAGTCGGAAGTGACTTCGGACCATCGCGGCGAGATGGCCAGAAGCCACATCGAACGTTATTGAACCGGGCGGTTGTGCGCCGCGAACCAGAACGCCGGGCGGACCCGTTGTCCGCCCGCCGCCGCCGTTCGGACCACGCCGGTTCGATGATGGTGAACCGGCGATCGCCC
>DAIODI010000085.1:0-1485 GCA_036746875.1 Aestuariivirgaceae bacterium | reverse complement strand
CCCCCTCTGTTATCCCCTCTACCCCATCTTCCTTTTTCCTCCCCCCCCCCGCCCCGCCCCCCACCCCCCCCCCGCCCCCCCCCCCTTCCCCCCCCCCCCCGCCGCCGTTCGGACCACGCCGGTTCGATGATGGTGAACCGGCGATCGCCCGATTTCCAACCGCTGCGCATAATTCGGCCGCAAGCGGCGGAATGACGGGCAGACCCGATCGCGATAGTGCTGTTGGCGTCGCTCATCGCGAGGGAAGATCCCATGCTTGCCGCCAACCATCCAAAGCCGCTTCACGGGATCCCGAACCCGGGCGCCGAAGATCGCGCCTGGGCCGCTGTCGCCAGCCGCGACCGGGAGGCCGACGGCGCGTTCTGGTTCGGCGTGACGACAACCGGCGTCTACTGCCGCCCGTCCTGCGGCGCGCGCACGCCCAAACGCGCCAATGTGCGGTTCTTCGCCTCGCCGGAGGCGGCGTGCGCGGCCGGCTTTCGCGCCTGCAAGCGGTGCCGGCCGGACGAAGCGCCGCATGCCCGCGTCGAGGTCCAGGCTGTCACGGCCGCCGTGCGCGCCATCGAGGCGGCGATTTCGCTGGGCGACAAGCCGCCGCCGCTTGAGGCCCTGGCCGCCCGCGCCGGCTATTCGCCCCATCACTTCCACCGCCTGTTCCGGCGGGCGACGGGGCTGACGCCGGGCCGCTACGCCGCTGCGATCCGGGCGAAGGCCGCACACGCGGCGCTGGCCGCCGAACCGACCGTGACGGGCGCCATCTACGCCGCCGGGTACGCATCGCCGTCCCGGTTCTACGAGGCCGCGGGGGCGCGCCTTGGCATGGCTCCCGCCGCCGCGCGCCGGGGCGGACCGGGCGAGACCATCCGCTTCGTCACCGGGCCGTGCTCGCTGGGCGAGGTGCTGGTGGCGGCGACGGGGCGCGGCGTCTGCGCGGTGCTGCTGGGCGACGACGCGGCGGCCCTGGCCGCGGATCTCGCCGCGCGCTTCCCCAGGGCGTCGATCACCGCGGGCGATGACGCCGAGCGCCGCCAGCTTGCCGGGGTGATCGCCGTGATCGAGGCGCCGTCCACCAACCCGCACCTGCCGCTGGACGTGCGCGGCACGGCGTTCCAGGAGCAGGTCTGGCAGGCGTTGCGGCGCATCCGGCCCGGCACGACCGCCACCTACGCCGGGATCGCCGCCGCCATCGGCCGCCCCTCCGCAGCCCGTGCGGTGGCCGGCGCGTGCGCCGCCAACCCGGCCGCCGTGCTTATCCCCTGCCATCGCGTCGTGGGCTCGGGCGGCGATCTTTCCGGCTATCGCTGGGGGCGGGCGCGCAAGGCCGAACTGCTGCGGCGAGAGCGTGGCGGATGAATATTCAGTCCCGGCATTTGGTGGCGCGGCCAGAGCGGGTCCCGGCCTGACTGAATCAGGCCAGCCGCTCTATCTCTTTGTATTCGCATCATCTTTTTCCGCCAAGTGGCGGCCACTTGGCGGGATGATGCT
>DAIODI010000084.1:2222-11760 GCA_036746875.1 Aestuariivirgaceae bacterium | reverse complement strand
GGCGCCTGGTCGCCAGGGCCGACCTCGCGGCCGCAGCGCTGCCGTCGGTGATGCGGAAGGTGGCGGCGAAGGCGCTGGGGCCCGGGGCGCTGAAGACGCGCCGTTAGCGCAGGTTCCGGCCTGACTGAATCAGGCCGGCCGCTCTTTCTTTTTGTATTCGCATCATGTTTGCCCGCCAAGCGGTATCCACCTGGCGGGATGATGCTTCAGGGAACCATCTTGTTCCGCCAGGTGGCGTCCACCTGGCGGGATGATGCCTTAGTTATTGCTCCTGGCCGGATCGTTGGTTTGGCCGGCCGGCGCGGGCTGTTCGGCCACCGGCTTCGGCTCGACCTTTGTCGGCTGAACGTCGACGCCGTGCAGGAGGTCGATGGCCGCCTTGAGCTGCTTGTCCTTGTCCTTTTCCTTCGGGACGTAGGACGAGGAGCCGGTCTCCTCCTCGCCGTTCTCGCTCCGCAGGTGGCCGCGCAGGCTGGCTTCGCCTTCGGTCTTGCCCATCTGCGCCTTGAGCTCTTCGGGCAGATCCTGCTCGATCAGCAGATCGGGAACGATGCCCTTGGCCTGGATCGAGTTGCCCGACGGCGTGTAATAGCGCGCCGTGGTGAGGCGCAACGCCCCCTGGCTGCCGAGCGGGATGATCGTCTGCACCGAGCCCTTGCCGAACGACCGCGTGCCGATGACCTTGCCCCGCTTGTGGTCCTGGAGCGCGCCGGCGACGATTTCCGACGCCGAGGCCGACCCGCCGTTGATCAGGATCACCACCGGCTTGCCGTCGGCGAGATCGCCGGGCGTGGCGTTGAGCCGCTGCGTTTCCGAGGCGTTGCGGCCGCGGGTGGAGACGATCTCGCCCTGTTCGAGGAAGGTGTCCGAGACCGACCGCGCCTGGTCGAGAAGGCCGCCCGGATTGTTGCGCAGGTCGATGATCCAGCCCCTGACCTTGTCGGGGCCGATCTGGGTCTTGAGCTTCGCGATGGCGTCCTCAAGCCCTTCCTGCGTCTGCTCGTTGAACGAGGAGATGCGGATCAGCCCGATATCGCCCTCGGCCTCGAACCTCACCGCCTTCACGCGGATCACGTCGCGCACGAGCTTGACGTCGAAGGGGGCGTCCTTGCCCTGGCGGACGACGGTGAGGGTGATCGGCGTGTTGATCTTGCCGCGCATCTTGTCGACGGCTTCGTTGAGGGTCATGCCCTGCACCTGCTCGCCGTCGAGATGGGTGATCAGATCGTTGGCCATGATGCCGGCCTTGGCGGCGGGCGTGTCGTCGATCGGGGCCACCACCTTGACGACGCCGTTCTCCATGGTGACCTCAATGCCGAGGCCGCCGAACTCGCCCTTGGTCTGGACCTGCATGTCCTCGAAGCGCTTGGCGTTCATGAAGGACGAATGCGGATCGAGCGACGACAGCATGCCGTTGATGGCCGAATCGACCAGCTTTTCCTCGTCCGGCACCTCCACGTAATCGGCGCGGACGCGGTCGAACACGTCGCCGAACAGGTTGAGCTGCCGGTAGGTGTCGGGGCTCGCCGCAACTGCCGGGTCGAGCGCCTGCCATGCCCCGGTCGCCGCTACGGCGCCGAGGGCGAATGCAGCGATTGAAGACAAATGTTCCTTGCGCATTATCCGCGTGCCTCTCTGCGGGCTCCGATCCACCAGGGGGAGGGGTCGATGGCGCCGCCGTTCTGTCTGAATTCTACGTACAGGATCGGCCTGTGGTCTTCCAACAAATCGCCGATCAACGTGCTGCGAGCCGGATCCTTTCCCATGACGCCCAACGGTTCACCTTGCCGGACAATCTGTCCGGTTTCGGCCGTCAGGGCGCCCAGTCCCGCCAGCAGCACATGATAGCCACCGCCCACGTCCAAGATCAAGAGTTGGCCATAGGAGCGGAATTCGCCGGCGAACTCGACCCGGCCGGCGGCGGGCGCCACCACCTGGGCTTCGGGGCGCGTTGCGATGAACATTCCCTTTGCGGCGCCGCCGAAGCCGTCCGCGTCGGCAAAGCCGCGCACCACCTGCCCTTGCGCCGGATAGTCGAGACGGCCACGGCTTTCGACGAAGGCGCGCGCGGACGGCGGGGGCAGCGCGGCCTGCCGCCGCAACGCCTCGCGCCGGGCGGTTTCGCGAGCGTCGCGCCCGGCGGCCTCGCGGGCCTGCTGCTCCGCTTGCTCGCGCTGCTCCCGTTCGATCCGCAAAGCTTCCGCCGCACGCTGGCGCTCAAGCGCGGTGAGAAGCTCCTTGAGGTTCGCCGCCTGTGTCGCCAGTCGCCGGGCGAGCTGGCGCTGGGCGTCGTAGTCTGCGCTGGCCGCCCTGGCCAGGGACGTCTTGCGATCGAGCAGGGTGGCGATTTCCGTCCTTGCGGCGGCAAGCTGCGCAAGCGTGCCATCGAGGGCTTGCCGCTCGGCGGCGAGCGCGGCGCGGACCTCTTCGAGGCGGGCCAGCGTTTGCGTCACCTTCAGCGTGCGTGCGCGCACCTGCGGCAGGAGCGCTGCGAACAGCATCGCGCCGCGCACCGCCGCCACGGCGTCGTCGCGTCCGGTGACGATGGGCGGCGGCGGGTTGCGGTCGATCTGCTGGAGTCCGGCCAGCAGGTCGGCCAGCCTGTCGCGGTTGCGGGCGAGGTCGACGCTCAGCGTCGCTTCGGTCTCGTTCAGGGTCGCCAGCCGGTGTTCGGTGGCCGTGGCGCGCTGTTCGGCGCCCTGGAGGCGGGCCGCCACATCCACCAGCCGGTCCGACAGGGCGGCGAGATCGGACTTCAGGCCGTCCCTGGCCTCGGCGAGGTTTTCCAGCCGCGCTGTGGCTTCGCCCAGATCCTTCTCCACCGCCGCCAGCCCGGCCGGCGTGGCCGGCGTGGCCTGGCCCTCGGCCATGGTCGCGCCTTGCGCCAGCGCGGGCGCGGCGAGCGCAAGGATCAGCGCGGGGACCAGCGCGAAACAGGCGCCCGGCGCGGGGGCTGCGAATACGCGAATCACAGTGGGCGGCTCCGATGGGCGCCGGCAGCCTCAGCCGCCGCGATGATACGGATGGTTAACCAAAATCGTCACCACCCGGTAAATTTGCTCGGCCAGCATCACCCGAACCAGTCGATGCGGCCAGGTCAGCCGGCCAAACGAGATCAGCCCTGCGCTGGTCTGCCTGATCGAGGAGGACAGTCCGTCCGGACCGCCAATGACGAACGCGAGGGACCCAGCGCCGCCCTCAAGCCCGCCACGCACGAGGGCCGCCAGATCGTCGGTGGACAGAAGCTTGCCGCCGGGGTCCAGCGCGAAGGCGCGGCTGCCGCGTGTCGCTTCAGCGATGCGGGCCGCCTCGTCGTCCCTGCGCTGCGCCGCCGTTGCGGCCTTCGATTGCGCGATCGCCGGGCGGTCGAGACCGCGCAAGCCGATGGGGCGGCCGAGTTTCATCGCCATCGCCACGTAATCGTCCTCGGCGTCGGCGAGGGCGCCCCTGGTGTGGCCGACGGCGGCGATCAGGAGGCGCAAAGGCCGCCCGGACCCGGTCGAACGGTCAATGCGTGGCGCGTTCGCGCGGGGCGTCCGGCGACCACAGCTTCTCCAGATTGTAGAACGTGCGCACTTCGGGCCTGAAGATGTGCACGATCACGTCGCCCGCATCGACCAGCACCCAGTCGCAATGGGGCAGGCCCTCGACCCTGAGCTTGCCGTGGCCGGTCGCCTTCAGTTTCTCGACGAGCTGGTCGGCGATGGCGGCGACGTGCCGGTTCGACCGGCCGGTGGCGATCACCATCCGGTCCGCCAGCGCCGCCTTGCCGTCGAGATCGAGCGATACGACGTTCTCGGCCTTCGCATCGTCCAGCGATGTGAGAATGAGATCGGTGAGGGGAGCCGGGGCGCCGCCGTTGGGCAGTCCCTCGACAGGAACGGCGGGTTTACGCGCGCCGCTGCGCTTCTGGAGCGTAGGCAGTGGGGGATGTCCTCGGTTGATGGGGGCCGGAGAGGGTCAAAATCCGCACTGTCCGGGACGGGGCCTTGCGGGCTTCGTCCGGCGCGGTTCCGATTCCGGCGATCACAGGTCGTGGAAGCAACGGGTTGGGTCTTTGGCGTTGCGTGATGTCAGGAACGTAATCGCCCCGGCGGCGGCAATCAAGCATCGGCCGGTGACAAAGCCGCGACGATCGGCCCGGCTGCGCGTTGGCGACGGATGGCGGTTGAGGACTCCGGCCGCAGCGGCATGGTGATGAAGCACCAGGCCGGCGGCGGCCGGCTGGCCAGCCGGCGGGCGGCCGTTTGGGGTCGGCGACAGCCCGCAAGCGCCCTGGCGGCCGGGGACGACAGCGCCTTGAGGCACCATCCGGGACGGGCGAACACCGCGAGCGGCAGGGTGGCGGGAATGGCCCGCCAATCGTTCCAGTGGTGGAGGCCGGCGAAACTGTCGGCCCCCATGATCCAGACAAACTCGCCGCGCGCGAGCACCGGAGCGAGTCGCGCCAAGGTCTGGGCGGTCCAACGCGTATTAAGTTTCGACTCGATATCTAAGACTCGAAAACGCGGATCTGAGCCGCTGAGCAAGCGCACGGCTTGCTGAAATCTTGCATCAAACTCGATAGTTTCCGCGGGGCTTTTCAGTGGGTTCTGAGGCGAAACCAAAAACCAGATCCCATCCAGGCCCAGGCGAACAATGGCTTCTTTCGCTACTGCCAGATGTCCGCAGTGGGGTGGATTGAACGAACCCCCAAACAGCCCGATCCGCCGCCCGGCGGGATCGGGTAGCCCCATCAGCGGTCCGGGCGGCGGGCGGTTCGAGGCCGGCATGGCGCGGTGGGGGCCTTACGGACGGCACTGGCCGGCGCCGCGCACCTGGTACTTGAAGGTGGTGAGCTGCTCGACTCCCACCGGCCCCCGCGCGTGCAACCGTCCCGTGGCGATTCCGATCTCCGCTCCGAAGCCGAACTCGCCGCCGTCGGCGTACTGGGTCGAGGCGTTGTGGACGACGATGGCGCTGTCCACCTCGTTGAGGAAGCGTTCGGCGGCGGCCAGGTCGGCCGTGACGATGGCGTCGGTATGCTGCGAACCGTGGCGTGCGATGTGGGCCATGGCTTCTCCGAGGCTGTCCACCACCTTCGCCGCGATCACCTTGTCGAGGAACTCGTGGCCGAAATCCTCCGGCTGCGCCGTCACGGCGCGCGGTTCGGCGGCGCGAACCGCCGGGCAACCGCGCACCTCGCATCCGGCGTCAATGAGCGCTCCGGTGACGGCGCGGATCATAGCCTCGCCCGCCGCCCGGTCGATGAGCACGGTCTCCGCCGCCCCGCACACGCCGGTTCGCCGCATCTTGGCGTTGACCACGACAGCCGCCGCCATCGCCGGCTCGGCGGCGGCATGGACGAACACATGACAGACGCCTTCGAGGTGGGCGAACACCGGCACGCGCGCTTCCGCCTGCACCCGCTCCACCAGGCTTCTGCCGCCGCGCGGCACGATCACGTCGATCGTCCCGTCCAGACCTTCAAGCATAAGGCCCACGGCGGCGCGATCCGCCGTCGGCACGAGCTGGATCGCCGTGCGCGGCAACGACGCGGCTTCGAGCCCGTCTGAAAGCGCCGCTGCGATCGCCGCGGCCGAGCGCAGGCTGTCCGACCCGGAGCGCAGGATGGCGGCGTTCCCGGCCTTCAGGCACAACGCCCCGGCGTCGGCTGTCACATTGGGACGGCTCTCGAAGATCACGCCGATGACGCCGATCGGCACGCGCACCCGCGCAATGTCGAGACCGGAAGGCACGCTCCAGCGCGCCATCACGGCGCCCACCGGATCAGGCAGCCGGGCGACCGTTTCGATTCCGTGCGCCATGGCGTCGACCCGCTGTGGGGTTAGCGCCAGTCTGTCCATGAAGGCGGCCGGGCGATCCGCCTGCTGGGCGGACTCGAGATCCAGAGCATTGGCGCTCAGGATTGACTCGCGACTAAGCCGGATCGCCCGCGCCATCGCCATCAAGGCGGCGGCCTTCTGGTCCACCGGCGCCAGCCGCAGCATCTGCGCCGCCCGGCGGGCCGCCTCGCCCAGCGCCCGCATCGTCGCGTGCGTCGCTGCGTCCGCCTTGCCGGCCTCGGTCATGAGTCCTTGCCTCCCAGAACCACGAGGTCGTCGCGGTGGATCAGTTCGTCTCGTCCCCGATACCCCAAAATGCCCTCGATTTCATGGGACTTCCGGCCGATGATCCGCTCGGCGTCGGCGCGGTCGTAGGCGACGAGGCCGCGCGCCAGCTCCTGGCCGCCGGTCTGAACGCTCACCGGATCGCCGCGCGAGAACGCCCCCTTGATGCCGCGCACGCCGGCCGCCAGCAGGCTCTTGCCCGACCGCAGCGCCTTCGCCGCGCCCTCGTCCACCTCAAGGCGGCCCACTGGAACCAGCGTTCCGGCGATCCAGCGCTTCCTCGCCTGTAGCGGCGTTGCGGCGGGCAGGAACCAGGTCACGGCCGCGCCCGGTTCGTCGATCCGCGACAGCGGGTTCATCGGGTGGCCGGACGCGATGACCATGCGTGCTCCGCCGCCCATGGCGATGCGGGCGGCTTCGATCTTGGTGATCATGCCGCCCTTGCCGACATCCGAGACCGCCCGGCCCGCCATCGCCTCGATCGCCGGGGTGATCTCGCGCACCACCTTCACCCGCTCCGCGCCGGGTGTGCCCGGCGGGGCGGTGTAGAGCCCGTCGATGTCGGAGAGGAGCACAAGCGCATCGGCGGAGATCATGGCGGTGACGCGCGCCGCCAGCCGGTCGTTGTCGCCGTAGCGGATTTCCGATGTCGCCACCGTGTCGTTCTCGTTGATCACCGGCGCCGCGCCGCGCGCCAGCAGGGTGAACAGCGTGGCGCGGGCGTTGAGGTACCGGCGGCGCGCCTCGGTGTCGTTGAGGGTGAGCAGCACCTGCCCGGCGACGATGCCGCGCTCGCCCAGCATCTGCTGCCAGGCCTGCGCCAGCGCGATCTGGCCGACGGCGGCCGCCGCCTGGCTCTCCTCCAGCTTGAGCGGTCCTTTCGGCAGCGCCAGCATGCGCCGCCCCAGCGCGATGGCGCCGGAGGAGACGATCACAACCTCCGCGCCGCGCGCCTTCGCCGCCGCGATGTCGTCGCCCAGCGAGGCGAGCCACGCGCGCTTCAGCTTGCCGGCCGCCTGGTCGACGAGCAGGGCCGAGCCGATCTTGATGACCAGCCGGCGTGCGGACGAGACTTTCATGGCCGCCACTCCCCCTCCGGGGTGTCGCCAGCGGGCGCCTCTGCAGCTTCCGCCGCGCGTGCGGCGGCGCGGGCCTTCTCGACGGTCTGGTGGAGGAGCGCCATCGTCTCGGGCACGCCCTGGCCCGTGGCGCCGGAAACCGTGCGCGGCGTCTTCTTCACGCGGCGCTTGAAGTCGGCGAGCCGTGCGGCAAGGTCTTCGGCGCTCACCGCGTCGGCCTTGTTGAACGCGATCACCTCGGGCTTGCGCTCGAGCCCGCCGCCGTAGGCCTTGAGCTCCCGCCGCACCGTGCGATAGGCGGCCACGGGATCGTCCGCCGTGGCGTCAATCAGATGCAGCAGCACGGCGCAGCGCTCGATATGGCCGAGGAAGCGCACGCCAAGCCCCGCGCCCTCGCTTGCGCCTTCGATCAGCCCGGGAATATCGGCGAGCACGAACGACGCCGTGCCGACGCGCACCACGCCGAGACCCGGCGTGAGGGTGGTGAACGGATAGCCGGCGATCTTCGGCCGCGCCGCCGAAACGGCGGCGAGCATGGTGGACTTGCCGGCGTTCGGAAGCCCGACGAGGCCGGCGTCGGCGATGAGCTTCAGGCGAAGCCAGATCCAGCGCTCCTCGCCCGGCTCGCCCGGATTGGCGCGGCGTGGCGAGCGGTTGGTGGACGACTTGAAATAGGCGTTGCCGAACCCGCCGTTGCCGCCGCGCGCCAGCAGCACCCGGTCGCCCGTCGTCTTCAGGTCGGCGATCACCGTCGCGTTGTCCTCCTCGAGGATTTCGGTTCCCGCGGGCACCTTCAGCACGATATCGGGCGCGTTTGCCCCGGCGCGGTTGCGGCCCATGCCCTGGCCGCCGGCCCTGGCCTTGAAGTGCTGCTGGAAGCGGTAGTCGATCAGCGTGTTGAGGCCGTCCACCGCTTCGGCCCACACGTTGCCGCCGCGCCCGCCGTCGCCGCCGTCGGGACCGCCGAACTCGATGAATTTCTCCCGGCGGAACGCGATTGCGCCGTTGCCGCCGTCGCCGGAGCGGACGAACACCTTGGCCTGATCGAGGAACTTCATGCCGCAACCCTCAGGCTCTGCCAGCGGGCGCGGGTGAGGCGCACGAGGATGGTGTCCACAGCTTCGCCCTGGCCGGTCGAGAACTGCATCTCGCGGCCCACCGGCACGAAGCCGAGCCTGTCGACAAGAATGTGGCCGGAGGCCGGGTTGTCGGCGTGATAGCCCGAGGGGAGTTCATCGAGGCCGCCGATCTCGAAGGCATGGGCGACGATGGCGCGCGCGGCTTCCGTGGCGTAGCCGTTGCCCCACCACGGGAGGCCGATCCAGTAGCCCATGTCCATGAGCCCGGTGTCGGGGCGCTTTCCGTAGCCTGCTACGCCGATCGGGCTGTCGCCCTCGCCCTTGCGGGTCATGACGAGCGAAACGCCCGGAGGGTTGAGGGCGGCAGCGCGCGCGATGAAGGCGCGGGCGTCGTCGACGCCATAAGGGTGCGGCATCAGGCCAAGATTGCGGGCGATCTCGCGGCGGTTGGCGAGCCCGGCAAGGTGGGGCGCATCGTCAGGGCGGGGCAGGCGCAGGACAAGCCGTTCAGTCTCGATGCGCTGGCGCTCGAGGCGGAGAGGGGAGGCGTTTGGGCTGGAGCCTTCGGTCGCCATGGCGCGGGCCCTTGATCACCGGGCCACGTCGCCGCGGCGCGGTTACTCGGCGGCCTGCGGCGGCGTGACCGAGACGAACGTGCGGCCACGCGCCTTCTCGCGGAACTCCACCTTGCCGGGGGAGAGCGCAAACAGCGTGTGATCGCGGCCGATGCCGACGTTCGCGCCGGGATGCCAGCGGGTGCCGCGCTGACGGACGATGATGTTGCCCGCCAGCACGGTCTCGCCGCCGAACTTCTTGACGCCGAGGCGCTTGCTCTCGGAATCGCGGCCGTTACGGGAGGAGCCGCCTGCCTTTTTGTGCGCCATGGTTTTGTGTCCTTGAATTGTCGGTGTGGGGGCGGTTCACGCGCTCGCCGCCGGTTCGGCGGCCTTCGCCGCGGTCGCGGGCTCCTTGCCGCCGGTGAGGATCTCGGTGATCTTCACCGTCATCAGGTCCTGCCGGTGGCCGTTCTTGCGACGGTAGTGCTTGCGGCGGCGCTTCTTGAAGATGATGACCTTTGGCCCGCGCGTCAGCGCCTGCACTTCGCCCGCCACCGTGGCGCCGGCGACGAGCGGCGCGCCGATTTCGACAGCGTCGCCGTTGGCGACCATCAGCACGTCGCGGAAGGCGATGGCCTCACCCTCGGCCGCGCCGAGGCGTTCGATCTCGATGATGTCGTTGGCGGCGACGCGGTACTGCTTGCCGCCGGTTC
>DAIODI010000084.1:0-2122 GCA_036746875.1 Aestuariivirgaceae bacterium | reverse complement strand
CGTTCGATCTCGATGATGTCGTTGGCGGCGACGCGGTACTGCTTGCCGCCGGTTCTGATGACCGCATACATGGGCCTTGCCCTTCTTTCCGTCCTGTTGTCCCGCGCCTTCACCGGCGCCGCCCCGTTACGGGAGCGGTCTTTGGGAGCGCCTGTCGCCGGGCGCCCGCTTGAGCCTTGGGCAGCGTGTTTCGCACGACCGTCCGGGAAGGACCGCCGCGCGAGGCGCAAGCCTTACCCCCAAAGGGTTGCCGAGGTCAACTCGTGGCGCAGATGGCGGGTTGGCAACGGCGGATCGCTGCTGTAGAAACCACGTCATCGCCAGTCCAGCCCGGCTGTTCGCGCCCGTCGCGACCGGCCAGCGGGATGTTTGCATCCAGACTCAGGAGAGGTGCCGGAGTGGTCGATCGGGGCGGTCTCGAAAACCGTTGTGCGCGCAAGCGTACCGTGGGTTCGAATCCCACCCTCTCCGCCACTTGTACATTGCAAACCTGAGATGAGGTCCCTTTTTGGGGCCTTTTTTCTTTTTGTTTCAAAGAGGTTTAGCGAGGCCATCCGACTTTTGGAGACTGGCCTTTGGCTCGGAAACGGTCTCTGAACGTCCCGCGTCTCTTTCCACCCGCCCTTCACCCAAATCGAGACGCATTCAAAAAGTTACGCCTTTTCAGCATGTTGTCGAAAACGAACTACGCCGCAGTTGAGGCGGGTTCATCTTCTCTCGGTGCGATCAGAGACACTCGAAGGCGGCGTAGTCGTGCGGGGCGGAGCGAACTTCAGAGCGGGGTCAGCCTACTGGCCCGAGGTCGCAACGGGCGGGTGGCAGCCGGTCGACGAGACAGGCTATGCCGACCTCTCGAACAGGAAGCGGACGGTCGGCAAAAGCGGTCTTAGCAAGAACGGTCATTATTCGGAGTGAACTCGGGTCGCTGCCTCGTCTTTGGGCCAGGAAGGTGCTTGTCACGCCACCGTCACGGAATCAGATTAAGTAAATGGAAACGTTTCCATGATGGCGTCTTATGCGCAAATCCACAGTCTCAATCAAGGACGTCGCCCAAGCCGCCGGTTGCGGAGTGGCGACCGCCAGTCGGGTGCTGAACAATTCGGGCCCGGCAAGCGCGGACGCAAGGGAACGCGTGGAGAGGGCCGCGCGCGAGTTGGGATTCAGCTTTTCCGCCGTCGGCCGCGCCCTTCAAAGCCGCCGGTCGATGACCATCGGTTGCCTTGTGCCCTCGCTGGCGAACCCGGTCTTTGCCGAAGCGGTTCAGGGGCTCCAGGCGGCGCTGCACGGGTCGGGTTATCAGCTATTGATTTCCTGCTCGAATTATGACGCGGGTGCCGACGAGGCGGCCATCAAGATGCTCCTGTCGAAGGACGCCGATGCCCTGGTGGCAACCATGGTGGCCCCGGACCGCAGCCCGGCCCTGCGTCTGGCCCGCGACCGGGGCGTTCCCGTCGCCCTGATGTTCCATGACCCGCTGGACGGGTTCATCACCGCGCATGTCGACAACTTCGACGCCGCGCGCGAAGTCGCGCGGCAGTTTGCCGGCCTTGGCCACCGGCACACAGGGTTTCTGGCCCTGCGCTTTTCGACATCCGACCGATCGCGGAACCGCTATGCCGGCTTTCATGCCGAATGCAGGGCGCGCGGCCTGCCGGACCCCGCCCTGATCGAGGTCAGCGAGGCCGAGGCGAACCAGCCTGACCGGCTTGCGGCGACCTTGGATCAGCATCCGGACCTGACAGCGATCTTCGCGTCGAACGATTTTTTGGCGATTGCGGTGCAAAAGGCCGCCCGGCTTTTGGGCTGGCGCGTGCCGCAGGACCTGTCGATCGTGGGTTTCGACGGGATCGAAGTGGGCCGCCTGCTGGAAAAGCCGCTGGCGACCATCGAAACCTCGCCCGAGGCGATGGGCCGTCAGGCGGCCCGTTCGCTTCTGGACATGTTGCAAGGAGGTGCGCCCGTCCAGCCGCCCGCCTTGCCTTTCGCTTTCCGGGCCGGGGCAACCCTTTCCGCGCCCAACTCGGAAAAAGGTGACGACGGTTGGGGTGCGACCCGACCGCCGTCTGAGCTCCCCGTCGAACCTCACGCTCAACAAGGATGAACCGATGAAACATACTGTTCT
>DAIODI010000083.1:0-11768 GCA_036746875.1 Aestuariivirgaceae bacterium | reverse complement strand
CCCTACCCCGCCTTTGACATTCCCGCCTACCTCCGCGCCGCCTGGCGCGCCGCCAGCGCGCGCGGCGCGCGCGCGCGCGAAGCGTGGGAGGCGCGCCTTTCGCAGTCGGAAGCGAAAGCGGCGTTCGCCCGCGCCATCGCCGGCGACCTGCCCGCAACCTTCGAGGCCACCATGCGCGACCTTCGCGCGACGCTCGCGGCCGCCCCGCAGGCGATGGCGACGCGCAACGCCTCGCAAACGGTTCTCGAAATCATCAATCCGGCCGTGCCCGAAACCATCGGCGGCTCGGCGGATCTCACCGGCTCCAACAACACCCGCACGAAGGACATGAAGGCGTTCGCCCCGCCGGACTACGCGGGGCGCTATGTCCACTGGGGCATCCGCGAGCACGCCATGGCGGCGGCGATGAACGGCATGGCGCTGCACGGCGGCGTCATCCCCTACGGCGGCACGTTCCTGGTCTTCACCGACTACTGCCGCCCGGCGATCCGGTTGTCGGCGCTGATGGGCCAGCGCGTCATCTACGTCATGACGCACGATTCGATCGGGCTGGGCGAGGACGGTCCGACGCATCAGCCGGTGGAGCATCTGGCGGCGCTGCGCGCCATGCCGAACCTGCTGGTCCTTCGGCCCTGTGACGCCGTGGAGACGGCCGAGTGCTGGCAAATGGCGCTGGAGGCCCGCAACACCCCGTCGATCCTCGCCCTGTCGCGCCAGAAGCTGGCGCAGCTTCGCACACAGCCATCGGCCGCGAACCTGTCGGCGAAGGGCGCCTACGAGATCGCCCCGGCTGACGGCGCGGCGGCGGTGGCGCTCTTCGCCTCCGGCTCGGAGGTGGAGATCGCGGTGGCGGCGAAGGCGCTGCTCGACGCCAGGGGCCACGCCGCCCGTGTCGTCTCGGTTCCCTCCATGGAGCGGTTCGCGGCGCAGGACGAAGCCTACCGCCGGGCCGTGCTGGGAACGGAGCGCGTGCGCATCGCCATCGAGGCGGGCGTTCGCATGGGCTGGGACGCCTTCATCGGTGTGGACGGCGTGTTCGTCGGCATGCCCGGGTTCGGCGCGTCCGGCCCCTACGACAAGCTCTACGCCCATTTCGGCATCACCGCCGAAGCGGCGGCGGCGGTGGCGCTCGCCCGCCTCGGCTGACCGCCGTCCCCTGCCCCCGAAGGAGCGACCCCATGGCTTCCTATCGCACCCTCGACGCCATCGACTGGCCGGGGAAGAAGGCGCTGGTGCGCCTCGACCTCAACGTTCCCGTCGAAAACGGCGAGGTGCGCGACGCCACCCGCATCGAGCGCATCACCGGCACGCTGAAGGAGCTGCGGGCGAAGGGCGCAAGCGTGCTGATCCTCGCCCACTTCGACCGGCCGAAGGGCAAGGTCGTGCCGTCGATGTCGCTCAAACCCGTGGCGGCGGCGCTCGCCCGATCGCTCGGCGCGCCGGTCGCGTTCGTCGAGACCGACTGGGCCGACGGCCGGGCGGCGCAAGCGGCGGCGAAGGCGAAGGCCGGCGATGTGCTGCTGTTCGAGAACACCCGCTTTGCGCCCGGCGAGGAGAAGAACGACGCCGCGTTGGCGCGGCAGTTCGCCGCGCTTGGCGACGTCTACGTCAACGACGCCTTCTCGGCGGCGCACCGCGCGCACGCCTCCACCGAAGGTGTTGCGCATCTCCTGCCCTCGGTGGCGGGCCGGGCGATGGAGGCGGAACTTGGCGCGCTCGAAGCCGCGCTCGCTGCGCCGAAGCGCCCGCTGGTCGCGGTGGTGGGCGGGGCGAAGATCTCCACCAAGCTCGATCTGCTCGAAAACCTCTCCGGCGTCGCCGACACCATCGTCATCGGCGGCGCCATGGCGAACACCTTCCTTGCCGCGCAGGGCTTCAGGGTGGGCAAGTCGCTATGCGAGCACGATCTCGCGGAGACCGCGCGCGGCGTCCTCGCGGCGGCGAAGGCGAAGGGCTGCACGATCCTCCTGCCGGTCGACGCCGTGGTGGCCGGTGCGTTCAAGGCCGGGGCGCCGTCGCGCATCGTCAACGTCGACGCCGTGGGCGACGGCGACATGATCCTCGATATCGGCCCGAGGTCGATCGAGGCGGTGACGGCCGCCTTCGACCGGGCGCAGACCATCGTCTGGAACGGACCGCTTGGCGCCTTCGAGCTCCCGCCGTTCGACGCCGCCACGGTGAGGGCGGCGAAACACGCCGCCGCGCTGGCGAAGGCGGGGAAGGTGGCGGCGATCGCCGGCGGCGGCGACACCGTGGCGGCCCTCAACCACGCCGGAGTGGCCGGCGACTTCACCTATGTGTCCACCGCCGGCGGCGCGTTCCTCGAATGGCTGGAAGGCAAGACGCTGCCCGGTGTGGCGGCGCTCGCGAACCGGTAGCTTCGGCCCGGCTTGACCGCGCCGCAGTCTTTTCCCAAAAGGCTTGAACCACGAGCGCCCGGCCAAACCCGAAGGACACGATCCCATGAGCGACACGCTTCCCGAGATTGCCGCCCGCATGGTCGCCAGAGGCAAGGGCATCCTTGCCGCCGACGAAAGCTCCGGCACGATCAAGAAGCGCTTCGACACCATCGGCCTCGAATCGACCGCCGACAACCGCCGCGACTACCGCGAGATGATGTTCCAGGCGCGCGAGGCCATGGCGAACTATATCTCCGGCGTGATCCTCTACGACGAGACGATCCGCCAGACCGCCCGCGACGGAACGACGCTGGTGAGCCTCATCCAGGCGTCGGGCGCGATCCCCGGCATCAAGGTGGACGCCGGCGCCAGGGATCTCGCCTTCCATCCGGGCGAAAAGATCACCGAGGGCCTCGACGGCCTGCGCGAGCGGCTGGCCGAGTACCACAGGCTCGGCGCACGGTTCGCCAAGTGGCGCGCCGTCATCGACATCGCCGACGGCATCCCCACCTGGGGCTGCATCAAGGCGAACGCCCACGCGCTCGCCCGCTACGCCGCGCTGTGCCAGGAGCAGAAGATCGTGCCGATCGTCGAGCCGGAGGTGCTGATGGACGGCCCCGTGGCCGCCCACGGCGTGGACCGCTGCTACGAGGTGACGAAGTGGACGCTGCAGGCGGTGTTCCAGGAGCTTGCCGAGGCGCGCGTGACGCTGGAAGGCTTGGTGCTCAAGCCCAACATGGTGATCGCCGGCAAGAACGCCAAGACGCAGGCGTCCGCCGGGGAGGTGGCCGAGAAGACCGTCCGTGTGCTGAAGGAAACCGTCCCCGCCGCAGTGCCCGGAATCGCTTTCCTGTCGGGCGGCCAGTCGGACGAGCAGGCGACCGAGAACCTGTCGCTGATGAACGCCATGGGGCCGCTGCCGTGGGCGCTCACCTTCTCCTACGGCCGCGCGCTGCAGGCGGCGGCGCTCAAGGCGTGGGGTGGCAAGGCGGAGAACGTCAGGGCGGCGCAGGCGGCCTTCGCCCACCGCGCCCGGATGAACGGGCTCGCCGCCGCGGGCGCCTGGTCGCGCACGCTGGAGCAGGCGGTCTGACCGGTTCCGGCCAGCCTGTCGCCGGCGGGTGATGGCGTCCGTCCGCCGGCTCAGATTATAACTCCCAACGCCGACGCGCCGGGATCGACAGCCTCCATGGACCTGCCCAAGTGCCGCCTTTTCCTCGTGGCGCCCTCCTCCGGTGACGGGACGGTGGCCGCCGCCTGCCTCGACGCCGCTGTGCGGGCGGGTGACGTGGCGAGCCTTCTGTTGCGGCCGGTGGCGCCGGGAGTGGCGGGACGCATGGCCGAAGCGCTTCTGTCGCGCGCGCAAGGTCTTGGCGTGGCGGTCCTCGTTGAGAACGACACGCGCATCGCCGCCCGGCTCAAGGCCGATGGCGTGGAAGTGGCGCGAGGCCGCCCGGCGGAGGACATCGCGCTTGCCCGCCAGGCGCTGCCGCACGGGGCCATCCTCGGCGCCCACGCCGGAACCAGCCGCCACGCGGCGATGGAGTTCGCCGACGCCGGGGCCGATTACGTCGTGCTGGAGGGCCGCGAGTCCGATGGCGAACCGCGCGCCGCGTGGTGGTCCGGCGTAGCGACGTCGCCCGCCGCCTCTGTGGGTTTCGCGGCGGCGCTCGCGGGCGCGCTCGCCCGCCTCGATGTGGCGTTCGTGCGGGTGACCGGCGACTGGTCCGCGCCCGAGGCGATGGCGCGCGCCATCGCCGCGTATGCGCCCGAGGCCGCCGCGTGAGGCGCGCCGTCCGCCTGGCGCTGGCCGCCGCCGCGCTCGCCGCCGCGCTCTCTCCGGCGCTGGCGGCGAATCAGCCGACGTTCGAGGAAGCGGTGGCGCTGTTCACCGAAAGGAATTTTCGCGCCGCCTACGAAGTCGCCGCGCCCCTCGCCACCGCCGGAAACGTCAACGCCATGGCGATGCTGGGCGCGCTCTACGAAGACGGGGCCGGGGTGGAGAAGAACCCCGAACTCGCCCGGTCCTGGTACGAGGCGGCGGCGGTGAAAGGCCACCTTGGCTCGATGTTCGCGCTGTCGCTGCTCTACCTCGACGGGCGGCTTGGCAAACCCGATCTCGCCCGTGGCTTCGAATGGACCAGACGGGCGGCGGAGGGCGGCTATCCGCGCGCCGAGCACAACCTCGGGCTCCTCTACGCCGGCGCCGGCGGCGGCGAACCCGATTTCGCCGCAGCCGCGAAGTGGTTCGCCAGGGCGGCGGAGCACGGCGTCGTGGACGCGCAGTACAACCTCGGCGTCCTCTACCTGGAGGGCAAGGGCGTCGAGAAGAACCAGACCAGCGCCGCGGAGCTGTTCAAGCAGGCCGCCCTGAGGGGACTGCCCGACGCGATGCTCGACTACGGCGTGCTCGTCTATCGCGGCGAGGGCGTGCAGAAGAACGAGCGTATCGGCGTCCAGTGGATCGCGCTGGCCGCCCAGCACGGCGTAGCGATCGCCCAAAACCGCCTCGCCCTGCTCTACGCGCGCAGCGACAGCGACCGCGACGCGGTCGAGGCGGCCAAATGGCACATCCTCGCCCGCCGGAGCGGCAAGGGCGACGAGATGCTCGACAACTACATCGCCCGCCTGACGCCGGAGCAGATCGCCGAAGCGGAGAAGCGCGCCGCCGACTTCCGACCGACCCCCGCCAACATCCGCGATGGCGCCGCAGCCGGGCAGACGCCGCAAGCCACCAAGTCAGATCCCGGCGGCTGACGCTGTCGGTAGCACATGATCTGTTCGGTAGGCTGGACCTTTTTGGGGGTCGGCATGAGCCGGACGCAAGCCCAAGGGGTTGTGCGAATGATGAAGTTCATGGACCTTTTTGGCCGTTGTGAGGTTTCGGAGCTCGAGTCGGATGGAGGCGGCCTGACTTCAGTCAGACCGGTCGTCACGCCAGGCCGGACCGCAGCGCCACCACCGCCGCCACGCCCACCGCCACGGCGGCGACGAGCGGCAGACGGAACGCGGCAACGGCTGTGATGATCGCCGCCAGCGTCTCGGCCGGGCCGGTGGCCAACGCAACCGGCGCGACCACCGCCATCAGGATCGCCGGCGGCATGGCGTCCAGCGCCGCCCTGGCGCGGCCCTCGACCTTGAGGAACCGAACGATCCACAGGCCCGCCACGCGGGTGAGGAAGGTCGCCGCCGCCATGCCGGCGATGGCGAGGACGGTCGCGGCGTTCACGGCGTTTCCTCGCCCAGCGCGTACGCCACAGCGACGCCCGCCAGTCCGCCGAGCACGACGTACCAGGCGCCCGGCACGAAGGACTTGGCCGCCGCCGCCGCAAGGCCGCTCGACAAGAGCACCGCGCCGGTGCGCCAGCCCTTCCAGAAGCTCGTCAGGATGGCGATGAACATGGCGGTGAAGGCGAAGTCGAGCCCGTACGCCGCCGGATCGCCGAGAGACCGGCCAACCAGCGCGCCAACCGCCGTGCCGATGGTCCACGTCGCCCACAGGCCCATCGCCAACCCCCAGTAGTAGGCGGGCGGGACAGGGCCAAGAAGCGCCCGGCGCTCGGCGAACGCCCATACCTCGTCGGCGAGGAAGAACAGCGCCAACGGACGCTGCCCCTTCGGAAACGATCCGAGATGGCGCGCGAACGACGCGCCCATGAGCACATGGCGGAAGTTGACGACCAGCGCGCTGAGCGTCAGCAGCAGCCACGGCGCGGGCTCCCGCCACAGCTCAAGCGCCACGAACTGCGAGGCGCCGGCGAACACGGTCGCGCTCATCAGCGCTGCTTCGAGCGTCGAAAGACCTTTCGCCGTGGCGAGCGCGCCGAACAGAAGGCCGATGGGAACCGCCACCGCCATCACCGGCGCAATGTCGGCAAGGCCGCGCCGGAACTCGCCGGAGCCGGGACGCGCCATCAGCGGCCGACCAGCGCAAACCAGCCGTCCTCGTCGAGAACGGCGACGCCAAGCTCGCGCGCCTGCTTCAGTTTCGAGCCCGCGCCGGGGCCGGCGATAACCAGATCGGTCTTCTTCGACACCGAGCCCGCCACCTTGGCGCCCAGCCGCTCCGCCATCGCCTTGGCCTCCTCGCGCGTCATCTGCTCCAGTGCGCCGGTGAACACCACGGTCTTGCCCGCGACCGGGGAGGATGAGTTCACCGCCTCAAGCGGCGTCACCGTGACGTGCCGAAGCAGCGCGTCCACCACCGCGTTGTTGTGCGGCTCGGCGAAGAATGCGGCGACGGCGCGCGCCACCGCCTCGCCGATCCCGCCGATGGCGTCGAGCTCGGCGAACGCCTCGCCCTGCGGGTCGCTTCCGGCGGCGCGCATGGCGGCGAGGAACGGGTCGACGCCGCCGTAGGTGCGCGCGAGAAGCCGCGCCGTGGTCTCGCCGACATGGCGAACGCCGAGCGCGAAGATGAAGCGGTCGAGGGCGATGGTCCGGCGCGCGTCGATGGCGGCGAACAGTTTGGCGACGCTGGCCTCGCCCCAGCCCTCGCGATCCTTGAGCTTCTTCAGCGCCGTGCGATCACGTTCGGCGAGCGTGAAGATATCAGGCGGCGCGGCGATCAGCCCGTCGTCGAAGAACTCCTGGATGACCTTCTCGCCCATGCCCTCGATGTCGAAGGCGTTGCGCGACACGAAGTGCCGCAACCGCTCGACGCGCTGCGCCGGGCACACGAGCCCGCCGGTGCAGCGGCGCACCGCGTCCACCTTGCCGGTCGCCTCGTTGGTTTCGCGAACCGCATGCGAGCCGCAGGCGGGGCAGACCGCGGGGAACTCATACGCGGCGGCGCCGGCGGGCCGCTTCTCGCGCACAGACCCCAGCACCTGCGGAATCACATCGCCGGCGCGCTGGATAATCACCGTGTCGCGGATGCGGATGTCCTTGCGCGCGATCTCGTCCTCGTTGTGAAGAGTGGCGTTGGCGACGACGACGCCGCCCACCGTCACGGGCTTCAAGCGCGCCACGGGCGTGAGCGCGCCGGTGCGCCCGACCTGGATCTCGATATCCTCAAGGATCGTCGTCGCCTGTTCGGCGGGGAACTTGTGCGCCACCGCCCAGCGCGGCGAACGGGCGACGTAGCCGAGGCGCTCCTGCCAGTCGAGGCGGTTCACCTTGTAGACGACGCCGTCGATATCGTAGCCGAGCGTCGCGCGCTGCGCCTCGATGATCCGGTAGCGGGCGAGCATGTCGTCCGGCGACCGGCACAGGGCGGTGAGCGGGTTCACCGGAAAGCCCCAGGCGCGGAAGACGTCGAGCACGCCTGCCTGCGTGTCGGCGGGCAACCGCTCCGCCTCGCCCCAGGCGTAGGCGAAGAAGCGCAAGGGGCGGGCGGCGGTGACGGCGGGATCAAGCTGGCGCAGCGATCCGGCGGCGGCGTTCCTCGGGTTGGCGAACAGCCGTTCGCCGCGCCGGTCCTGCTCGGCGTTGATCGCGGCGAAGTCGGCATGCGCCATGTAGATCTCGCCGCGCACCTCGAACACGGCGGGAAAGTCCTTCGCGCGAACGGCGCGCGGCACGTCCTTCACCGTCTCGACGTTGCGGGTGACGTTCTCGCCCTCGAAGCCGTCGCCGCGCGTGGCGGCCTCCACCAGGCGGCCCGCCTCGTAGCGCAGCGAGATCGACAGGCCGTCGATCTTCGGTTCCGCGGTGTACGCCACCTCCTCGCCCTCGGGGAGTTTCAGGATCCGGCGCACGCGCGCGTCGAACTCGCCCACCTCCTCGTCGGTGAAGACGTTGCCCAGCGACAGCATCGGCACGCGATGGCGCACCTTGGAGAACTGGGGCGATGGCTGATAGCCGGGTCGTCGAAGTTCAGTTAGTAGGCGAGCCAAGCTAGGTTTTTGGCTTGCAAGCCGCCTTGCAAACAGTTTTGTTAAATCATACTGCTCATCAGTAAGAAATGGTTGATCTTCTTGGTAATATGTTCGATCAGCTTGCAACAATATATCGTTCAATAGTTTTGCGACTTTGTTTAATCCAGAAAAAATATTGTCATCCAAATTTTGGAGGGCACATTTTCTATCTTCATAACTCATACTCTCGATTGGCTGATAGAAACCAACAACTAAAGCTGTCCTAAGTTCTTCGGGTAACTTCTGAACAAGTGCTCTCAGACGATTTTTTGATGCAAGCGGTGCCGCTATCAAAAATATATCGACAAGGTTTTCAACAAACTTTGTGTCACTATATTTATCGTTTGCAGCCATACTTAACCCGCTTGTCGAAGTAGTTCGCTGGCTTGACTTCGAGCGGCATCCGTCACTTCCGCGCCCGACAGCATGCGCGCGATCTCCTCGCGCCGGGCCTCGCCGTCGAGCGCCGTCACCGATGTCACCACGCGCGGCGCGCCCTTGCGGCCCTCGTCGCGCTTGGCGATGAGGTAGTGGCTTCCCGCCCGCGAGGCGACCTGCGGCGAATGCGTCACCGCCACCACCTGCAACGCCCGGGCAAGCCGCGCCAGCCGCTGGCCGATGGCGTCGGCGACCGCGCCGCCCATGCCGGTGTCGATCTCGTCGAAGATCAGCGTCGGCGCCGAACCCTTCGCCGCCAGCGCCACCTTCAGCGCCAGCATGAAGCGCGACAGTTCCCCCCCGGACGCCGCCTTCGCCAGCGGCGACAGCGGCGTGCCGGGGTTGGCGGAGACGAGAAACTCCACCCGGTCGACGCCGGTGACGGACGGTTGCGCGGGATCGCTGTCGATGCGGGTTTCGAACCGCGCCTTTTCGAGCTTGAGCGGCGCAAGCTCCGCCAGCACCGCCCGGTCGAGGCGCTTCGCCGCCGCAAGCCGGGCCGCCGACAGCGCCAGCGCCGCGAGGTCGAGCCGTTCGCGCGCGGCGCCGCGTTCGGTTTCGAGCGCCGCCATCCGGCGCTCGCCCTCGTCCAGCGAGGCAAGCTGCTCCTCGAAGCGGGCGAGCAGGGCCGGGAGATCGTCCACCTGCGCCTTGTGCTTGCGGGCGAGGGCGCGCAACGCAAACAATCGCTCCTCCGCCGCCTCCAGCTCGCGCTGGTCGAAGGCGAAGGCGCGCGTGGCGTCGCCGAGCGCCCGCTCGGCCTCGGCAAGCTCGTTCGCCAGCCGGTCGAGCGCCGCGCACGGCTCGTCCAGAAGCCCGCCGGCCTGGTCGCGCTTGCGCTCAAGGCGGCGCAGCACGGCGGCGAGCCGCGCCGGCAGCGTGCCATCGTCGGCGATGGCCTCGCGCGCTTCCTTCAGGGCGGAAGCGAACTGTTCGGCGTTCATCATCAGCTGGCGGCGCTCCGCCAGCGCCTGCTCCTCGCCGGGTTCGGGCTTCAGCGCCCGAAGCTCTTCGGCGGCGTGCGCGATGTAGGCGCGCTCGGCTTCGGCGCGGGCGACGGCGTCGCGATGCGCCCCCAGCGCGGCTTCCGCCGCCTGCCAGGCCTCATGGGCGCGCTTCACCGCCCTCACCTGCCCTTCAAGACCGCCGAAGGCGTCCAGCAGGGCGCGGTGATTGGCGGCCTCGACCAGCGCCCGGCTGTCGTGCTGGCCGTGGATCTCGACGAGGCCCGCGCCGATCTGGCGCAGAAGCCCCACGCCGACCGGCTGATCGTTGACGAAGGCGCGGCTCGCCCCGTCCGCCGACTGGACGCGGCGCAACACGAGATCGCCCTCCACATCGAGCCCGTGGTCGCGGAGCAGCGACCGCGCCGGGTGACCTTCGGGCGGCGCGAACGAAGCGGTGACGACGCCTTTCGCCGCTCCGGCGCGCACCAGCCCGCCGTCGCCGCGATCGCCCAGCGCCAGCCCCAGCGAATCGAGCAGGATCGACTTGCCCGCGCCGGTTTCGCCGGTGAGCACGGTCAGCCCCTCGCCCGGGGCGAGATCGAGTTTTTCGATGAGCACGATGTCGCGGATCGAAAGCCCGGTCAGCATGGCCGCCTTATAGCCGGGCGCAACGCGGGGCGCGAGGGGCGCTGGCGCGCGCTCCAGCGTCAGAACGGGTTCACCTGGTTCCAGGCCTGGGTGATCCAGCTACCGGAGTTCTGCGCCGGTTCAAGCCCCTCCGACTGGAGCAGCGCATAGGCGTCCTTGTACCAGTCGCTGTTGGGGAAGTTCTGTCCCAGCACCGCCGCCGCCGTCTGCGCCTCGGCGCGCACGCCGAGCGCCAGATACGATTCGGTGAGGCGGTAGAGCGCCTCCGGCGTCTGGTTGGTGGTCTGGTAGTTGATGATGACCGTCTTGAACCGGTTGATCGCGGCGAGATAGGCCTGCCTGCGCAGATAATAGCGCCCGACCTCGAGCTCCTTGGCGGCGAGGTGGTCGCGGGCGAGCAGCGCCTTCTGCTGGGCGTCCGCCGCGTAAGGCGTTTCGGGATAGCGCCGCGCCACCTCGTCGAGGGCGTTCAGCGCCTTTTCGGTGATCGACTGGTCGCGCTGGATGTCCCGGATCTGCTCATAATAGGACATCGCGATGAGATAATACGCATACGGCGTATCCTTGTGGCCGGGGTGCAGCGTGATGAACCGCTGCGCGGCCGCGATGGACTCGTCATAGGCGTTGCGCATGTACTGGGCATAGGCCTGCATGAGGATGGCCCGCGTCGCCCAGCTCGAATACGGGTGCTGGCGCTCGACCTCGGCGAAGTCCTTGGCCGCCGTCCGGTAGGACTGGTCGTTCAGGCTTTCCAGCGCCTTGTTGTAGAGTTCCGCCACCGACTTGGTGTCGTCGTCGGAGGGCGTCATGTCCGGCGGCAGCGCCTCCGACGGCGCAAGGCCCGCCGAACCGCTGGCCGTGGACGTCGTAGTCGCCGTGGTGGCGGTGGGCGTGGAGGGCTTGCCGGCGATATAGTCGTAGAGATCGACCTGCTGGGTGCTGCATCCGCCAAGCAGCGCGCCAAGGCCGAGAACCCCCGCGAGGCGGCGTGTTCGCCGATGCATGCCCGGAGCCTTCACGCTTGCTGCACTCCCCCCGCGACCGGTATGGCGCCGGCGGGCCCGACCCGCTTCCCGTCGCCAATTCCAGAAAGGCGTCAATCCCGGCGGATTTGTGACCCGCCGGGCCAAAGCATCGTCCCGCCCGATGGTTGCGGCCTTGCGGGAACAGAGGATGCAAGGCGACAGAGCTGGAACGGCCGGCCCGATTTCAGTCAGGCCCGGGTTTCGCTCTGGCGCCGGGTGGCTTCCTCGCGGTCAGTTCGCCTGGCGGCGCAGGAACGCTGGAATCTCCAGTTCGTCGTCCGCGAGCGACGGATCGATCGGCATCGCCACCACGTTTTCGCGCGCCTGCGGCTGCGGCGCGGCCCGCGGGGGGCCGGGCGGGGGCGGCAGCAGGAGGGAGGGGCGGGGGGGGGGGGGCGCCGGGGGGGCGGGGGGCGGGGGCGGCGCGGCGGAGAAGGGAAGGGAGCCAGACCC
>DAIODI010000082.1:0-11788 GCA_036746875.1 Aestuariivirgaceae bacterium | reverse complement strand
GACGCCGTCGCCCTGGCGCAGATCGACGAGGCGCGCCGCACGCTCGGCCTGGACCGGCCATGACCCGCAAGCAGACATGACCCGCAAGCAGAAACGCATCACGCTTCTCTCCTCCGGCCTCGCCGCGCTCGCCGCGGCCACCGGTCTCGTGCTCTATGCGCTCAACGACACCATCATCTATTTCTACACGCCGGCGAAGGTGGCGGAGCTCAACGTCGGTCCCGGCCAGCCGTTCCGTCTCGGCGGCATCGTCGAGCAGGGCTCGATCCAGCGCGGCGATGGCCTTGAGGTGCGCTTCAGGGTCGCCGACAGCCAGGGCTCGATCCCGGTGCTCTACACCGGCCAGTTGCCCGACCTGTTCGGCGAGAACGAAGGCGTCGTCGCCACCGGGCGCCTCGATCCGGGCGGCACCTTCGTCGCCGACACCATCCTCGCCAAGCACGACGAGAACTACATGCCCCGCGAGCTCGTCGATGAACTGAAGAAGCAGGGCATGTGGCAGCACACCCAATGATCCCGGAACTCGGTCACTTCGCGCTCGCGCTGGCGCTCATCACCGCGCTCTACCAGTTCGCCGTCCCGCTCTACGGCTTCCGCGTCAACGACCGGGCGCTGATGGCGACGGCCGCCCCGGCGAGCCTCGTCCCGCTCGCGCTGATCGCGCTCGCCTTCGCGGCGCTGATGTGGAGCTACATCATCTCCGACTTCTCGGTCGAGAACGTCTACCAGAACTCCCACTCGGCCAAGCCGATGCTCTACAAGATCTCCGGCGTGTGGGGAAACCACGAAGGCTCCATGGTCCTTTGGGTGCTCATCCTCGCCCTGTTCGGCGCCTCGGTGGGACTGATGGGCCGCAACCTGCCCGACGGTCTGCGGGCGCTGGTGCTGTCGGTGCAGGGCTCGATCTCGGTTGCGTTCCTGATGTTCCTCATCTTCACCTCCAACCCGTTCGTGCGGTTGCCCGAGACGCCGATCGAGGGCAACGGGCTGAACCCGCTGCTGCAGGACCCGGCGCTCGCCTTCCATCCGCCGTTCCTGTACGCGGGTTACGTCGGCCTGTCGGTGTCGTTCGCCTTCGCGGTCGCCGCGCTCATCGAGGGCCGCGTCGACGCGGCGTGGGCGCGCTGGGTCAGGCCGTGGACGCTTGCGGCCTGGATGTCGCTGACGCTCGGCATCGCCATGGGCTCGTGGTGGGCCTATTATGAACTGGGCTGGGGCGGCTGGTGGTTCTGGGATCCGGTCGAGAACGCCTCGCTGATGCCGTGGCTCGCGGCCACCGCGCTTCTCCATTCCGCCATCGTGGTCGAGAAGCGCAACGCGCTGAAGATCTGGACGATCTTTCTCGCCATCCTCGCCTTCTCGCTCTCCCTCGTCGGCACATTCCTCGTGCGGTCGGGCGTGCTGACCTCGGTTCACGCCTTCGCCGTGGACCCGGAGCGCGGCGTGTTCATCCTGCTGATCCTGTGCGTGTTCATCGGCGGCTCGTTCGCCCTCTACGCCTGGCGCGCCGCCTCGCTGCAGGCGGGCGGGCTGTTCGCCCCGATCAGCCGCGAGGGCGCGCTGGTGGTCAACAACCTGCTGCTCTCCGCCGCCACCGCCGCGGTGTTCATCGGCACGCTCTATCCGCTGCTGCTCGAATCGATCAACGGCGAGAAGATCTCGGTCGGCCCGCCCTACTTCAACCTCACCTTCGGGCCGCTGATGCTGCCGCTGCTGCTGCTCGTTCCCGTCGGGCCGCTGCTGTCGTGGAAGCGCGCGGAGCTTTGGCCTGTGGCGCAGCGGCTGTGGTGGGCGGCGGTCGTCGCCGCGGCGGTGGCGGCCGGCTTCCTGATGATCTACCAGCGCGGGCCGTGGCTTGCGCCGGTGCTGCTCGCGGTCGGGGTGTGGATCATCGCCGGCGCGCTCGCCGATCTGGCGTCGCGGGCGCAGGTCGGGCGCGTTCCCGTCGCGGTCGCCTGGGCGCGGCTGTCGGGCTTGCCGCGCGCGGCGTTCGGCGGCGCGCTGGCGCACGCTGGCGTCGGCGTCCTGATGATCGGCATCGTCGGCGTGTCGTTCTGGAAGGACGAGAAGGTGTTGTCGATGAACCCCGGCGACACCTTCACGGTCGGCGGCGTGGACGTGAAGTTCCTGGGCGAGCGGCCGCTCTTCGGCCCGAACTTCACCGGCGTCAAGGGCGAGTTCGAGGTCAGCCGCAACGGCGAACCGCTCGGCGTGGTGCGTTCGGAGAAGCGTGAGTTCCTGCCCAGCCGCCAGCCGACCACCGAGGTCGGCCTGCTGCACCGGCCCACCGGCGACGTCTACGTGGTGATGGGCGACACCAACGCCTCCGGCCAGCGCACGGTGCGGGGCTACTTCCACCCGCTGGTCAGCCTCTTGTGGATCGGCTCGGCGATGATGTTCTTCGGCGGCGCGCTGTCGCTCACCGACCGGCGCTTCCGGGTCGGCGCGCCGCGCCCGGCGCGCGCCGCCGCGATGGCGGGCGCCGGCCCATGACGCGGGCCACCGCCGGCGTCCTCGCCGCCGCGGCGCTGGCGGTCGCGCTCGCCCAGCCGGCGCTCGCCGTCCAGCCCGACGAGATCCTCAAGGATCCGGCGCTCGAACAGCGCGCCCGGGCGCTCTCGGCGCAAATGCGCTGCCTCGTCTGCCAGAACCAGTCCATCGACGATTCCGACGCGCCTCTCGCCAAGGATCTGCGGGTGGTGATCCGCGAGCGCCTCACCGCCGGCGACAGCGACGACCAGGTGAAGGCCTTCCTCGTGGACCGTTACGGCCAGTATGTGCTTCTTAAGCCGCCGTTCGGTCCGGCGACGTGGGCGCTGTGGCTCACCCCGTTCCTGCTCGCCGGGCTTGGCGCGGCCTACGCCGTCACCCGGCCGAGGCGCGCTCCGGACCAGTCGGCCGAACGGGGCTTGAGCGAGGCCGAACAGGCGCGGATCGCCGCGCTCGCCCGCGCCGATGCGGATGGATCCAACCGCGATTACAAATGATTCACGATCCGGTAAGCTGGCCGTAAGCTACTCATCCCTATGTGGTCCCTCGCTAACCGACGAGAGCGGCACATGCACAGCGCAAACGTCTTCCTGCCCTTCCGTCGCGGTCTCCTCGCCGCCGCAGCGCTTTTGGCCCTGGCGATCGCTCCGGGCATCGCCGCCTTGCCCGCCGGCGCGCAAACGCCTGCGGCCGCGCCCACGCAAGGGTTCGGCGATCTGGTCGAGAAGGTGATGCCGGCGGTCGTGTCCGTGGACGCCCGCCTCGGCCGCGCCGCCGCGCAGGACGACGAGGACGGCGGCCAGCCGTTCGCGTTACCGGAGCTTCCCCCCGATTCGCCGTTCCGCCAGTTCTTCGACCAGTTCCCGCGCCGCCCGCAGCCGTCGCCGCACGGGCGCGGCGTGTCGCAAGGCTCCGGCTTCCTCATTTCCGCCGACGGCTACGTCGTCACCAACAACCACGTCGTCCAGGGCGCCGTGGAGCTCACGGTGCGCACCAACACCGACGAGGAGTTCGCCGCGAAGGTCGTTGGCGCCGACCCCAAGACCGACCTTGCGCTGCTCAAGATCGAGGCGGGCCGGCCGCTCGCCTTCGTCGTGTTCGCGAAGAAGGAGCCCCGCGTCGGCGACTGGGTGATTGCGGTCGGCAATCCCTTCGGGCTCGGCGGCACCGTGACCACCGGGATCATCTCGGCGCGCGGCCGCGACATCGGCTCGGGGCCCTACGACGACTTCCTGCAGATCGACGCGCCCATCAACAAGGGCAACTCCGGCGGACCCGCCTTCAACCTCGACGGCGAGGTGGTCGGCATCAACACCGCGATCTTCTCGCCCTCGGGCGGTTCGGTCGGCATCGGGTTCGCGATTCCCGCCTCGGAGGCCGTCCACGTCATCGACGACCTGCGCGAGATGGGCGCGGTGACGCGCGGCTGGCTCGGCGTGCAGATCCAGCCGATCACCGAGGACATCGCGGAATCGGTCGGTCTCAGCAGCGACGACGGCGCATTGGTGGCCGACGTCACGGCCAATTCGCCCGCGCTCAAGGCCGGCCTGCGCGCCGGCGACGCCATCGTCAAGCTCAACGGCGCGCCGGTGAAGGATCCCTCCGATCTCTCCAAGCGGGTGGCGCGGCTTGAGCCCGGGCAGAACGCCACGCTCACCGTCATGCGCGAGCGCGGCGAGATCGAGATCGCCTTCACCGTCGGCAAGATGCCGGGCGACAAGGAAATCGTCGCGGCGGCCATGCCGGGCGACGAGCCGGCGGAGCCCGTTCCCGGCCGTCTCGGCCTGTCGCTCGAACCCGCCCCGGACGGGCGCGGCGTGCTCGTCGCCGGCGTCGAGCAGGACAGCCCCGCCGCAACCCGGGGCCTGAAGCCCGGCGACGTCATCCTCCAGGCCGGCGGCGTCGACGTCGACGACCCCGCCGCGCTCTCCGCCGCCATCGAAGCGGCGGTCAGAAACGGCCAGAAGCATGTGCTGTGTCTCGTCCGCTCGGGCGACCGGCAGCGATTCGTGGCCATTCCCACAAGCGCCTCATGAGCTGAAATCCATCATGCGAGTTCTGGTAGTCGAAGACGATCGCGAAGCCGCAAGCTGGCTCGTCAAGGGCCTGAAGGAAGCGGGCCATGTCGCCGATCTGGCGGGCGATGGCGAGCAGGGCCTCGAACTGGCGCGCGAGCGCGTGCACGATGTCGTGGTGATGGACCGCATGCTGCCGCGCCTCGATGGCCTTGACGCCATCCGCACCATGCGGGCCGAAGGCATCGGCGC
The DNA here is from genome assembly GCA_036746875.1 of Aestuariivirgaceae bacterium. GTDB lineage: Bacteria > Pseudomonadota > Alphaproteobacteria > Rhizobiales > Aestuariivirgaceae > DAIODI01. Next base: position 7,031 of record DAIODI010000082.1, on the reverse strand, counting down.
GCCGGTGCTCGTCCTCTCGGCGCTTGGCGACGTGGACGAGAAGGTGAAGGGGCTTCGCGCCGGGGGCGACGATTACCTCGCCAAGCCTTACGCCTTCTCCGAACTGCTCGCCCGCATCGAGACGTTGGCGCGCCGCCGCGCCGGCGAGCCGTTGCAGACGCGGCTCAAGGTCGGCGACCTCGAAATCGACCTCCTCGCCCGCTCCGCGCACCGGGCGGGCAAGCCCATCCTGCTCCAGCCGCGCGAGTTCAAGCTGCTCGAATACCTGATGCGCAACGCCGGCAGCGTCGTCACCCGCACGATGCTGCTCGAACACGTCTGGGACTATCACTTCGACCCGCAGACCAACGTCATCGACGTGCACATCTCGCGGCTGCGCTCCAAGATCGACAGGGACTTCGGCAAGCCGCTCCTGCACACGGTGCGCGGGGCGGGATACTCCATCCGTGCGGCCTAGCCTCGCGCTGCTGCGGTCCTCCACCTTCCGCCTGCTGGCGGTCTATCTGGCGCTGTTCGCGGTCTCTGTCTCGGCGGTTTTGGGCTACGTCTACTGGAACACGGCGAAGCTGCTCGACGGGCAGATCGACGCCGCCACCGCCACCGACGTCAGAAGCCTCGTCGATGTCTACCGCGGGGGCGGCTTCGAGGGTCTTCTGAACGACGTCGCCCGCCGCAGCGAACGCGAAACGGCAAGCCTCTACCTGTTCACCAGTCCGATGGGCCGCCGGCTGGCCGGCAACCTTCCGGGGCTTCCGGTGGAAGCGGCCGGGGAGCCCGGCCCCATCGTGTTCGGCTATGTGCTCCAGGGCGAAGGCGGGCTGCAACGCCACGAGGCGAAGGGGCACGTCTTCGAGCTCGACGGCGGCTACAAGCTGGTGGTCGGCCGCGACGTCGAGGAGCGCCGCCGCTTCGACCAGATCATCCGCACCTCCACCGTGTGGGGCCTCGGCCTGGCGATGGCGCTCGGCCTTGCAGGCGGCGTCCTGATGAGCCGCGGCTTCCTGAGCCGGGTGGAGAAGATCAACGCCGCCGCCCGCTCCATCATGAAGGGCGACCTCAGCCTCAGGATGCCGGTGTCGGGGGCCGGCGACGAACTCGACCGGCTCTCCGACAACCTCAACGACATGCTGGCGCAGATCGAGCGGCTGATGGCGGGAATGCGCGAGGTGTCGAGCAACGTCGCCCATGATCTCAAGACGCCGCTCACCCGCATTCGGGCGTGCGCGGAGGACGCCTTGCGCTCGCGCTCGTCCGCCACGCGCACGGCGGCGCTGGAGCGCATCATCGCCGACACCGACCGGCTGCTCGCCACCTTCAACGCGCTGCTCTCCATCGCCCGCGCCGAGGCCGGCCAGGCGCGCGAGGGCGTCGCCCCGGTGGAGGTCAACGCGCTCGTCGCCGACATCGCCGAACTTTACGAGCCGACGGTGGAGGAGGCGGGCGGAACGCTGGCGACGACCCTCGCGCCGCAACCGGCCACGGTGCTGGCCGACCGCCAGTTGCTGGCGCAGGTGCTCACCAACCTGCTCGATAACGCGCTGAAGTACGGGGCTGATCCCGCCTCCGGAAAGGCCGCTATCTCGCTCGCCGTCACCGGCGATCCGCGCGCCGTCACCATCCGGGTGGCGGACCGCGGGCCGGGCGTCCCCGCGCATCAGCGCGAGCGGGTGAAGCAGCGGTTCGTGCGCCTCGACGAGAGCCGCTCGGCGCCCGGCTCCGGCCTCGGGCTTGCGCTTGCGGCCTCGGTGGCGCACCTCCACAATGGGGCTCTTCACCTCGACGACAACCATCCGGGCCTCGCCGTGCGCCTCGTTCTCCCCGCCGCCGACTCCTCCGCGAAGGCCGCTGCATGAGCGGCGAGGCGGCAAGCCTCGTCCGTCGCCTCGCCCCCGTCGCCGCTGTGGACGCGGCGGCGCGCGCCGCGCTCGCCGGGCTGGCCGGCGACCTGCCGGAGCCTGACCGCGCCGCCCTGTTTGCGCTGGCGCAGCGTCACCCGCCGCTCGCCGAAACGCTGGCGCGAACGGCCGAAGGTTCGCCCTTCCTCGCCACGCTCATCCGCCGCGATCCCGGCGCGCTTCTCACGCTGCTCGGCGAGCCGCCGGAGGCGGCGCTCGACCGGCTCTGCGCCAGTCTCGATGCGGCGGCGCGCGTGCTTGAGGACGAGGACGCCATGGCCTCGGCGCTCCGCCGCGGCCGGGCGCACGCCGCGCTGCTCGTGGCGCTCGCCGATATCGGTGGCGTCTGGGACAGCGACGCGGTGACGGACGCGCTCTCGCGGTTCGCCGAGGCGGCGATCTCGGCGGCGGCGGCGTTCCTGCTGCACGACGCGCGCCGGCGGGGACTTCTCACCGTGCTCGATCCCGGCGATCCGGGCGCCGGGTCTGGCTGGGTGATCCTCGGCATGGGCAAGCTCGGGGCGCGCGAGCTCAATTATTCCTCTGACGTCGATCTCATCGTGCTGTTCGATCCCGAGATCGCGCCGCTGCGGGAGGGGGAGGAGGCGCAACGGTTCTTCGTGCGCCTGACGAAGCGTCTGGCGGCGCTGCTCCAGGACATCACCGCCGACGGTTACGCCTTCCGCGTCGATCTGCGGCTGCGCCCCGATCCGCGCGCCACCCAGGTGGCGATCGGCGTCGAGGCGGCGGCGATCTACTACGAGAACATGGGCCAGAACTGGGAGCGCGCCGCGATGATCAAGGCCCGGCCCGTGGGCGGCGACCGGGAGGCGGGCCGGGCGTTCCTCCAGCGGCTGCGCCCGTATGTATGGCGCAAGCACCTGGACTTCGCCGCCATCGCCGACGTGCAGTCGCTGAAGCGCCAGATCCACGCGGTGAAGGGCCATGGAACCATCGCCGTGCTCGGCCACAACGTGAAGCTGGGACGCGGCGGCATCCGCGAGATCGAGTTCTTCGTCCAGACGCAGCAGCTGATCGCCGGCGGCCGCAACGGCGCGCTGCGCGGGCGGCGCACGCTCGGCACGCTCAACGCGCTGGCGGAGGCGAAGTGGATCAGCGCCGCGGCCGCCGGGGAGCTGAAGGCCGCCTACCGTTTCCTGCGCACCGTCGAGCACCGCCTCCAGATGGTGAACGACGAGCAGACCCAGACGCTGCCCGCAAGCCCGGAAGGCTTCGCCGCCTTCGCCCGGTTCCTGGGCGCCGGGCCGGAGGCGCTGTCGCAGCGCCTGTCGGAGACGTTCGCGCTGGTGCAGGGCCACTACGCCCGGCTGTTCGAGAACGCCGGCGAGCTCGCCTCCGACGCCGGCAGCCTGGTGTTCACCGGTGGCGAGGACGATCCCGAAACGATCTTCACCCTCGAGCGGCTGGGCTTCCGCCGCCCCGGCGAGGTGTCGGCCACCGTGCGCGGCTGGCACTTCGGCCGCTACGCCGCCACCCGTTCGGCGCGGGCGCGCGAGCTCCTCACCGAGCTCATGCCGGCGCTGCTCGCCGCGCTGGGGCAGACCGCCGACCCCGACCAGGCGTTCGTCTCGTTCGACCGCTTCCTCGCCCGGTTGCCGACCGGCGTGCAGCTGTTCTCGATGCTGAAGTCAAACCCGCGGATGCTGTCTCTGGTCGCCGCCATCCTCGGCTCCACCCCGCGGCTCGCCGCCGAACTGTCCACCCGGCCGAAGGTGCTCGACGCGGTGCTCGACCCCGGCTTCTTCGACCGCATGCCGACGCGCGAGGAGGTGGAGCGCCTGCTCGAACCGGCGCTGGCCCCGGCCGCCGGCGGCGAACCTGTCGGCCTCGAACAGGCGATGGAGCGCGCCCGCGTCATCGCCAAGGAGCAGATGTTCCGCGCCGGCGTGCGCGTGCTCTCCGAAACCGTTTCGGCGGAGGATGCGGGAGCCGCGTATTCGGCCATCGCCGAGGTGATGGTGGGCGCGATGCTGCGGGCGGTGCGCGCCGACATGATGGCCCGCCACGGCGCGATCACCGGCGCGCGCGTGGCCGTGGTGGCGATGGGCAAGCTCGGCGGGCGCGAGATGACCGCCTCTTCCGATCTCGACCTCATGCTGATCTACGATCACCCCGCCGACGCCGAAACCTCCGACGGCAAGCCGGCGCTCGGGGTCAACCAGTACTTCGCCCGCCTCGCCCAGCGGCTGATCACGGCGCTGTCGTCGGGGACGTCGGAGGGCGTGATGTACCCGGTGGACATGCGCCTGCGCCCGTCCGGCAACAAGGGTCCCGTCGCCACCCGGCTTGACAGCTTCGAGGCCTACCACCGGGGCTCGGCGTGGACGTGGGAGAAGCTGGCGCTGACCCGCGCCCGTCCCATCGCCGGCGATTCCGGGCTGATGCGGGACATCGACGCGGCGATCCGCGCCGCCCTCACCGCGCCGCGCGACGAGCGCCAGACCCGCCACGATATCGTGGAGATGCGCCGCCTCATGCTCGCCGAGCACGGGCGGAAGGGCGTTTGGGACCTGAAGCAGGCGCGCGGCGGCCTTGTCGAGGTGGAGTTCATCGCCCAGTCGCTGCAAATCCTCAACGCGGCGCGCCAACCGGAGATCCTCGAGCGCAATACGCTCGCCGCGCTGGCGAACTTGCGCGACCACGGCCTGCTCGACCGCTTCGACCACGACGCCTTGCGCGAGGCGGCCCTCCTTTACCACCGGTTGACGCAAGTGCTCCGCCTCAGTCTCGACGAGGCGTTCGTGCCGGGGGACGCCCCGGAGGGCCTGCGCCGCCTTGTCGCCCAGGCCGCCGCCGCGCCGGACTTCGCCACGGCGGAAGCGCTGGTCGCCGAAACGCAGGCGAAGGTGGCCGAACGCTTCGACCGGCTGGTGGGAAGAATCTGACGCGGAGAGCGACGGAATCGCCGCCGCCGCCTCGTCTTGTGGACAGAAGCCGCCGGAAGGCCCGCGCGGCGCCTCCCGGGAGACCTCCCCCCATGCGTCACCGTTTCCGCCTCGCCGCCATCGCCGCCGCCATCGCCGCCGTCACCGCCACCGCCCTCCCGGCGCTCGCCGACGAGCCGGGGATGCCGCGCAGCGAACGGACGTTCCAGCGCCTCGATTCCAACAAGGACGGCAGGCTCGCCATCGAGGAGCTGCGCCCGAGGGCCGAGCGGCGCTTCCTCAGGCTCGACGCCGACGGCGACGGCAAGGTGTCCACCGCCGAACTCGATGCGAGGCTGAAGCAGCAGATGGAGCGGCGCAAGGCGCGTCTGATCGCCCGCCTCGACCGCGACGGCGACGGCGAGATGACCACCAGGGAGGTTGACGCCTACCTCAGCGAGATCTTCTCCGCCGCCGATGGCGACAACGACGGCACGGTGACACTGACGGAGGCGCAGGCCTATCATAGGGCCCGCATGACGGAGCGCCGCCGGGGCGCCGTCACGGCCACGACCCCGCAGCCGTGACGTGCGCTTCCGTGGCCGCGCCGCACGCGGTGCGGAAGGGATTGGCAAGCCGTGGCCGAACGCGCGCCGCCGGGGCAGGGGACGTTCGAGGCATCCGCCGGGCGCGGCGATGCGGCGGACCTCGCCGCGGCGGCCGCCGGCGACGTGCGCGCCTTCGAGCGGCTGGTGGTTCGCCACCACGCCCGCTGCCATCGCGTGGCGGCGCGGCTGCTCAATGATGCGGCGGAGGCCGAGGACGTGGCGCAGGACGCCTTTCTGAAGCTGTGGACGGGAGCGGCGGCGGTGCGCGATCCCCAGGCGCTCCCGGCCTGGCTCGCCCGCGCCGCCGCCAACCTGGCGCTCGACCGGCTGCGCCGGCGCAGGCCCGACCTGCCGGGCGACCTGCCGGAGACGCCGGACACCTCGCTCAGCCCCGATCGCAACCTCGACCGGGCGGCGCTTTCGCAGGCCGTGGCGCAGGCCGTCGCGGCGCTTCCCGAACGGCAACGGGCGGCGCTGGTGCTTGTCCACATGGAGGGCTTCGGCAATATCGAGGCGGCGGCGATGCTGGGGGTGAGCGTGGAAGCGCTGGAGTCGCTGCTGGCGCGCGCCCGCCGGTCGCTCAAGGCGGCGTTCGCCGGCACATGGAAAGGGCTCCTCGACGATGCGGCGCGGTACTGAACCATGACCAGGACCGGTTCGCTCACCCCCGCTGATCGCGAACGCCTCGCTGCGGTTGTCGCCGCCTGGGGCGCGGACCCGGCGCGCTGGCCGGAGGACGATCGCGCGCGCCTTGGCCATCTGCTCGCCGCTATCCCCGAAGCCGCCCGTCGAGACGCAAGGGCGCTCGATGCGCTGATCGCTTCAGCCGCATCGCCGCAGCCGCCGCCCGGCGCGGTGGAGCGGCTTTTGGCGCGGGCGGCGGCGACGCCGCAGCCGGCCCCCGCCGTGGTCCGTCCGCCGGTCTGGTCCGCGGTCTCGCCGCCCCGCCGCGCGCCGCTGCGCTCGGCCCCCGCCTGGATGGCGCTGGCCGCTTCGCTGCTGATCGGCGTCTGGGCCGGCTCGGCGGGCCTCGTGGATGGGCTGTTGCCCGGCGCGGCCGACGACGCCGAGTGGAGCGCCATCGACCTTTCGACCGGCGACGACGGAGACGGCGCATGAGCGACGCGCCCGTCACGCCGCCGCGGCGCCGCTGGTCGTGGCGGGATGTGCTGCTCGTCGCCTCTCTGGCGGCCAACCTGGCCGTGCTCGGGGCCGTGGCGGCGCAGTACGTCCGCAACGAACGCGTGCCCCGCCTGATGGGGCCCGCCTATAACGAGCTTCTGCCCCGCGCCTTCGTGCAGGCGCTGCCGGAAGCCCGCCGTGACGAGATCGTCGCCGCCCTGCGCCACAACCGCCGTGAGTTCCGCGAGCAACGCCGCGAGCTGCGCGCCGCGGCGCTGAAGGTGGCGGACGCGCTCGCCGCCGAGCCGTTCGACGCCGCCGCGCTCGACCGGGCCGTGGACGCCTATCGCGCCGAGGTGGGCGGTCTCGTCGCGCAAGGCACGGGCTTTGCGCTCGCGACCTTCCGCGCGCTCAGTCCACCCGAACGCAAGCTTGTCGCCGAGAAGCTGCGCCAGCGCGCCCGCATCCGTTAAGGCGTCATCCCGCCAGGGAGACACCGCTTGGCGAACAAAATGATGCGC
>DAIODI010000081.1:0-11880 GCA_036746875.1 Aestuariivirgaceae bacterium | reverse complement strand
GACGCCCAAACGCTCGCCGCCCAGGGCGCAACCCTCCTCAACTCGGGCGACGTGCGCGCCGCCGCCCAGAGCTACCGCGCGGCGCTCGGGGCGACCCGGGACGACCCGGCGCTTTGGCTGGGTCTCGCCCGCGCCGTCCTCGCCATTCCGCCCGCCGACGGCAACGAGCAGTACGCGCTGCCGCGCGAGGCGACCTCGGCGGCGCTGCTCGGCTACGAACGCACTCGCGCCGCCGCCCAGCGCGCCGAGGCGCTGGCGCTGCTGGCGCAGGGGCTTGAGAGGCGCGAGCTTTTCCGGCCGTCGCTCGAAGCCTACAAGGCGAGCCTCGCGCTCGCCGACTCCGCGCCCGTCCGGGCGGCGTTCCTCGACCTCAAGGGCCGCAAGGGCTTCCGCGTCGTCGAGCAGACGGTGGACGCCGACACCGCCTCGCCGCGCGCCTGCGTCCAGTTCTCCGACAACCTCGTGCAGTCCGGCGTCGACTACCAGAACTTCGTCACGCTGAACGGCCAGCCCGCGCCGGCGCTACGCGCCGAGGGGGCGCAGATCTGCGTCGATGGCCTTCAGCACGGCTCGCGCTACCAGATCGGCCTGCGCCAGGGCCTGCCGGCGGCGGTGGGCGAGGTGCTCGAAGCTCCGGTCACGCTCGATGTCTACGTGCGCGATCGCGCGCCCTCGGTGCGCTTCACCGGTAACAACTTTGTTCTGCCGAAGGCGGGCGCGAAGGGCATTCCGCTCGTCACCGTCAACGCCCGCGAGGTGGACCTGTCGCTCTACCGCATCGGCGACCGGGGCCTGAGCCGGGCGATCACCGACGGCCTGTTCCTGCGCCAGATGGGCGGCTACGAGGCCGGCATGATCCCCGACACCACCGGCGAGGAGGTGTGGACGGGCGTCATCGAGACCGGCTACGACCTTAACCGCGAAACCCTGACGCTGTTTCCCGTCGACGAGGCGCTCCCCGCCCGCCGGCCCGGCGTTTACATCCTCGTCGCGTCGGCGCGCGGCGAACGGCGCGACGAGTGGTCGCCCAGGGCGACGCAGTGGTTCGTCGTCTCGGGCATCGGGCTCGCCACCTTCACCGGCAACGACGGGCTCACCGTCTACGCCCGCGACCTCGAAACCGCAAAGCCGCTCGCCAACGTCGCCCTCGATCTCGTCGCCCGCAACAACGAGGTGCTGGCGCAGGCGACGCCCGACGCGCAAGGCGTCGCCCGTTTCGACGCCGGGCTTGCCCGCGGCCCCGGCTCGCTCGCGCCCGCCGCGCTCACCGCCACCGGCGCGGACGGCGACTTCGTGTCCCTCGATCTGACGCGGCCGGGCTGCGACCTCTCCGACCGCGGCGTGACCGGGCGCGCCGCGCCCGGTCCGGTGGACGTGTTCCTCTACACCGAGCGCGGCGTCTACCGGCCGGGCGAAACGGTGAACGCGCAAGCCCTTGCCCGCGACGATTCCGCCCGCGCCGTCGAAGGCCTGCCGCTGACCTTCGTGTTCCGCCGCCCCGACGGCCTGGAAGCCCGCCGGGTGCAGAGCGCCGACCCGGGCCTTGGCGGCCATCGGGTGACGCTGCCGTTGCCGCGCAACGCCATGCGCGGAACTTGGACCGTGGCGGTCTTCAGCGATCCGAAGGCCGACCCCGTCGCCGAAAAACCGTTCCTCGTCGAGGACTTCATCTCGGACCGCGTCGAGTTCGACCTGACGCTCACGCCGGAGATCATCTCGGCGGGGCAAGCCGCCACCGCCGCCATCGCCGGGCGGTTCCTCTATGGCGCGCCGGCCTCGGACCTGACCGTCGAGGGCGAGGTGCGGATCGCCGCGTCGCGCAGCCTGCCGGGCTTCGAGGGCTATCTGTTCGGCCTTGCCGAGGAAGACCCGGTTTCGGTCAACATGCCGCTCGAAGACCTGCCCGCCACCGGCGAGGACGGCATGGCGACGTTCGAGGTGGCGCTCGACGACCTGCCGTTTTCCACGCGACCGCTCACCGCCACGCTGATCGCGCGGCTGCGTGAAGGCGGCGGCCGGGCGGTGGAGCGCACGGTGTCGGCGCCCATCGCCGCCGACCAGCCCTACATCGGCCTGAAGCCCTCGTTTTCGGGCGACACCGTGGCCACCGGCGTCGCCCCCTCGTTCGAGGTGATCGCCGCCCGGCCCGGCGAGGCGCAGCCGCTGCCGGCGAACGTCGGCTGGTCGCTGGAGCGGATCGAGCGCCAGTACCAGTGGTATCGCCAGAACGGCGCGTGGAACTACGAGCCCATCGTCTCGGCGAGGCGCGTCGCCGACGGCGTGGTGAGCGCGCCCGCCGGCGCGCCGGCCCGCATCGCGCCTGGCGGACTCGACTTCGGCCGCTACCGGCTGACCGTGATCGCCGCCGGCGAGAACGGCCCGCGCACCTCGGTTGAGTTCACCGCCGGCTGGTACGTCGCCCAGACCTCGACCGAAGCGCCCGACGGCCTTGAGGTCGCGCTCGACAAGGCGAAGTACGCCGCCGGCGAAACCGCTCGGCTCTCCATCTCGCCGCAGTTCGCCGGCGAGGCGCTGGTGATCGTCGGGGCCGACCGTATCCTGTGGCGGACGAGCGTGACCGTGCCGAAGGAGGGCGCGACCATCGACATTCCGGTGAGCGCCGACTACGGCGCGGGCGCCTACGTCACCGTGGCGCTCTACCGTCCCGGGGCCAACGCCGACACCCGCATGCCGCAGCGCGCCATCGGCCTGCGCTGGCTCGCCGTCGATCCGGGCGCGCGGGCGCTTCCCGTCGCCCTCGACGCGCCGGAGAAGCACGAGCCGCGCAGCCGCCTTGAGATCCCGGTGACGGTGACGACGGCGAAGCCGGGCGAGGAGGCGTATGTGGCGGTCGCGGCGGTGGACGTGGGCATCCTCACGCTCACCCGTTACGCCCCGCCCGATCCGGCGGCCTGGTACTTCGGCCAGCGCCGCCTCGGCCTCTCCATCGCCGACCTTTACGGCAACCTCATCGACGGCACGCAAGGGCCGGTCGGGCGCATCCGCACCGGCGGCGACCAGGCCGGCATGGGCATGGAGGGGTCGCCGCCCACCGAGAAGCTGGTGGCGTTCTTCTCCGGCCCGGTGAAGCTCGACGCGGGCGGCAAGGCGACAGTGGCGTTCGACCTGCCGGAGTTCAACGGAACGGTGCGCCTGATGGCGGTCGCCTGGACGAGGGACGGCGTCGGCTCCGCGGCGCGCGACGTGGTGGTGCGCGATCCCATCGTCGTCACCGCGACCGCGCCGAAGGCGATGGCGCCGGGCGACCGCTCGACGCTGCGGCTCGACATCGCCAACACGGACGCTCCGGCAGGCGACTACCAGCTCACCGTGGACGCGCCGCCGCAGGTGACGCTCGACGCGGCCGGGATTCCTGCGTCGGTCGCGCTGGAGCCGGGCAAGCGCACGGCGGTGGCGATTCCCGTCACCGCTGTCGAACCGGGGGAGGGCAGCGTGACGATCCGCCTGTCGCGCCTCGACGGCCCGGCGGTTGAGCGCACGCAAACGGTGATGGTGCGCCCGGCGCAGCTTCCCGTCACCGAGCGCATGATGGTGGCGATTCCGCCCGCCGGCAGCCTGTCCGTGGACGCCGAGCTGCTTGCCGGCCGTCTGACGCCGGGAGCGGAGGTCACGGTGGGCGTTTCGCGCTCGGCCGGGTTCGACGTGCCCTCGCTCCTGCTCAAGCTCGACCGCTACCCTTACGGCTGCGCCGAGCAGACCGTCAGCCGCGCGCTGCCGCTGCTCTACCTCTCCGAGGTCGCCCGCGACGCCGGGATGGACGATGGCGTGGATGTTCGCCAGCGTGTGCAGGAGGCGATCTCGCGCGTGCTCGCGTTCCAGGGCGCTTCGGGGAGCTTCGGTTTGTGGAGCCCCGGCTCGGGCGATGTGGTGCTCGACGCGTTCGTGACCGACTTCCTCAGCCTCGCCCTCGAGGCGAAATACGCCGTGCCGGACGAGGCGTTCTCGCTGGCGCTCGACAACCTGAAGAACGCGCTCGCCTACGAGACGAACCTTGCGGATCAGGGCCCGCAGACGGCCTACGCCCTCTACGTGCTCGCCCGCAACAAACGGGCCTCCGTGGGCGATCTGCGCTACTTCGCCGACGCCCGCCTTGCCGAGTTCGCGACGCCGATGGCGCGCGCGCAACTCGCCGCCGCGCTGGCGCTCTACGGCGACAGCGCGCGGGCGCAGAGCGCGTTCGATTCCGCGTTCGCGCTGTTCCGCAGCGGGCCGGAAGACTGGAGCCGCGCCGACTATGGCTCGCGGCTGCGCGATGGCGCGGCGCTGGTGGCGCTCGCCGGCGAGGCGAAACCGGCCGTCAACGGCGTGCCGGAGATGGCGCGGGCCGTGGGGACGATGGCGCAAGGCCAGCGCTTCACCAGCACGCAGGAGCAGGCGTGGCTGCTGCTGGCTGCGCACGCGCTCAAGGCCGGCGACAGCCAGATCACGCTCGACGTGAACGGCGCGGCGCACGCCGGGCGGTTCGCCGCGCGTATTCCCGGGGCGGAGCTTGCCGCGACGCCCGTCGCCATCGTCAACACCGGCCCGGCGCCCGTCGAGGCCGTCATCACCACGCGCGGCGCGCCCGAGGCGCCGATGCCGCCGCAGGCGAACGGCTTCACGATCGAGCGCACGTTCTACACGCTCGACGGCGAGGTGGCCGACGTTTCGGCCGTGGCCCGCAACGAGCGGTTCCTCGTGGTGGTGAACGTGACGCAGGCCGACGCCTGGCCCGCCCGCGTGCTGGTGCAGGATCTGCTGCCCGGCGGCTTCGAGATCGAGAACCCGAGGCTGGTCGCCAGCGCCGATCTCGCCGCCTTCGACTGGCTGCCCGAGGTGACGGCGGCGCACACCGAGGCGCGCGCCGACCGCTTCGTCGCCGCCTTCGACCGCGCCGCCGGAGACGAGCGCGAATTCACCTTCGCCTATCTCGTGCGCGCCGTGTCGCCGGGCGTCTACGCGCTGCCGCCGTCCACGGTGGAGGATATGTACCGGCCGCAGCTGTGGGCGCGCACCGGCATGGGCCAGGTGGAGGTGATCGGGCCCCGGCCATGAGGGTGAAGCGTGCGCTTGGCAGGGCGGTCGCCGCCGCCGCCGTCATGGCGGCCGGCGCGCTTGGCCTCGACGGGCTCGACCGGGCGTTTCCGCCGCCGGTTCCAGGCCCCGAGGCGATATCGACCGTGGTGCTCGACCGGCACGGAGCGCTGCTGCGGGCGTTTTCGCTCGCCGACGGACGCTGGCGGCTGCCGGTCAGCGCCGCCGACGTCGATCCCGGGTTCGTCCGGATCCTGATCGCCTACGAGGACCGCCGGTTCCACGAGCATCGCGGCGTGGATATGCGCGCGCTGGCGCGGGCGGCGTGGCAGCTCGTCTCCACGGGGCGCATCGTTTCCGGCGGCTCGACGATCACCATGCAGGTGGCGAGGCTGATCGAGGACATCGACACCCGCACCCTTTCAGGCAAGCTGAAGCAGATCGCCCGCGCCGCGCAGCTTGAACGGCGACTGTCGAAGCAGCGCATCCTTGATCTCTATCTCACGCTTGCGCCCTACGGCGGCAACCTGGAAGGGGTGCGGGCGGCGTCGCTCGCCTACTTCGACAAGGAGCCGATGCGGCTGTCGCCGGGCGAAGCGGCGCTGCTCGTCGCCATCCCGCAATCGCCGGAGGCCCGCCGGCCGGATCGCTCCCCGTCACGGGCCGAAGCCGCCCGCCAACGGGTGCTGGCGCGAGCCGCCGCGTTCGGCGCGATCGACCCGACGGAGGCTGCGCGCGCCGGGGCCGAACCCGCGCCGCGCAACCGGTCGCCGCTCCCGGCGCTCGCCGCCCATCTGGCGCGCGATGCGGTCGCCCGCGATCCCGGCTCGCGCACGCTTTCGCTCACCCTGGACCGGGCGATGCAGGAGGCGCTGGAGGCGGCGGCGCGCGATCATGCGCGGTCGCTGGAGCGTGGCCAGTCGGCGGCGCTGGTGTTCGCCGACGCGCTCACCGGCGAGGTGCTGGCGCAAGTCGGCTCGCCCGGCCTGTTCGACGCCGCGCACGCCGGCGAAATCGACATGACCGCCGCCTCGCGCTCGCCCGGCTCGGCGCTCAAGCCGCTGATCTACGGGCTCGCCCTCGAGCAGGGGCTGGTGGCTGCGGAGACCATCATCGAGGATCGTCCGGCGAGCTTCCGCGGCTATCGCCCCACCAACTTCGACATGACCTACCAGGGCGATGTCAGTGTCCGTGTGGCCCTGCAACTGTCGCTCAACGTGCCTGCCATCCGCCTCCTCGATGCGGTCGGGCCGCAGCGCTTCGCCAGCCGGCTTGCGGCGGCGGGTGTGGACGCGAGGCTGCCCGCCGGCGAAGCGCCCGGTCTGCCGATGGGGCTCGGCGGCGTCGGCGTCACCTTGCGCGATCTCGTCCAGCTCTACACCATCTTTCCCAATGGCGGGCGGGTGGCGACGCTGGGCGACGGGCGCAAGGGTGCGCCGAAGCCGTTCGGCCCCATGCGCGAGGTGCTGTCTGCGGACGCCGCCTGGCGCGTCGCCGACATCCTCGCCGGCGTGGCTCCTCCGGATGGAGCGTTACGGAACGGCTTCGCCTACAAGACGGGCACCTCGTTCGGCTACCGCGACTCATGGGCCATCGGCTTCGACGGGCGTTACGTTCTCGGTGTGTGGACCGGGCGGCCGGACGGCGCGCCCTCGCCCGGCATGACCGGACGGCTGGCGGCGGCGCCGCTGCTGTTCGACGCCTTCGGGCGGCTGCCGCTGAAGCGGGAGCCGCTGCCGCGCTCGCCGCCCGGAACGCAACGGCTTGCGGCCGGAGATCTGCCCTACGGCCTGAAGCGGTTCACCCCGCCGTCCGCGCTGGTGAGCGTGCGCGCCGCCCGCGAAGCCGCCCCCGCCATCGTCCATCCCCCGGACGGCGCCCGCGTCGATGTCGGCTACAAACGTGGAGGGGCGGGGGATCTTGCGCTCAGGATCGAAGGTGGCCGCGCGCCATTTCGCTGGCTCGCCAACGGCCGGCCGCTGGGCGGTCTGTCCTATCGCCGTCAGGCGCGGTGGCGCGCCGACGGGGCCGGATACTCGACACTGACGGTGATCGACGCCGCCGGCCGATCCGCCAGTGTTCGGGTGTTCCTCGACTGAGCGGTCGGGCGGCGATTAAAAGGGCATCCCCGGATCGAGGATGGTTCCGGCGGCCACCCAGCGGCCGATGTTCGGCAGGTCGAGCGGCGCGCCGACGCGCTCGAACTCCTGGAGATTGGGGCCGCCGAACCGATAAGTGGTGCCGATCATGAAGGTGTTGGACCACACTTCGCTGTCGTCGTAATCGCCCTCGGCGTAATTGCCGCGATAGGCGATGTAGATCGGCATTGCGCCGACCAGCGAGCCGACGACCGGAACGTCGCTCCACAGCCAGTCGTACCGGACGCCCCACTCGAGAACATTGGCGGTGTCCTCGAGGTAGCCGTAGTCGCCGCTCGCCCACGAGAATTCACCCTGGAGGCGCGAGTCAGGCGTGATGAAGTACCGCGCCACGCCGCGGGCGAACCACGCGTTGTTCAGACCGAGGTCGTAGCCGATGTCATTCGATTCGCTGTCGAACCAGCCCGCCTGGGCGTAAAGGTTGAACGCGTCGAAGTATCCCATGGCCTCGCCGCCGGCGAAAACGTAGCTGGCCGACGACGAGTCGCCGTTGGCCATGCCGAAGCCGCCGAAGCCGCCGACGAGGCCCTGCGATGTGTCGCGCAGCGTCAGGTGGGTGCCGAGCTGGCCGGAGTACAGGAACAGGTCGCGTTTGTCGCTGTCGTTGTTGCTCGTGGCCAGTGTGCCGTATTCGTAGGACACGTCCTGCTTGATCGACATTTTGGAGCCGAGCGGGTCGCTGAACGCGCCATAGCTGCCGATCAGGAGCGACCAGTCGCTGTTCAGGTCGACCGAGTCGCCCGAGCCGTCGAAAATGCCGACGCCGACGTAGCTGTTGAGATAGCCGGAAACGATCGGGCCGAGTGGGGCTGGCGGCGCGAGATCGGCCGCGAACGCCGGCCCGGCGGCGAGGGCCGCGACTGCGAAAGCGATTCCACGAGTGGCGACAGGCATTTGAAATCCTCTGCAGCGGCCGACGTAGATTCGTTTTGCCACCGGCGGATGGCCAAAACCACCAACGGCTGGCCCGGCCGGTGATTTTTCCAGCGTCGTTGCGCCGCGGCCACAGTGGCCGCAGGCGATCGTCACTCCGCCGCCACCGCCGGTTCCTGCCCGCCCCCGGCGATGAAGCCGCCCGACTGGCGGGCCCAGAGCGAGGCGTAAAGGCCGCCGCCGGCCAGCAGGCTGGCGTGGTCGCCCTGCTCGACGATTCGGCCCTCGTCCATAACCACCAGCCGGTCCATGGCGGCGATGGTGGACAGCCGGTGCGCGATGGCGATGACGGTCTTGCCCTCCATCAGGCTGTAGAGGCTCTCCTGGATCGCCGCCTCAACCTCGCTGTCGAGCGCGCTGGTGGCCTCGTCGAGCACGAGGATCGGGGCATTCTTGAGCAGAACACGGGCGATCGCCACGCGCTGGCGCTGCCCGCCGGACAGCTTCACGCCGCGCTCCCCGACGTGCGCGTCGAAGCCGCGCCGGCCGCCGGGGTCTTCCAGCTTCTCGATGAAGTCGAGCGCATGGGCCCGGCGCGCCGCCTCAACGACGGCCTCGAACGGCGCGTCCGGGTGGCCGTAGCGGATGTTGTCGGCGACCGAGCGGTGCAGCAGGGAGGTGTCCTGCGTCACCACGCCGATGTTCGCCCGCAGCGACTCCTGGGTGACGCGCGCGATGTCCTGTCCGTCGATCAGGATGCGCCCGCCCTCGAGGTCGTAGAAGCGCAAAAGCAGGCTGACCAGAGTCGATTTCCCGGCGCCGGAGCGTCCCACAAGGCCAACCTTCTCGCCCGGCTTCACCACAAGGCTGAGATCGTGGATCACGCCTTGCGCGTGGTCCGGGCGATGCTTGCCGTAGTTGAAATGGATCGCCTCGTAGCGCACCTCGCCGTGGTGGACGCGGAGCACGCCGGCCGCCGGCGCATCCACCACCTCGCGGTCGCGGGCGATGGTCTCCATGCCGTCCTCGACGATGCCGATGTTCTCGAACAGGCCCGCCACCTCCCACATGATCCAGTGCGACATACCCTGCAGCCGCAGCAGCAGGGCCACCGTGAAGGCGATCGCCCCGGTGGTGATGACGTCGGCCTGCCAGAGCCAGATGGCGAGGCCGGCGACGGAAAACAGCAGCAGCGCGTTGAGCGCGTTGAGCACGACGATGAGCTGCGTCACCAGCCGCATCTGCCGGTTCACGGTGTCGAGGAAGGTCTCCATGCCGGCCCTGGCGTAGCTGTCCTCGCGCGCCGTGTGGGCGAACATCTTCACCGTGGCGATGTTGGTGTAGCTGTCGACGATGCGCCCGGTGACCAGCGAGCGCGCATCCGACTGCGCCTTCGACACCGCCTGCAGTTTCGGGATGAACCAGGCGAGCGCCGCGACATAGCCCGCAAGCCAAAGCACCAGCGGGCCGGAGAGGCGGATGTCGCTCATGGCGAACAGCACCAGCGCGCCGATGAAGTAGACGGCGACGTAGAGCAGCACCTCGGAAATCTTCAGCACCACCTCGCGCACGGCGAGCGAGGTCTGCATCACCTTGGTGGCGACGCGCCCGGCGAAGTCGTTCTGGAAGAAGTCCATGGACTGGCGCAGCACGTAGCGGTGCGCCTCCCAGCGGATGCGCATCGGGAAGTTGCCGAGCAGCCCCTGGTGGACGACCGCTTCGTACCAGAACTTGAGGACCGGCAGGCCGATCAGGATCACGAAGCCCATGGCCGAGAGCGTCGGCCAGTGGTCCGCCCAGAAGCTGGCGCGGTCTGAGACGGCGAGCCAGTCCACAAGGCGGCCGAGAAAGGCGAACAGCGACACCTCGATGAGCGCCACTACGGTGGCGAGGGCCGAGGAGGCAAGGAGCAGCGGCCAGAACGGCTTGGCGTAGTGGAGGATGAACGGCAACAGCGCCGTCGGCGGCATTTCTGGCAGCGGCGGCGGGAACGGATTGACGGCGGTTTCGAGCCAGCGGAAGGCGGCGGCGATCACGGCTGCGGTTTTCCCCGATCCACCCGTGGCGCAACGTTCCGGCGGGCCCCCCGGCCTATGGCGTCCCGGTCGGGCGAAATCGAGGCGGCTCCGGTCAAGCGGCCATGCGCTCGCGCGCCGTCATGCCGTCGAGCGGAATCGCCGCCTTGCGCCCGGCGATGAGATCGGCGGTGATCCGCGCCCCCGCATGGCTCATGGTCCAGCCCATGTGGCCCTGCCCGGTATTGTACCAGAGGTTCGACTGCCGCCCCTGGCCCAGGATCGGCGTTCCCTCCGGCGTCATCGGCCGCAAGCCCGCCCAGTACTCGATCCGCGAATAGTCGGCGCCGTCCGGGAACAGATCCCTGACGACCTTCACCATGTGCCGGAAGTCCTCCGGCCGGTGGGCGTTGGAATAGCCGGCGAATTCCGCCGTGGCGGTGACGCGCAGCCGGTCGCCCATCGGGCAGTAGGCGGTGAGGTTCTCCTCGTCCACCCCGCCGATGGTGGGCGGGTTGTTGCGCCCGCCGATCGGCACGGTGATCGAATAGCCCTTCACGGGATAGATCGGCAGGTCCACGCCCAGTTGCCGCGACAGGTGCGGGCTGTAGACGCCGAGGCACATCACGTAGATGTCGCCCGTCACCTTGCCCATGTCTGTGACGACGGCGGCGATGCGGTCGCCCGCCGTTTCAAAGCCGGTGACGGTGGTTCCGAACCGGAACGTCACCCCTTGCGACTCCAGCCACTGGCCCATGTTGCGGGCGAACATCCGGCAGTCTCCGGACTCGTCGTTGCGGGCGTAGAGACCGCCGGCGATCTGGTCCTTCACGCCTTCGAGCGCCGGGTCCTTCGCCACCACGCCCGCCGCATCCAGCGTATCGATGGGGCAGCCGTTGTCCTGCAGGATCGACGACTTCGCCGCCGCCGCCTCGAACGCCGCCTTCGAGCGGTAGAAATAGAGAAGCCCGCCACGGCGGCCGTCGTACTTCACCGGCGCGCGGGCGAGCGTTTCGTGGAACACGGCTTGCGAGTAATTGCAGAGCCGCACCTTGCGGGTGGTGTTGAGGGCGGCGCGCTCGGCGGTGCATTCCTTCCAGAACCGCCACATCCACGACCAGAACGCCGGGTCGAGGTTCGGCCGGAAGCGCAGCGCCTGGTCGTTGCGCCAGAGCGATTTCATCAGGACGCCGGGCGCGGCGGGCGACGACCACGCATACGAGTGGCCGGGCGCGAACAGGCCGGCGTTGGCGTAGCTGGTGAACGAAGCGGGCAGCGCCTCGCGGTCAACGACGGTGACCTCATGGCCATCGCGGTTGAGCTCGTAGGCGGTGGTGATCCCGACGATGCCCGCGCCAAGAACGACGGCCTTCATGGGATGCTCCGTGGCATGCGGCTCTCCGCCGGGCGATTGACGTGAGGGAAGAGTATGCCCGATCCCGCCGGCTTCGCCAGTGGCGCCTGCGCGATGGCTGCCGTGCGGAAGGGGAAGGGGCGAACCGCGCCCGCCGCCCGTGCCCTTGCGCCCGGGCCCTCGCGCCCGCGCCCTGTTGACAGCGGCCATCCGGCAGTGATCCTCTCAGGTCATGAAAATGGACCGTGACCAGATCGTTCAGGCGATGGCGCCCGTCAACCGCGCCCGCGCGATGCCCGCCTCGTTCTACACCGCCCCGGCCGTGTTCGAGGAGGAACGCCGGAACATTTTCCTCAAGCAGTGGTTCTTCCTCTGTCGCGCGGAGATGCAGGCCACCCCCCGCGATTACCGCGCCGTCGCCAGTCCCGGCGGCCCCCTCGTGCTG